>CAYWIY010000265.1:0-2529 GCA_964458455.1 uncultured Syntrophomonadaceae bacterium | reverse complement strand
ATAAGATGATGATGGTGATTCAGGTGATGCCGACGGAACAGGTTTTAAAAATTGGCCCTATTGAAGTGAGTCCCGCCCTGGCCCTGGCCCCAATGGCCGGTGTAACCGATCACCCTTTTCGCCTGCTGGCCAAAGAACAGGGTTGTCCCCTTCTCTACTCGGAGATGATTAGCGCCAAAGGCTTTCTATACAACGCCAGCCGCCAATACAACCTGCTTTATTACACCGAAGAAGAGCGCCCCATAGGGTTCCAGCTCTTTGGAGCAGACCCGCAAATCCTGGCCAGGGCTGCGCTTAAGCTTGAGGAGCACGGTGTTGACTTTATAGATTTAAACCTGGGCTGTCCCACGCCCAAGATTACCCGTAACAATGAAGGCGGAGCGCTCCTTCGCAATCCTGTCCTGTGCAGCGAAATATTCAATGCGCTGGTCGGAGCTGTGTCTTTGCCGGTAACTGTAAAACTGCGCAAAGGGTGGGATGAAACTTCGCCCAGTGCAGTTGAGATCGCTCGCCGGGCGGAAGCTGCCGGCATCAGCGCTGTTGCCGTCCACGGCCGCACGGTTACTCAAGGCTACAGTGGCAGCGCCGACTGGGAAATTATCAGGCAGGTACAAGAAAATGTTGCCATTCCCGTGATCGGTAACGGTGATATCGATTCGCCTGAGAAAGCTGAAGAGATGTTATCTTACTGCGGCTGTGAGGGAATTATGATCGGCCGGGCGGCCATGGGTAACCCGTGGATTATTTCTGCCACCCTGGCATTGCTTAAAAACAAGGACCAGCCTGCCTCCCCTTCTTTAGGACAGGTTGTTGCTATGGCGTTGCGGCACCTGTCCCTGCTCTGTGCTTTAAAGGGAGAAAGGGTTGCGGTAAAGGAAATGCGGCAGCATGCTGCCTGGTATATTAAAGGCTTCCCGGGTGCTGCTTACGCCCGGCAGCAGTTAAACCGTGCTTCCAGTTATGAAGACATGGAAAAAATACTTCACGATTACCGCCGGTCCCTGGGTAGATAAAATAAAGCTGTGTCTGCTAAGGCCTGTGCTGTATTTTGGATTGGTTGAGGGCCCACTAAAGGCAATGGCAGCGGCTCAGCTGCAGGCCTCCTCTCTGGTTGCTTCGGCATTCGCCTTCTAATAAATTCGTTGATACGGGGCTGCTTTAGTGCTAAAATTATAGCGATCACAAACTTGTGCACAAAGGGATGGACTTATTTTGCAACCTGAACGAATATTCCGGGTCGGTGAAAAAATGATCAGCCTGGACAAGGCCACCAGGCTGGTGGAAAAAGTGCTGGACCTGCGGGAGAAGGGTGTTTCCCAGCAAGAAACGGCCAGGCGCCTGCACCTGGACCGCAGCTTCGTGTCCCGCCTTGAGGCTACAGGTGAAATCCGCAAGGGCAACCGGGTAGCCGTAATTGGCTTCCCCCTGGAAAACACCGAGCAGCTATCAGATATATGCCAGTCTTATGGGCTTGATTTTTACCTGCTGCTTAACAACCGGGACCGGTGGGAAATGGTCCGTGACCAGCAAGCCCTTGATTTCTTCAACCGGATGTTTGATTTAATTGCCCGGTTGCGTGAATTTGATACCTTGATTATGATATCGTCCGAAAGGTGGCACCAGCTTGCAGAAGCCCTGCTCGATATCCAGATTATCTATATCAACCTTGGCCCAACCCCGATCCGGGAAGACCGGTTCCTGGAGCCGCAGCAGTTGAAAAAGACCCTGGACATGGTCATAGAAAAGAAGAGAAAGGAGAACAACAAACTTGAAACGCATAGTGGGAATTAGCCTGGGATCGTCATCAAGAGATCATGTCGTTACTATTGATTTAAAGGGAGAGCAGTTTAAAATTGAGCGGATTGGCACCGATGGTGACATGAACAAAATGATCGATATCATCAGGGAACTGGACGGCGAGGTAGATGCTTTCGGCCTGGGTGGAATGGACCTCTATATTTATGCCGTTGATCGCCGCTATGAGTTCAGGGATGCCAGGCGAATTTCGCGGGCTGCCCAAAAAACACCGATTGTGGACGGGTCCGGTTTAAAAAACACCCTGGAACGCCGCTCTATTGAACAGCTTATGGAGGATACGGATCTTTTTGATGCTCCCAAAAAGGTCCTTTTGATGTCCGCCATGGATCGCCTCGGGATGGCCCAGGCTTTTGAGAAAGCAGGCTGTACAATGACTTACGGCGATTTGCTTTATGTCCTTAACGTGCCCATCCCCCTTCATTCATTGACCGCCTTAGCAGCGATTGCCCGTGTTTTTGCGCCCCTGGTGGGACAACTGCCCTTTACAATGATTTATCCCACCGGCAACAAGCAGACCTCAACTAAACCCCGTTATGTCCGCTACTTCATGGAAAACGATATCATAGCCGGGGACTTTCATTTTATCCACCGCTACATGCCGGCCATGCTTCCAGGCAAAATCATCGTGACCAATACTGTTACCAGCAGTGACGTGGAGTTTTTAAAAGAGCGCGGCATCAAAACGCTGATCACCACCACCCCGGAAATGCA
>CAYWIY010000264.1:0-2540 GCA_964458455.1 uncultured Syntrophomonadaceae bacterium | reverse complement strand
ATAAAACTTTTCCGGTATCATTACAGAGATAATAAATATTAACCATTGAAGTAAACCTCCTCATCAGGTATGCAGGCTTCTATGAATTTATACTGATTGAAATTAGGATTTTGATTCTTGAAAAAGGAAGACAGCTCTTCGATTAACTGTTCCCTGTCTATTTTTTTGCTGGAATCAGTAGAATTTTTAACTATTTCAGCTATACAGGTGAAATGCTTTTTGGTAAACAATATACTTCCTCCTTTAGCTATAAAATCTATAAACTTGCACAGCATCACCACAATCAGATAGTTTAATCAATAAACCGCTGAAGAAGGTGTCGTTCATGTGACCGTGGAACTCATGCATCCAAGCAGGAAAATATTCTTGTATGCGCATGAACTCTTCGAGAAAATACAGCTCACCTTTGTAGCGAAAGCATGAGTGTAATTCGTTGTCGTCATCCCATTCAGGTACAGCATAAACAATAAGTCTCCAGTGACCATTGCCTATTATTGTAATGCCTTCAGTGCAGTTGGTGTCAGGGTACATAATGTTCTTCATGTTGATGTCTCCTTTGAGAGAAAATGTTTCATATCAGCATCATGCATAGCAAGGTCAAAGTAATTGAAGGCATCATAGATACTGTGAATTTCTGACATCTTAACGCCGTCAAGAAATATATAAAAACATTCACGCTTGCTGTCATAAACCAGGGAAGCTGTTGCCATTATTGATACACCGCCTTTGGAGAGTATATTTCAATCTCGTAAAAATCTAAGTGGTCTCTTGCTGACGGGCCGAGCTGAAGCCACAGCATATGCATCTCGCTTATGTTAACATCGAGGTTGTTTTTAGCCCAATCAAGAAGGTAAAGAGCAAGTTTCTTTGATATCCTGTAATGCTTTGCATCTATATTTGTATCGAGGCTATTCAGGTCAATGCCAAACACGTATTTGTATACAAGCGAAATCATATGGGCATCATTATTTGCCAGGTCGGTTACATTTTTAACATCTTTAGCGTTGATTTCGTAAAACTTATACATTTACAACAGTCCTTTCTCTCTGAACGAGAAGAATGTATTGTCACCGATAATAATATGGTCGCGGACAGTGATGCCCAGTAAATTGCCGGCATCTATTAGCCTGCGTGTAACCTCTAAGTCTTGCTGGCTGGGGTCAGGGTGACCGGAAGGGTGGTTGTGCGACAAGATAATGCTTGCTGCATTGCACAGGAAAGCAGGCTTGAATATCTCTCTTGGGTGAACGATGGAGGCGCTCAAAGAACCAACTGATACTGTATTAATACCGATAATATTATTCTTGGTGGAAAGCAAAAGTATAACAAATGTTTCACGGTCTGCACCATCAAGGTATTCTATTAAAATATCAAAGGCTTGCCTGGGTGTGGTTATATTTTTATCGCAGGTTTTAACTGAGCCATCCCTTACTAGCTGAACCTGGTAAACAGGGATAAGCTTTCTTTTTTGCTTAACCTCATCAACGGTAATGCTTTCAGTCATGGATTCCTGTTTGTAATCAAGCAAGGTGATCACTCCAGTCGCAGCGTTTTATAAAGACAAGCTTGCCTTCAGCTTGAAGCCTGAGGTATTGAGGGTGTGTCAGCCTTAAAAGTTGGTAATTGTCAGCATCGGTATTGCAGAAGATATAAACAGGGTTTTGATCAACTAAATCGCCACAGTAATAAACAGTATCCATGTTGAGGCCAACGCCTGATGCTTTGTATAGATCAAATTTCTCAGGATGTTTTTTGATAGTAATTTTCATGGGATCTTTAGGGTTAAGAGGGTCAAACATAATAAAACTCCTTTTAAATGGTTATATCAAGCAGGTTATTAAACTTATTCTCCAAATCTTTTTCACGTTGGTATCCGAAAGCTATATCTTTCTTGTCTTCATGCGTGATTGTGTTGAACAATATATTAAGCAGGCATTCAGGCTTGATAAAGTTAGGGCTGATCTTAAAAGTGCCTTTGTCGTTTTCTATTACGATTTTTCTTTGCCTGGTAGAGTACACAATCATGCCGATGCTCCTTTCAAAAGTTTCATTTAGCCAGCCGACTGAAGAGAACCCTGGCCCTCTCCGTTAAAAGCGGTAAGTGTATGGGGTCGTTACAATGATCAAGTACATAAATAACCTAAGTAAATTATATCTCCTGAGTAACTTATACATAAGACAACCCTTTCTAAAAATTATGTGGTGCTAAGTGGTCTTGATAAGGTGGGAATGATAAGAGATAGGGGATACCTCTTGATAAAAATTAGAAGATAATTAGAAGATAAAAAGAATGGGGGAGAGGCGAGCGCCTCTCCCCGTAGTGCAGGGTAAATTAAACAGCGAGTTCACGCAGGTATTTCTCGCTGTTGTATGCGGAGAATGTCAGTAGCTTCGGGTTAGCCATGAAGGCATTGCGAAGCTGTTGTACGTACCTGTTATCAGATACTGGTGGTGCCCAGCCAACTGCGTGCAGTGCCAGGCATGCGGTCATGTCAGCCATGACACGCTTAATGTGGAAGGTAGTGGCTTTATCTTTATGT
>CAYWIY010000263.1:0-2551 GCA_964458455.1 uncultured Syntrophomonadaceae bacterium | reverse complement strand
TTAAGCCTCTGCCTGGCGTTTTCGATGTAGGAAAACGCCCCCACCTGCACAGTAAAAAGGGAGCTGCCGGGAGGGATAAGTTCCCTCCCGGCCTGCTGCTCTTCCTGTTCACTGCCGCCGGGCGGCAGGCCCAAAGCCTTATAAACTCCTGCAGCCACCCCGCCGGCAAGCGTATCAACAAACTGTTTACTTCCCCACAGCTCCGCTTCCCTGGCGTTGTCGATAAAAAGTGATTCGATCAGCACCGCCGGGGCCGGGTTATGCCGTAAAACGTAAAAGGTCGCCTGCTTCTTGCCCCGGTCGCGGATCTCATAAGGGCCCAGAGATTCAATGATTTCACCGTGCAGTTTTCCCTGGATCTTTTCTGCCCTGCTCGCAGGCGCCAGCCCGCTGTAGATGAAAGACTCGAAGCCGTGTCCCCCGCCTGCATTCGCATGCAGGGACAAAAAAAGATCTGGTTCTGCCCGCTTACTCATCGCCACCCTGTCTGCCAGCGAGACGAAAACATCGCGGTCCCTGGTCAATAGGACTTTTAATCCCCCCAGCAACCCGGTAAGTTTTAAAGCAAGCTGTAAGTTTAACGCTTTTTCTTCTAACCCGTGGTAAACAGCCCCCGGATCGTACCCCCCGTGTCCGGGGTCTAGTAAAACAACCGGTTTCCCCATAAGTGATTTTCCTCCTTGATTTTTTTAGCCCGGCAGTTGCTGCCGGGCTTATAAATTAACGCCTGATCAGCGCTTCAGAAAGCGAGTGGATGCTTTCTGTCAGCGTTTCCAGCTTTCCCTCCAGTCGCACCAGTAAATACATGCTCACCGCCACCGGGAAACCGAAGTTGCCGATCAGGGCAACCGCCTCTTCAATCATCAAAAGCCAACACCTCCTTTGCCAGAAATATTTAAGGCCCCTAAAACAAATTCTTTTAAAGAGGCAGGGGGCGCTAACGCCCCCTGCCGGCCCCTCAACCTAAAACCTGCCCCTAGTATTCCTCGAGGACATCCACGGTGCGGGTGACTACCTGGGCGCGGACTTTTTCCACCAAATCGCCGCCTGTGGTATCGAAGATGTTCTTATCGATAACCGAGTCCATCACCGGGGTGATATCTTCGCCGGTTAACTCCGGGTCCGGGTCGGCAATCGAGATGGTGCTCATCCTGCCCAGCTCGTTCCTAAAAGTCATCTGCAGGGTTTCTGCCATTTAAGTGCCTCCTTTCTTAATAGTTTTTAAACCTGTTAACCTTTCTAGCTCGCTTCCAGTTCCACTTCGTCGATCCGGCGTACCGCGCTTAAGGTATGCTCCTGCAGGCCGCCGATTTCCTGGGCCACCGTGAACAGGTCTTCGTTGTCTGTCCCGGTCTTCACGTTGGAGAAGGAACGGGTCCGGTAGATCGGGTCGAAGTTTTCATCGAGCCCTGTGTTCAACCTCAACTGCAGCCTTGCGCTTACCGGGGTAACGTTTACCGCCATCTTTTTTTCACCTCCTTTTCTGTAAGGTAGGCCCATTGTAGCCGGGATCTGCCACTTTAGACAAAAGGCTATTTGTTTTCTAAATTAGAAGGTAAAAGCCCAGTAGACTTACTACTTGCATTAAGTGAATAGTTAATTGACGAGGTTAGAGGATTTAGTAAGCGGTACAATTTATAACCTACAATTATATTTTTAAGAACACTAGAATTTTTATTAAAATTATATTGACTTATTGTTTAGATAGAGATAATATAGCTATTGTGTTTTATTTCACTACCGTCAGAAATGAGGAAAAAGGAGGTGTTGAGTGGGTTTCAATTATTTAACCGCAACGGGCAAAAAGGCCCTGGTCTGCCTATAACTCAAAGAAAAAGGAGATAGAAGCATTGAAAAGTGAATACAATAAAATATGTGCTCTCGAGCCGTGCTACGGTCCTAACGGGGGCAATGCAACTAAGATATATACTAAAAAGGGGGAAGTGATCATCGATCATCGGCGGACCAGGTCCCTGCTTAAATACATTGCCAGGCAGTTTAACGTAGATCTGGAAGCGCTGCGCAGGAACTACGGCACTTACCTGGCCTGCAGCCAGTACGTCCCGATCTGTTTCAGCCGTTTTCTGGTCTTTATCTCTGTAAAAACGCGATCACCCTTAGGCTTTTACGACGGGGCCATCGGTTACGTTAACTTAGACTCCATAGTTGAGGTTAAAGATGCTCCCGGCACCCCGGGCAGGGAAGAACCCCAGTGTTTTATCCATTTAGAAGGCGGGCAGGCTGTGCCCAGTCTTTTTTCGTCTAAAAATATAAGTCAGCAGATGGCCCGGGCGAAAATTGCCCGCGATTATTTCTGTTACCTGCAGGATGCTGATTATAAAAAAAAGTCCTGGCAGGAAGAACTGGAGGAACGCTTCAGGCGCTTCTGGGAAATATTCGGGCCGCCTTTCGGACCTGACACCATGAATTAAGCATCAGCTTCTTTTTAAAGCATTACCCAACAGACCAGGGCTTTTTATATATTTCTTAAGATTTGTTATTAACAACCACTAGCTTTAAAGCTCTTACAGTTCACAAGGTGAACATCCTC
>CAYWIY010000262.1:0-2553 GCA_964458455.1 uncultured Syntrophomonadaceae bacterium | reverse complement strand
CCATGAAATACACTGTCAGGTGGTGATGAATATGAATTCTTCAAAAGAAATGCTATAAATCCTTGTAGGCTTCGTCCGGGTCGAAGACGATGTCGAAGTCTTTATCTTCTTCTCTTTCGTACTGCTTCTTTTTCTTCTTTTTGCCCCTGCTTTTTCTTTCCGCCTGCTCTTCCTGGTAGTAGCCGTAGTAGCTGTAGGGATCCTGGTGGGGCGGGATACCGTTTATAATCACACCGATCATATTGGCTTTGGCCAGCTGCAGCTGCTGGTGCACCTTCTGGGCTTCTTCCTTGGTGGTTTCGCCGTAGGCGACCACCAGGACTGTGGCATCGGCCAGACGGGCTAGAATAGAGGCATCGGCCATGTTCAACAGCGGCGGGGAGTCGAGGACCACGTAATCGTAACGGCTTTGAAATTCTTTGAGCGCTTTTTGCATTTTACGGCTGGCTAATAGTTCGGCCGGGTTGGGTGGAACAGGCCCGCTGGGCAGGATGTCTAAGTTGGGGTTCCCTGTTTTGTGGCGGGCGGCGCTCATGTTCAGGTTGCTTTCGATCAGCATTGAGGTCAGGCCGAAGAAGTTTTTACAGCCGAAAATGTTGTGCATCTTGGGACGCCTTAAATCGGTGTCGACGATCAAAACTGAGCTGCCGGCCTGGGCCAGGGCTAATGCCAAGTTGGTCACGGTGGTGGTCTTGCCGCACTCGGGGTGAGCCCCGACCACCAGGAGCGATTTGGTCAGGTTGTCTAAAGTCATGAACTGGATGTTGGTCCTGAGCGTCCGGTAGGCTTCCGAGGCCGCAGAGCGCCCGCTGGTGATGGCCACACCAGAAATTTCTTCTTCTTTTTCTTTACGCCTGTTAAACATTATTGTTTTCGCCTGCCTTCATCTTCGAAATCGGGGATTACTCCTAAAACCTGCACACCTAAATATTTTTGCACGTCTTCAGCCGTTTTGATGGTATTATCCAGATGCTCGAACAGAAACGCCAAGGCCACGCCGATCATCAAAGCCAGAACTGAGGCTACGGCTATGTTAAGTTGAAAGCTGTGGTTGACTGGCGCTTCGGGCACCTGGGCCGGGTTTAAAAGCTGCACGTTTTCCAGGCGGGCGGTATCGCTAATGTATTCCATCAGTATGCCGGTGACGTGGGTGGTGATCTCGTAAGCACGCTCAGGGTTAGAATCGCTGGCGCTGACCGTGGTGGTATCGCTTGTCACCTCGATTTCTACCCTGTCTTGCAGGCTGCCGGAGTCATAGGGCAGGTTCAGTTCCGCGATCACCCTCTGCATGCTGTCGTGGCTCATGGTCAACTCCCGGCAGCTTTCCACTACCTGGCGGGTGGACTGCACGTCGTGGCGGATTACCCCGCTGCCTTCTACTTCTTCGGTAAAGGGCATTACGATCAGGGTGGAAGAAGACACATATTCGGGTGTATAGGTATAAAGGCTCACCCCGTAGGCCAGTACAGCTGCAAGCAGGGGGAGAAATACTAAAAGCTTCCAGCGTTTTAAGAGGATTTGCCCTATTTCCACCAGGCTAATTTCTTCTTCCATCAAACCCACCACCTATTTACATAACTCCCTGTTACTGCTCTTTCTATTTCAACCACGGGCAATAAATATCCTGCCAAGAAGAAAATATTTTACTGTTCTTTTTATTCCCCGCTGGCGTTGAACAGTTTTTGCAGTTCGCCGATGAAGCGGCGCAGGCCTTTTTGATCGCCTGCGGGCTCCTGTTTTAGCTTTGAGCCGGCCAGGCGGGAGGTGATAGCATTAAACCCGGCTGCGGCCGAGCACTGCGGGTAGCGGCTGATGAAAGGCTCCATTTCCCTGATGGAGCGGATCACAGTTTTACTTTCAGGTATCGCGCCTAAGTAGGTCAGGGGCTGGCTGAGGTGGGTCTGGCAGGCATTTAGCAGGTTCATCTTCACCCGGGCCTCATCGCTTGCTTTTTCGACCATGTTGATGATCAAATTAATTTTAAGGCCCTCTCTTTTCTGGCCGGCCGTCTTGATCAGGGCGTAAGCATCAAGGACGGCGTGGGGATCGGGGGTGGTGACGATTATAACATCGTCTGCTGCGACGAGGAAGTTGGTCACGTTGGCAGAAATGCCGGCGCCTGTGTCCAAGATGACGATGTCACAGATCTGGTCAAGCTTGTTGAAGGAGTTGACCAGGCGGGTGAACTGCCACTGGTTTAAGTTGGCCAGGTGCTCAAGGCCCGAGGCGCCGGGCAGGATGAGCATGTTTTCCGGGCCTTTGATCAGGAGTTCATCGATATCTTTTTCGCCCTTTAGCAGGTGGGCGATATTGTAGGGGGCATTTAAGTTAAGCAAAAACTCGATATTGGCTGTGCCCAGGTCGACATCGATCAAACAAACCCGGTAGCCCATCCTGCTTAAGGCTACGCCTAAGTTGATGGAGACGGTAGTTTTTCCCACCCCGCCTTTGCCGCTGGTAACGGCGATGACCCGGGCCGTCCTGGCTTCCTGCTCAGTGCCTGGCGGCTTTTGGCTGCGGCCGCTGCGCGAGATGGCATGGGGCAGGGTGATG
>CAYWIY010000261.1:0-2558 GCA_964458455.1 uncultured Syntrophomonadaceae bacterium | reverse complement strand
CTGGCCGAAGGCAGCAAGCCGATCGAGCTGTTTGAAAGCCGCTAAGAAGGAGGGAACACTGCAATGGCTGTAAAACGTTTTAAACCCACTTCACCGGGGCGGCGGTTTGCCACCGTATCGACGTTTGAAGAAATAACTAAGAAAAAGCCGGAAAAATCGCTTTTGGCGCCACTTAGCAAAAAAGCGGGCCGGAATGCTTACGGCAGGATGACAGTTCGCCATCGGGGCGGCGGCCATAAGCGAAGTTACCGGATTATTGATTTTAAACGCGATAAAGATAACGTACCGGCGAAGGTAGCAGGGATTGAATATGATCCCAACCGGACGGCAAATATAGCTTTACTGCATTATGTCGACGGCGAAAAACGCTATATCCTGGCCCCGATGGGGCTCCGGAGCGGTCAGAAAGTGATTTCCGGGAACAAAGTTGAAGTACGGCCCGGGAACGCAATGCCCCTGCGCTCGATTCCGGTGGGGACATTTGTCCACAACATCGAGATGAAGCAGGGTGCAGGCGGGCAGCTGGCACGTTCAGCAGGAACAGCCGCCCAGCTGGCGGCGAAAGAAGGAAAAAAAGCTCATATCCGCCTGCCTTCCGGAGAAGTACGCCTGGTTCCTCTGGATTGCCGGGCTACCGTTGGCCAGATTGGTAACGTCGAGCATGAGAACTTGACTATCGGTAAAGCCGGCCGCGGCCGCTGGCTCGGCAGAAGGCCGACAGTACGAGGCTCGGTTATGAACCCCTGCGATCACCCCCACGGTGGCGGTGAAGGAAGGGCGCCGATTGGATTGCCAAGTCCGGTCACTCCCTGGGGCAAGCCGACCCTGGGATACAAAACCCGGCGGAAGAAGAAAGAATCAGACAAAGACATTGTCCGCCGCCGCAAAAAGAAGAAGTAGTAGGAGCCGTTTTGAGGAGGAATGCCTGCTGGTAAGGGAAAACCTTCGTCAGGCGGCCGAAAGGGAGGTTGTTTAGATTGTCGCGCTCACTGAAAAAAGGCCCCTATGTAGAGGCCAGTTTGATGAAAAAAATTGAACGGATGAGCGAAAAGGGAGAAAAGAAGGTTGTTAAAACCTGGTCCCGCCGTTCTACTATTTTCCCTGAAATGGTTGGGCATACGATTGCGGTTTATGACGGAAGAAGGCATGTGCCAATCTTCATTAGTGAAGATATGGTTGGACATAAACTGGGAGAATTTGCCCCAACCCGCACCTTCCGGGGACACGGGCATCATACCGAACGCTCTACAACCATTAAGTAGGGTAGAGGAGGCAGGATGATTAATGGAAGCAAAAGCAAAAGCTCGCTATGTACGCGTTGCGCCGCGTAAAGCGAGAGCAGTAATCGATATGATCAGGAATAAAAATCTCGATGAAGCTTTGAGCATACTGCGGTACACGCCGCAAGGGGCGGCTGAGCCGGTAGCCAAAGTGGTTAATTCCGCGGCGGCTAATGCTGAATTCAATCACGAAATGAACCGGGGCTCACTGTATATCGATCAGGCTTATGTTGATGAAGGGCCTACCATGAAAAGAGTCCAACCACGGGCCAGGGGAAGAAGAACCCTGATTCTTAAGAGAATGAGCCATATTACGGTTGTACTTAAAGAAAGAAAGGGGGTTTAAACGTGGGACAAAAAATTAACCCCATCGGCTTCCGGATCGGTGTTATCCGCGACTGGGATGCAAGGTGGTTCTCAGGAAAGAATTATAGAAACCAGCTCTACGAAGATTTACAGATTCGGGACTTCATTCAAAAAAAGCTGGAAGGTTCTTCTGTATCACGCGTTGAGATTGAAAGAGCTGCCAATAATGTGCGACTCAATATCCACACCGCCAAGCCGGGCATGGTAATTGGCCGGGGAGGCACCGGCGTGGAGAGTTTGCGCAAGGAACTGGAAAAAATGACAGATAAGAAAGTGCACCTGAATATTATTGAAATCAAAAAACCTGAAATGGATGCGAAGCTTGTAGCCGAAAGCATTGCTTCACAGCTTGAAAGGCGGATTGCCTTCAGGAGAGCAATGAAGCAGGCTGTTTTCCGGACCATGCGGAACGGGGCCAAAGGGGTAAGGATTTCCTGCAGCGGCAGGCTTGGCGGTGCCGAAATGGCTCGCAACGAGACTTATCACGAAGGGACAGTACCTCTGCAGACTTTGCGTGCAGATATAGATTACGGCTTCGTGGAAGCCAAAACAACTTATGGTCGCATCGGGGTAAAAGTATGGGTTTATAAAGGCGAAATACTGCCTCCAAAACCCGGAGAAGAAAAACCTGCAGAGGAGGTAGACGCTAATGTTAATGCCTAAGCGGGTAAAATACCGCCGTCAGCATCGCGGCCGGATGAAAGGCCGATCAAAAGGCGGCACCATGGTTCACTTTGGCGAATATGGACTGCAGGCCCTCGAGCCGTCCTGGATAACGAGCCAGCAAATAGAAGCGGCCCGTATTGCCATGACCAGGTCGATTAAAAGAGGCGGAAAAGTGTGGATCAACATTTTTCCAGATAAACCGGTAACCGAAAAACCGGCCGAAACCAGGATGGGTAAAGGTAAAGG
>CAYWIY010000260.1:0-2563 GCA_964458455.1 uncultured Syntrophomonadaceae bacterium | reverse complement strand
GTTCTCTGTTTTTTACCTCGGTGATATCATCGTCTTCGTTTTTTCTCAGCTGCATGGCCAGGACCACGTCTGCTGTATACTCAATCGCGCCAGATTCTTTAAAGGCTTCGAATGTAACATCTGACTTATAGTTAGCCCGGTTAAACGAAGAAATTGCTACCACCGGCACATCCAAGTCCCGGCTGATTCTTTTTAACTCTACTATAGTTAAATCAATATGCTGCTTTTCGGTCATTCTTAAATCTAACGGCCGCAGCACCTGCAGGTAGTCCACAAAGATTACAGGTTTTTTACCGGTCAAATTGACGTGTTCTGTAACCCGCTGTTTAAGCATATTTATATCTAACTCGTAGTTTCCTTCTTCGAGGGTTAGGTTTTTGGCAGGGCCCTCTTTGTAGTATTCCATCGCTTTCTTGAAGTAATCTTTAGAGTAGATATCCTCCCCTTTGTAGTTTGTTTTTAAGATGTGCCCGGTAGTAATATCTTTCGCCTGGCCTTTTTCAAATAGAACCCTGGCCAGGCTTCTGCAGGTCATCTCGTAGCGTCCCATCTCCAGGCTGAAGAATAAAACATTGATCCCTTGCGCTGCTATTTTATCAGCCATCTGCAGGGCAAGTGCGGTTTTACCTAAGCTGCTGATTGCCCCTAATACGTAGAGTCCGGGATACATCCCGCCGCCTAACGTGTAGTCCAAGTTTGAAAGGCCGGTTAAGATATCTGGTTCCTGGATCCTTTTAAGCTGATCTAATTCAAAACCTTCTTGCAGGTATTCATACAGGGTTCCTTTTAAGGGAAGGGACTCGATGCTTTCTATCAGCCCTTCCTTATCTTCGATCAGGTATCTATTAACATCTTTATAGCCTTTTAAGTCTAAATCTGCGTAGGCTAGATTTATCTCAATCATTGCTTTTTTTAGTTTTTCTGCAGTTTCTTTGCCTCCCTGGTCATCATCTAATGCTAAAACAAATAGTTTATCTTTTAAGCGATCTTTATTTTCCTGCATCACGTTGATTAAAGTATCGCTCATGGCGGTTGAATTTAAGCCGATTGCCGGTTGTCCAATTTCTTCTAAGCTTAAAGCATCAAAGTAGCCTTCTGTTATAAAGATTTGTTTTTCCGTTAACGCAGGGTCTTTTAGATATTTAAGATTTAATATTTCAGTATTGCCGATATTGCGGTAGCGATCCTGGTCGTTGTCGCTTCTTAAAATAATGAATTGCTCGCTTACCGGTAAAACAAATTTAAATGAACTGCCGAAGCGGTGGCCACCGGGGAGATATCCTAATTTATACTTTTCTATTGTTTTTTCACTCAATCCCCTTACTTTAAAGTAATCTGTCTGGTGTTTCTGCATCTGCCCTTTTTTCACCAGGGTGCTTGTTTCTTGCTTTTCCTTTTCTTTTATTTCTGGTTTTGGGTTTTCTTTTTGGTCTGCATTATTTCTTTCTTCTTCACTTTTATTTATATTTTCTTCTACACCGGCCAATCTTTTTGTTTTAGCGATAGCGCTTGCTTTATCTAAGCCTTCTACTTCAATCAAATAATCAATGATGCTACCGCCTTCACAGCAGCCGCTGAAAGAATAATAGCTGTTGTTATCCGGATAAATAGTGAAGTGGTCTTTGTGTCCGCATACAGGACAGGGGTTTAAGCGGAAAGTGTTCTGGCCGGCTTTTTCAACCTGGCCGCCTGCTTGCTTGATGTAATCGAGCAGGCTGATTTTGTCTTTCAGGGCTTCTAATTGCACATAAAACACCCTTTCTTATATTATTAATTACGCACAGGATATCTCCATTCACACTGCAAAATACACACTTTTTCACCAGCCCTTTCTTTTATATTATTCTAACAGCAGGGCGTTAATTTAAAATTAGCGCCCTGCATGGTTAATATAATTAATCTTTTTAGGATTAAAAGAGCTATGTACAATGGGCCTTTCAGCTTTTTTATGCACGCGATAATACTACCTATAGCACGGGATGCTACTACCAAAGGCACAGGATAATACTACATTTCGCACGTGATAATACTACAAGAGGGGTTGTTTACCTGGTTATTTATGCACGCGATAATACTACCAGGTTATTTGATCGCTTATGGTAATGCACAAGATAATACTACCAGGTGCAATTAAACGGTTGTGTTTCGCACACGATAATACTACCAACTCACTTTTTCTTTTCAATGCTTGAGTAATAGGAGAGCAGTTCTTTTGGGGCCTGGATTATTACTTTCCATTCCAGCCATTTTTTCCACCAGCCGCGTTTGCTAACAATACTTTCATCAGGTGATTGATAATGCCAGCCGGAGATAACCTTATCTTCCTGCAACTTGTCAAGGGCCTTTTCAAAACGTTCCCTGGTCCTGGCCGGGTTGCGCTGGTCAACTTTTTGGTCAGCTTTATCCATTAATGTTTTTACAAGCAGCCCTGCTTCACCGCGTTTTCCGGTTTTATCGGCGCGCCAAATCCAGGCCAGGTAGCGGGTTAAACTTTTTTCCCACTGCTGTCTGTAGGGGTCGTATTCGACCGCTTTGATAGAGAGGAGGGCGGTCTGCCGGCCGT
>CAYWIY010000259.1:0-2564 GCA_964458455.1 uncultured Syntrophomonadaceae bacterium | reverse complement strand
ATGGGAGCCCAGGCTGCTTTGTATGACTGCCTGTGCCGGATCGAGCCGGCCTGAAAGATCTAAAGAACACTATTCTCATAAACGGCAGTTTTATCAATACCCGGGAAGTAGCCTGTCAAGTTACTCTTTAACTTTTTTTGCAGGTATTCTAAGCAAGAAGACTGCCGCCAGCACCATGATAACCCCTGCATATTGAACGGGGGCAAGCCTTTCTCCCAGGAAAAAATAGGCTAAAAAAATTGCTGCCGGCGGTTCGATAGCTACAGCAATGCTGGCTTTTCCAGCTTCCAGGTAACTCAACCCGTAGATATAAAGGAAGTGAGATGAGAAAGTGGATATAACCACCAGCGCAGTAAGGGCCAGCAGCAGTGATGGTGATGAGATAATTTCCATCACTGCAAGCCAGGGAGGCCTAATAATAGCCAGGAACAGGGAACCGGTAAAAAGCAAGTAAAAAGATGTTGTCAGGCGATGGGTTGAGCCGGTCAGGTACTTGCCGAAAACGCTTAACAGGGCAAAGAATAAGCCGGCGCCAAGGCCCAGCAGGACAGAGTAGGGGTTATCAAGAAAAGCGGAAAAATTAAAAGCTTCGGCCACCATGACAACCCCGGTAAAAGCGATAACAAGAGCGGCAATTTTAATCCGTGAGAGGGGTTCGCCCAGGAAAATGCGGGATAATACAACTGCAAAGACCGGTGAAGTGTAAAGCAGCACCACCGCGGTGGACATCCCGGCCGCATCGATAGCACTCAGGTAGAAGATGTTGAAGATTGCTATGCCGACCAATCCGCCCAGGGCCAGCATGAAAATTTGTTTTGGGCTGACGATTAGTTTTTTAGGATGTGCAGCCAAAAGAAAGCACAGGAAAAGGATTGCTGCCAGCACGCTCCTGGTTGAAGCTACGTTTATTGGGTCCAGCCCTTCCCTGAACAGGAACGTGCCAAACAATCCGGTGGTTGCCCAGCATATTCCCGCGCAGGATACCATCAGCAGGCCTTTGCTTGTATTCATATGCGGCTCCATTACATGTTTATAATAAAAATAACGGCGTATAACTAAAAAACATACAAGGCTATTTTATCATACTTCCGCTAATGTGCTTTGTCGTTAAAGACCGCTTACGGAGTTTGGATAAATCCATTATTGCATTAGAGAAATGTCATGATTTAAGACCTGAACCATCTGGTCGCTGAATGCTCGGCTGATCGGCCCGATTATTTTGATTTGTTCAATATTTATGTTACCATTAAAGTAATCCGTAATCTGCAAAAACCAATTCATCCATGAGTAAAATAACTCTTTATTAAATGGGTTTTAAGGATTATAATAATGCAGAATAAATTGACATAATAATGTGGTTGAAAGAGGGTCGGCTGATTGATTTTTTATTCGCTAGCCTATAATCCCGTATTTTAAGAAAGGTATGTTTCAACTGTATTTTCTACCAATAGTATTATTAATACTGCTTTTTGCCTGGCTCCTTTATAGCAGGCAGCTGCAAAACCTCGTCCGGCCGGAGAAATTTTTTGCCGATTGTTCAGGTGCGCCTAACTACGTGGTGGGAACGACCAGTGGTTCCCCGCTGAGTGACCTGGGAAGCCACTGCGGTTTCAAGGCGGTGCATGACAAAAGGCCAGCTTCCTGCAGCGCTCTTTTTGCCACAATAGCTTCATTCGGCGCGGGCCGTCTGTATAATTTTGCAGCCTGCCTCTATGACGATAAGGGCAGTGTTTACTTTAAAGCTCCGCAATCAAGAAAAATCCATTTACACCCTTACTGTATTGAGGAACAAGCCCGTGACGGAAACTTCGTATTGAACAGCAGGCTTTATTTTGTGCAGTATAACCTGGCCGTGTTTGAAACTGAATGGGAAGTGGAAGATAACGGGGAAGATGCGGCAGCAAAGGTTAAACCGGCCTGTTTTCTGATGCCGACCCTGGGACGTGATTTAGAAAACCCTTATCCTCATTTTAATGGATTTAATTTTTTTAAACAAAAAGGACCGGGTTTGCAGCTGTCAAGCTGCCACCGGTTACCCGGATTGAAAATGTATGCCTATTTTCTTCCCTCTTCGGGCAGTTATACCGGGAAAAAGGAAATGCAGGGGGAATGGGTGGCACTTAAACCGGGCCAAAAAGCCACCTGGTCGGTCATAATATCTTTCTCTGCCGATAGTGATACAAACCTGGTGAAGCGAGCTGAAAGAGCCCTGCGCAACCTGCCCCGTTTAATAGGCGGAACGGAAAAGCGCTGGGCCCGTTTTGAAGAGCGTCTGCCTGTACCCTACGAGGCAAACAAGGAACCCGCCAGGGCTACATTGAAACTGGCTGCCTGGGCGTTACAAAACAGCCTTTATTACCCGCGGGCTAAAATGAAAAGGTGGGGTTCGGTCCCTGCTAAGGTTTACTTTCCCTTTATCTGGGGATGGGATACACCCCAGCATGTCCTGGGTCTGAGCGAGTGGAACCCGCGGAAAGCGGGCGACGTTTTGCTAACTCAGCTGGATGGGAACTATTTTGCTCCCCGGAAAGCCCGGTTTAAGCTGAAGATAAAAGGAATTACCT
>CAYWIY010000258.1:0-2572 GCA_964458455.1 uncultured Syntrophomonadaceae bacterium | reverse complement strand
CAAAATAGCTGTCAAACTGAACCGGCTTTTCTGTTTCAAGGAGCTGTTTATAGATGGCCGGGATATCAAGGTCTATCTCTTCTATTTCGGGGTAGATTTCCGTGAGCCTTTTGCCCAGGACCACCTCTTCATCAAGCCCGGTCAATTTAGTGAATGCGGGATTAATTTGCAGAAAAACAAAATCAACAGGGTTATTGTTATCATCTGTGATCACCTGAAAGTAGGCAAAGCCACCAGGCATATTTTTTAATAAGTTGCCCTGTTTGTTTTTTTGATAATCCAAATAGATCACCTCCCATCAAAGCTTTACAGTGTGGTCAAACCCCGAAAGGGGGAAGTTGGAAAGTTGGTAGCCGCGCTGCACCCCTGGCAGCGTTATTCTTTTGATAAAAAGATTTCCACAAGCTCCGGATCAAACTGGATTCCGGCGCAGCGCTTTAATTCAGCGGCAATTTCTGGTTGAGTGAGGGTTTTTTGGTAGGGTCTGCCGCTGGTCATGATGTCGTAAGCATCAGCAACAGCCACAATGCGAGCGAGCAGGGGTATATTATCTCCTTTGAGGCCCTGCGGGTAGCCAGTCCCATCCCAGTGTTCGTGATGAGCTAAAATATCATCGGCCACGTGGGTGAAATCTTCTGTAGCACGGGCAATCCTGTAACCTGTTTCCGGGTGCTTTTTCATAATCTCCCATTCTTCTGCAGTTAACTCGCCTTCCTTGGTTAGAATCTCCTCTGATATATTAATTTTCCCGATGTCGTGTAGTGTAATCAAAAGGCGTAACCGGCTCAGCTCTGAATCGGTAAGCTGTAGTTTTTCGCCGATCTCCATGGCTATCTTCTGCATACGCAGGGTATGTTCTTCCGTCTCGTAGCTTTTTGCTTCCAGGGTTTTAAGCAGGGCATTTAAAACGGCGCTCCTGGTGCTCTTGCTCTCGGCGAGCTTTTGTTTGTACATGTTATCCTCTGCTTTTTTGAGGACTTCAGCCAGTTTCGTGTCTGCGTTGTCTTTGACCGCTACCCCGGAAGCCAGGGAGATGGGCACTTCCCCGGCGTAAACGCCCTGGCAGTTGCTTTTTATCCTTTTGCTGATGATCTCTGCTTTTTTAGCTGTAGTTTGGGGCAGCAGGATAACAAACTCGTCGCCTCCCCAGCGGGCAATGAAATCTTCTTTGCGGCAGGAGTTCTTTAACACCCCGGCCACGTTTTTTAACATCTCGTCACCTTTATTGTGCCCGTAAGTGTCGTTAACCAGTTTGAGGCCGTTTAAATCCACCATCAGTACGCTGATCGGTAGCTGTCTTTCGGTATCTAACCTTTGCATTTCTTCTTCCAGAAACGCCCTGTTGTATAGCCCCGTGAGGGTGTCATGAAAGCTTATGTAGCGGATTCTTTCTTCTGCCTTTTTCTGCTCGACAATTGTCCAGGCAATATCGGCAAAGTAAGAAACGAGCTGGATATCCTGGTCCGTGTAATCCTGCGGTTTATTTCCGACCCCCAGGATGGCTACGATCTTGCCCTGCCGCATGATCGGTACTACCAGTTCACGGATAACTGCAGCGTGGCCTTCTGGCACTCCCTTTTTGTGCGGCAGGCTGGGGTAGTCGTTGTGGATGACAGCCCGGCGTTCCCGCATGCAGTCCAACCAAACGCCGGCTTCATCAAAGCTGTACTGTGTATCCCTCAGGTCTCCCAGTTCACAAAAATGCTTAAGGGTGCTGGTAGACCAGGCTTTTAAGGTGACGTGCCGTTCGTCTTCGCTTGCAAAGTGGTAAAAACCGATGGGACTGTCCACTATCTCGCATACCTCGTCCAGGGTCTTTTGGAGCACCGCGTCCATAGAGTTGCTGTAGGAGAAGCTTAAAAGGTTGAGCCTCGCCTGGATGAGCTTATCAGCTCTTTTGCGTTCGGTAATGTCCCAGCAAACTGAAATTATTTCCGGTTCAGGTTCTTTTGAAATGAGCTTCTGCTGCTCGCAGAGCCACAGATAATTGCCTGCCTTGTGCCTGAAACGGTATTCTACCGGCCCCGGTTTGTTTTCTTTCAGCAATTCATCTACGGCGCCTCTTGCTGCAGCGAGGTCCTGCGGGTGAATCCTTTCCCGCCAAAGTTCCGGCTGATTTAGGATTTCTTCTGCTTCAAAGCCCAGCACATTAACTATGTTATTGTTCACGTAGTTAAATACAGGAGAACCTTCAGATATTTTAGAGGAACAGATAACTGCCGGGGCATTGGAGAGGATCGCTTCGAGGCGCTCCTCGCTCCTTCGCTGGGCTTCCCGGGCCAGGTACTGTTCGGTGACGTCAGAAAAGACCATGATCACCCCGAAAATCTTTCCTTCGCAGTCGCGGATGGGTGCGGCGCTGTCGGCGATCTGGCGCTCTTTGCCGTTGCGGGCAATTAAAGTAGTGTCGTTAGCCAGTCCTTCTGTTTTGCCGCTTTTAATGACGCGCGATACAGGGTTGGGCACCGGCTCACCGGTTTTGGCGTTGACGATATGAAAGATCTCTTTCAGGGGCCGGCCCAGCGCTTCTTCGGCCGGCCAACCGGTAAGTTTTTCTGCCTGGGTATTAAGC
>CAYWIY010000257.1:0-2590 GCA_964458455.1 uncultured Syntrophomonadaceae bacterium | reverse complement strand
GGGCGGAAGCGCTATCGAAAATATCTTCCGCTGTTAAAATATACAATCACTTTTTTAGAAAGGAGGGCAGGGAGTAAAGCTTTAGGAGGTTGAAGGAAAAGTAGGATAGACTATGGAGTTTTAAAGAGATAGATAAAGAGATAGATAGAAAGAAAATATTATTTTCGAAGGGAGAAAAAGACCATGCTTTCTTTTAAAGCAAGCCTCAAGATCCTTCTGCTTGTATCAACTTTCCTGTTGTTATTTTCCACCACGGTTTTTGCCAATGATGTTGTTGATATTAAATATGTCTACTATGAAGATGATGGTATCGTGAGCAGAATTTATGTCATTGATTACCAGGATGCACTAAAGGAGAATGAGTTATATGATAGAGTAGCCGGTGGGGTTTATAATGCCCTGATGAACAATAATCAGATTTGGCTGGAGACAGAAGATGGGGATGTTATCGATTACAGCAAAGCAATAAATAACCATAAAAGCTATGAAGATGTAGTTGGTGACGATGAATATTCTACCGATCGTCCCGACCCGGACTACGAATACTACTATAATGAGGATGACGAAAGGGTGGCAAGACGGACTCCAGAGGTGGAAGAGCCTGAAGAAGTCAAAGATGATGACTACCCTAATTGGCTGGTTGTGCTCGATGATGATGCAGATGATAAATTCAAATATCACATTGAAACCTGGGAACCCATATCCAGGCACTTGTTAGTCGAGATTGAAATTGACCGGGAAATATTTGCAGACGAGGTTTCCAGCCGCACCATCCGCGATGTTAAAATCGATGGTTACGATGCCACCCGGAAGGAAACAGACGATGATGCTTTCCGCTGGTTCGTCGGCATCCCGATAGATGATCTTGATGAGGATGCTAATGATATGCCGAAAGACGACGATGTCTTTGAGCTCAAACCGGGTATGATCGAGGTAAGAGCCGGTATTCGCTGGTACTAGAATAAAATCTTAAAAACACTGTAAGATGTGAAAACTGCAACCTCGGACAGCCGCAGGCTTTGATCATCTAAGGCTCGCGGATGCTTCCTTCAAAATGATAAGCACTAATTTTTGTGAGGTTTCCGGTAGTTGCAGATTCACTTAACAGATATTTTATAGAGAAAAATTATTAATTGAAGGGAGAAAAAGAGCATGCCATTTTTTAAAAGAGGTGCACTTTTAACGGTAGCGGTGCTGGCTTTAGTGCTCGCCTTTTCCACTGTGGCATTAGCCGACGATAACAACAACGTGGAAGAGATCAAGTACGTTTATTTTGAACGCAAAGGGGATATCCTGGTGGTTGATTACGAGGTAGCCATAGATCAAGGAGACTTGTATGACGCAATGGCAAAAGGGGTATTCGAAGCGCTGATCGAGAATAAAACGGTGGTTGTGCAAACTACTGAAGAAAGATCGATCGATTATACCAGGGCGATTATTGAGGGCAAAAGTTATCTAGAAGCAGTTGAAGTTGATGACTATAATACCTCACGCCCTGTACCCGAGCGGGAAATTATTTATGATGAGGAAGCGGAAGAAAATATTAGTTTCCAAGAACCCGATCCGGATAAATATTCCCCCGAAGAGCATCCTGATTGGCTGGTCGTGCTTGATGATGATGTAGATGATGATAAATTCAAATTTCATATCGAAACCTGGGAAGGCATTTCAAAATCCTTCTTCATCTTTGTAGAAATTGACGAGGAAATATTTGCAGAAGAGGTGACGGATAATTCCATAGAAAGGGTAAAAATTCGCGAAAGAGAGGCCCTTGAAGTGGAAACTGACGATGATTCAAGATCCCGGTGGTACATTGGGATTAAAGAAGATGAGCTTGAGAGTTGGCTTGGGATTAATCCGGAAGATGACGAATACCCGGATGATCCCGATGAAGATTACTTTGAGTTAAGGACAAATGACGTGGAAGTTAAGGCCGGCGTAGGTTGGCACTTTGAATAGTTAAGCGCAGCAGCTTAAAGGTTAGTGTTATAACTGCCGCAGCACGTAATAGTGCTGCGGCAGTTTCTTTTAGGCCTGTCCGGCACGAACTGCTAACCTGGTGGTTGGAGTTTGTTACAGGCAGGGCACCGGTAGCGAAAATAATATTGCCTATGAATTAAACTATGAACAAAGGTGCCTTTTATAAGTTAGTTCCCGAAAGCGGCCCAGGCCAAATATTTGATCTATTGAATTAGAAGTGCAACTGTTTTAACCACCGAGGACGGTTACCAGAACGGTCCGCTTCCTCCGTGGCCCATCAAACTCGCAGAAAAAAATATTCTGCCAGGTGGACAGGGCCGGTTTGCCACTTGCAACCGGGATCGTTTCCCCGGGACCCACCAAACCTGCTTTAAGATGGGCGTCGGCGTTGCCGTCCTGGCGGTCGTGCTCCCAGATCCCGCGAGGGGCTACTTTGGCCAGCAGGCTGACCACGTCATTTTGTACGCTGTCATCCCAGCCTTCCTGGATCATGATTGCCGCCGTGGCTCCCTGGGCGTAGACATTGATCGTGCCGGTTTTTATTTTGCTTTCGGAAACCGCTTTATTTACTTCCGCGGTGATGTCATAAAGCGCTTCGCGGTGGCCGGTG
>CAYWIY010000256.1:0-2591 GCA_964458455.1 uncultured Syntrophomonadaceae bacterium | reverse complement strand
GGCTTTGTAAATATCCATTGATGATGCCCTCCTTTATTAATTAATTCTTAAAGATAGCTCCCACGGTCTGGACAATACAAACCAGGTGTAGCAGGGGAGCGAAACTTTCTTCTACTTGTTACTTCTTTACTGTGCTGTATTTTTGGACAGGCAACATGCAAGTTAAGCGGTTGCCATGGGCACCGAAGCGATTGGCTTATCCTGCAGCGATTCATTTGTCGTATAGCAGTGGCCGCTAAGCCATTAATCCATGGGAACAGTTTCATCTTCTTTTCTTCGGCCTTCGCTGCGCTTATGCACGCTATAAACGCCCCCCCCGCTTACCTCTGCTCCGGCACGCTCGCCCCACCTTCAGGGTGCCTTTGCCTTCTTTGTACTCCAGGATACAATAACTGCCTCTGTAATACCTGAACCTTTCCCGTAGCACCGATAGCCCCGCACGGCACCGGCTTGCTTCGCCAAAACAGGTTAAAAACCACCGTCAGTTGCAGCTGAGGCTTCGCTGGATTCTACGGGAGCAAAAGCAACCTTGCCTTCTTCCTTGCTTGCCCGGATTACCTGCACTTCTATGGTATCACCTAGCCGGTAAGTCTTGCGAGTCCTTTCGCCAACCAGCATAGCCGCTTTTTCATTATAGACATAGTAGTCGTCTACGAGTTCGGTAATCGGGATCATTCCTTCCACGGTATTATCAAGCTCGACAAAAAGCCCAAAATTAGTGACCCCGTTGATAATCCCGGTATAAACTTCACCCAGTTTTTGCTCCATGTACTGAGCCTTTTTAATATCCAAACTGGCCCTTTCCGCATCGACCGCCGCCCTCTCTCTTTCTGATGACTGCTGGGCAATACCCGGCAGCCTGGCCTGCAATCGTTTCTGCCTGCTCGTGGTAAGTCCATCCTCGGAGAGGTGTTTCTTTAAGATCCGGTGCACCACCAGGTCCGGGTAGCGCCTGATCGGCGAAGTAAAGTGGCAGTAGCACTCGGAAGCCAGGCCGAAATGACCTGCATTTGACGCGCTGTAACAGGCCTGGGGGAGGGAGCGCAAGATCAGGTAGCGAACTAATCTTTCCGCCTTCTCACCCCTGGTTTCTTCCAGCAGCATCTTTAGATGCTTAGGTTTAAGATCCCTGATTTTCTCTGCTGCTTGAATGTCCATCAGGGTCAAGGTTTCACGCAATGAAGCAAGTTTTTCTTCTGTCGGGACAGCATGGATTCTATATATACAGGGTATTTCATCTTCAGTTAAAAATTCGGCTACTGCTTCATTACAGTATATCATAAACTCCTCGATCAACGATTCGGAACGGCCCATTTCTCGTCTTTCTACCGACAGGGGCACCCCGTTTTCGTCAATTTCTATTTCCGCATCCGGCAAGTCGAGATCGAGGGCTCCTCGTTCCAGCCGCTGCTGCCTCAATATTTTGGCCAGGCGATCCATTTGGTCGATCATTTCACCCAGGGAACTGTGGTTGAAAAGTTTCGCCGCAGGGTCAGTGTCGCCGTTTTGCCGGTTATCAGCCTGCTCCAGGTATGCTTCAACCTGCTGGTAGGTCAGGCGTTCATCCACCCTGATTACGCTTTCCTGGAAGCGCGCATCTACCAGCTCTCCGGCCTCACTAATATCCATGAGTACACTTACCGCCAGCCGGTCCCGCTCTGCCTGCAGGCTGCACATTTTTTCCGAAAGCTCCGGCGGGAGCATATGAATAGCCCGGTCAACCAGGTAGATACTGGTCCCTCTTTTTAGTGCTTCCCGGTCCAGGGGCTTACCTTCTTTAACATAATGGGAGACATCGGCGATGTGGACTCCCAGCCTGAATCTTCCTCCGGGAAGCGCTTCTAAGGAAACAGCATCGTCAAAATCCTTGGCCTTCTCATCATCGATAGTGACCATCTGCAGGTCGCGCAAATCAACCCTGCCCTGGTCCCGGGCCAGGCGCGGAATATCTTCTTCACCGTGTAAATTGTCAACTTCTTTAAGCACGGGATCTGGAAATTCACCCGGCAAATCAAACTTGTGGCCGAACGAGAGCTGCTCGGTGCGGAAGCTTCCCGGCGGTCCGAGATGCTCGACCATCTTGCCCTTAGATGGACGGGTTCCATGAGACCACTTTTCCACCTCCACGATTACCTTGTCTCCGTTGCGGGCTTCGGGCAAATCTTTTCTTTTAACCTGGACAGGCCCGGGAAAGCGCTGGTCATCGGGAACTACCAGGTAGCGTTTTCCTTCGCGCTGAAGGGTTCCCACGAGACGGCGCTGTCCCCGCTTAATAATCCCGATCACTGTGCCTTCCCTGCTTTTTCTATTTCTCCTTTTCTTATTGCTTAAGCGCACGATCACCTTATCGCCGTGCACTGCTTCGTTCATATCAGAAGAGCTTATGAAGACATCCTCACTTTCTTGATCAGGCCTCAGGAAAGCAAACCCCCGCCGGTTACCTTCAAGCACCCCGGTAAGGTAGTCAAGCCGCTCAGGTAACCCGTACTTACCGGCTTCCGCTTTAACCAAAATTCCTTCAGCGGCCATCTTTTTCAGTTCTTGTTTTAGAATACTCCTATCCTGCGGCCCCATCTCCAGTTCAGAGAGAA
>CAYWIY010000255.1:0-2596 GCA_964458455.1 uncultured Syntrophomonadaceae bacterium | reverse complement strand
GTTGACCAGGGAAATATCCACCAGGGCCACCAGCCATTTAGGTATACCTGCGGTTTTTACGCGCCCCCCGTTGTTGTTAAAACCCATGATCGCTTCACTCCGGCAGTAAAATAAACCTGTCAAATTTATGTTACCTTATGATATAGCTTCTTGGCAAATGCGCTTTTTTCCTGTCTCATTCTAGGGCATCTGGTATTTATCCTGGTTTTTCCACCTTCTTGTATTCCGGCTCAAAAGGCCTGTAACAGAACAGCCCGCGCCAGATCTGCAGCAGGTTGCCCAGGTAGACCAGGTAATAATACCACTTTTTGAGCGCTCCGATCCAGATTATTATGGCCAGGTTGATTAATAAAGGTAAAGGAGGCCAGATCAAGTACGCAGGCGGCACGCTTACCAGGCCGCCCAGGACTACAAAAGGAAAGGGATAGCAACGGATGAAAGACATTAAATCACCCGCCTTCAGGCGGGCAGCTACCACCTGCCCGGCCCCGTACAAATTCTTGCCCCGGTAGCGGGGTAAAAAGTTGAGCTTAAGCTTCTCCACCAGGCCCATGTAAGGAGCAATGTGATCAACCATGGGCAAATCAACAGCCCTGACTACACCTCCCCGGGCCCGCACCCGGCTGTAGAGATCGATCTCTTCCAGCTGGTAAACAGCCGGGTTCCAGTTACCTGCCTTTAAAACCTCCGCCCGCCTGTAGAACACAGCTCCGCCGTGGTAACCGGCCGGCCGGCCCCATTTTTCGATCGGACCCATCTCTTTTGGAGCCAGGACTACGTAATCGCGCACATCTTTAACCCTGCCCCCTTCGTCCAGGCAGTGATTAATAGTCCGGCCCACGAAACCGGCCGTATCCCGGGGCAAAATGCTTTCTTTGCTTGCCCAGAATACCTTTACCCGTTCCAGGAAGGGTATAAATTCTTTCCGCAGGACCATATCTCCGTCTAAGTAAAGGATCCACTCCCCTTCAGCCACGAGGGTCCCAATGTAGCGCCCCGTGCCGGGGCCGCAAACAGAATTCTCTTCTACCCGGTAAACCTGCGCGCCGGCCTTAAGGGCCGCATCAACACTTCCATCAGAAGACTGCGAATCAACATAAATCCACTCCACGTCAACATCGCCGGGCAGGGAGCGGAACAGCTGCGGCAGGTTTTTGGCCTCGTTTCTGCCGACCACCACCACCGACAGCCAGGGCCGTTTTGGCAAGAAGTGTTCTTCATTATACCTGTGACTTGTTTTAGAATTCCATCCCAACTACTTTTCACCCTCCGGGCAGGCCCTCACCGGAACTTTATTGTCTGCCATGATGGCCTTTATTTCCTCATAACGGCTCCGCCAGGTTTGCTGCCGGGCAAACTCCCGGCCCGCCTCTCTCTCACTTGTCCCTGCCGCCAGGGCATTTTGCAGGGCAGAGGTAAAATCTTCCCGGTCGCGGTAGGAATAAAGGGGGCCCTGCATAGCGCTTAACTCCCGCAGCGGCGGGGCTACCACCGGTAGGCCGCAGGCTAAATACTCGTAATACTTGATCGGGTTGACGGCTTCTGTCAGCTCATTTAACTTAAAAGGAATTAATCCCAGGTCGGCATGCTGCAGGTAAGCCGGGGCGAGGTGGTGTCCCCTTTGCCCGAGCCAGGTAATATTTTTTTCCTCCAGGAGGGTTTTTAAACCCGGTTTTAAGCTTTCATCACTCAGAGGCCCGATCAATAGGAAATGAATATCTTTCCTGGCCAGGACCCCGTGAGCCAGGGTTTCTAAGTCGAAACGGGTATCAAGGGTGCCCAGGTAAACAGCCACCGGTTTACCACCTGCCGGGAAGTCTGGGGGTTTTTCCAGACCCCTTTCAAAAAAGTGTTCCCCCACCCCGTTTGGCAGGTAATAAACATTTTCTGTTCGCACCTCCCGGGCCCACTCTAAAAGCGACTGCGAGGTGGCCAGCACAAAATCAACCCGCCTGATCATTTCTTTCTGCAGTTCCCCCACCCCCGGCGGGATCGCCTTAAACTTGTCCAGGCGATCGGCCAGTCGGTAACAGCTCCGGCCGTGGGGGATCAAATCGAGCAGGCTCAAGGCTACCGGCCCGGCGCACCAGAGCAGGTCAGCCGGGTAAAACCCAAGCTGCTTCAGTTTACTTCTGAGCGGAGGCAGGCAGTAGCGGTACTGGCTGCGCCCGGTATAATTGCTGCGCAGTAAAGGGAGGTTGTAATAAAAAAGGAGGCTGAAGGGCACCAGCCAGTCGATGCCTTCCACCCGGCGCCCGCCTTCTCGCCAGACCCGGAACCGGTGACGGTTAATTGCACCGAGCTTAAACATATGCATCGGGCTCACCGCCGGCCCAAGCCATAAACAATCATGTCCGTCTTCCTTGAACAGGCGAATGTACTGGTGCGACCCGAGCGGGTCGGGCCGGTCGAGGTTGTGGGACTCGGCAAAAATTATCTTCATCCAGCTTCATACTCCCTTGTGACAGTGGGGACGGGGCAAATTTGTCACATTCTCACGTTCGATCCGGGCCGTCCTTCATAAACAGGTTCACCGGAAAAGCGCGCTGTTCGATCAAGATGCGCAGGGCCAGGATAGCTCCCACCAGGCCGATCA
>CAYWIY010000254.1:0-2618 GCA_964458455.1 uncultured Syntrophomonadaceae bacterium | reverse complement strand
AAGCGGATCTGCGCCCCGGGATGTACGCCGAAGTTGTGTTTACCCTGGTTGAAGTGGAAGATGCCTGGCTGGCCCCGCGGGAAGCAGTGGTCAGCCGTGACGATGAAGATTACCTGTTCTTCGTAGAAGATGGTCATGCAGCAGCATACCAGGTGGAAAAAGGTTTGAGTTCGGAAGGCAAGGTAGAAGTGTACGGCGATTTTGATCCCGAGCTGGACCTGATTGCAGATCCTCCCCATGATCTCGAGGACGGAGAACAGGTCCAGGCGGGGGATCTGTAATGTTAATGAACAAGATTATAAAACGCCCTGTCCTGGTCCTTGTTATCGTGACCATCATAATGGTCTTAGGCGTAATTTCATTTATGGGCTTGCCCCTGGATTTACTACCGGATATGACTTTCCCCATGCTTTTGGTGACTACTTCTTACGAAGGTGCCGGGCCTCATGAAGTAGAGAGTATGGTCACCAGGCCCCTGGAGGAAACTGCAGCCACCCTCGACAACCTGCAAAGTGTCAGTTCTACATCGGCGCAGGGTAGTTCCATGGTCATGGTCGCTTTTGATTGGGGAACCGACATGGATGTTGCCAGCATGGAACTGCGGGAGCATATCGACAGGGTCCGTGGCATGCTTCCGGATGATGCAGGCGATCCGGTTGTATTTCAGTTGGATCCGGACATGATGCCCATTATGCAGATGGGGATCAGCGGAGATATGGATCTGGATGAGCTTACTACCCTGGCTGAAGACAACCTGGTAGACCGGTTGGAGCGTTTGGATGGAGTGGCCACGGTTGATGTTTTGGGCGGGCTTTCTCCAGAGGTGCAGGTGGAGGTTCAGCCCCGCCGGATGCTTTCCTGGGGAGTATCCCTGCCTGAAGTACAGGGAGCCCTGGCCGGTGAAAATATTAACCTGCCCGGCGGCCGCATTGAGGACTACGGTCATCTTTATGATGCCCGCATCACCGGAGAATACGAGTCCCTGGAAGAAATGAGTGAGGTGGTAGTTGGATATAACGAAGCGGGTTCCGTAAAATTATCTCAGGTAGCTGATATTTACGAAGGCTACGCTGAAGAAAGACAGGTTTCCCGCCTTGACGGCGATACTACGGTGATGCTTAGCATTCAGCAGCAACCCGATGCCAATACTGTATCTGTGGCCGGTCTTGTTCACGAACAGCTGGAACAGCTGGAGCAGGAATTCGGGATCAGTTTTATGATTGCCCTGGACCAGAGTGAATATATCGTGGATGCAGTCCGCGGAATGGGCCGCAATGCAGTTATCGGAGCTGTACTGGCAGTGACTGTTCTATACCTGTTCCTGGGCAATATCCGCTTGACCTCGATCATTGCCGTAGCTATCCCGATTTCTTTAATCGGCACCTTCACCTTGCTCTATTTTCAGGGAGAAACCCTGAACATAATCACCATCGGGGGGTTAGCCCTCGGTGTGGGCTTGATGGTGGATAACGCCATCGTTGTCCTGGAAAATATATACAGGCAGCGCGAAGGGGAGCTTGAAGCTACAGATGCAGTTGTGACCGGGACGGTTCAGGTTGCTCCGGCTATTGTAGCCGGGACGTTGACTACTGTTTCAGTTTTCCTTCCTGTCGTCTTTATAGAAGGAATCGCCGGTATAGTTTTTTCTCCACTTTCCTGGACGGTGGTTTTTGCCCTGCTTACTTCCCTTTTGGTAGCTTTTACAGTCATTCCCACTCTTTCTTACCGTATGATAGCCAGGCAGCAGCAGACCGAAAAGAAAAGAGCTAAGAAACAGGATAAGCCTTTTTTTGGGCGCATGGTCGACAGGTTGGTCCGTATTTACAGCCGGGTACTGGCCTGGGCCATGAAATACCGGGCTATTACCGTGATTTTTTGTTTTGGAATCCTGGCCCTTTCCCTGATGCTGATCCCCCTGGTTGGTTTTGAATTCCTGCCTGAGGAAGATTCAGGAGAGATATCAATATCCCTGGAGCTGCCTGCAGGCACCACGCTGGAGACAACCGATGATTTAACAAAAGAAATGGAAAGCATAATTGAACAGCATCCCGAAGTGGAGAGTATCCTGACCAATGTCGGGGGTGGAGCCGGTATGGCAGGAGGCCTGATGGGGCCGGACAATCCCCATGAAGCATCGCTGTCAGTAAGCCTGTTGCCCCTGGAGGAGAGGGAGCAGGTTACCGCCGAAACTGCAGAAGAATTAAGGCGAGAACTGGAACCAATTATGCCCCGGGAAGCTGAATTCAGTGTTGTCGTGCAGGACATGGCCGGTGGGGGCATGGCTATGGAAGCCCCGCTCAGGGTGGAAATCAGGGGTGACGAACTGGAGGTTTTGGAAGAGCTTTCTAAAGAAGTAGAAATACGGTTAGATGCAGTGGAAGGAACCCGAGAAATTGAAAGCAGTGTAGACCAGGAGCGGCCCGAGGTGCAGGTAAGCCTGGATCGCAGGCGAGCATCCGATCTCGGGGTAACTACTGAACAAATAGCTTCCCAGATTCGGGTGGCGCTTGACGGCCAGGTAGTGACCCGGTACCGGGCAGGCGGTGAGGAGATTGATGTACTTCTGCGGGCTACCGAAGATGCCCGCCGCAGTATAAGCGCCCTGGAAGAACTGCCTG
>CAYWIY010000253.1:0-2627 GCA_964458455.1 uncultured Syntrophomonadaceae bacterium | reverse complement strand
GATCTAAAAGCGGGCTCTGGGCCAGTTTCCAGGCCAGGGTATGTTCGCGTCCCCCGCCGCCGACGATCAGTACACGCATCTGCCTCCACCTCCCTGATTAATTTTGCCAGGCCTCTTATTCCCGGCGCTAAAATTTATCAATGCTTGAAATAGCGGCGTCCGGTAAAGACCATGGCCAGGTTATGCTTGTTGCACAGCTCGATCGATTCCTTATCTTTCTGGGAGCCTCCGGGCTGAACTATAGCCGTTACGCCGGCTTTGGCCGCCTCTTCAACCGTATCTGGGAAAGGAAAGAAAGCATCGGAACCAAGGGCGGCACCTTCTGCCTTATCACCGGCCTGGTTCAGGGCAATTTTAGCGGCGCCGATCCGGCTCATCTGCCCGGCGCCAACCCCGTAGGTCATATTACCGGCGGCAATAACGATAGCATTAGAGCGCACATGCTTGACCACTTTCTGGGCAAAGGCCAGCGCGGCCCATTCTTCCTCGCCAGGCGCCCTTTCGGTAACCACCTCGCCTGCTCTCACATCGACCGGTTCACGATCAATGCTCTGCACCAGGATCCCGCCGGAAACAGTCTTAATATCAAAACGGTCCTGTCCGCTGCCGGCCGGATCGACTTCAAGCAGGCGGATATCTTTCTTGGCCTGTAATTCCTTTACCGCCTCATCGGTAAACTCTGGTGCAGCGATCACTTCCAAAAAGATCTTGCTCATTTCCCGGGCTGCATCAGCGTCAACGGGCCGGTTCAAAGCCAGGACTCCGCCAAAAATGGAAACCGGGTCGGCTTCAAAGGCCAGGACGTAAGCATCCTTCAGGTTGTCTGCTGAGCCCACTCCGCAAGGGTTGGCGTGCTTAACTGCCACCGCGGTGGGCTCATCAAACTCCAGGACTGCCTCCCAGGCGGCGTTGAGATCGTTTAAATTGTTAAAAGATAGCTCTTTGCCCTGCAGCTGCCGTGCCGCGGCCAGGCCCCGCGCCGGACCGGATGAAGCGTAAAAAGCGGCATTCTGCTGGGGGTTTTCACCATAGCGCAAATCCTGGATTTTCTGGTAAGAGCGGTTCAGGCGCTCAGGGTAAAGCCCGGAATCGACCTGCGGCAAAGTATTGAAATATGAAGCTATGGCCGCGTCGTAACCGGCCGTATGGGAAAATGCCTCCGCAGCCAGGTTGATGCGGGTTTCGCTTTTGATTTCACCTTCTGCTTTCAGTTCTTCGATAACAGGCTTGTAGCGCTGCGGGTTGACCACAACGGCCAGGTGGGCATGGTTCTTGGCCGCCGCTCGCAGCATAGTTGGCCCGCCGATATCAATATTTTCAACTGCTTCCTCTAAGCTGACCCCTTCGCGGGCTATGGTCTGTTCAAAGGGATAGAGGTTAACAACCACCATTTCCAAAGGAGTAATGCCCAGCTTTTCCATCTCCCGGCGCTGTTCTTCCACATCCGGCCGGGCCAGGATAGCGGCGTGGATATGGGGATGCAGGGTCTTGACCCTGCCGCCTAAGATTTCAGGAAAACCGGTCACTTCTGATGCGTCAGTTACCGGCAGTCCGGCCTCGCGCAGGGCCCGGGCCGTCCCGCCGGTGGAAATAATCTCGAAGCCAAGTTTGGTCAGCTCACCGGCAAACTCAGTTATTCCCGTCTTGTCCGATACACTGATCAATGCTCTTTTCTTATCAGTCAATAATCATACACCTTCTTCCTTCTACTTTCAGTTTATCCTGGCAAAAAAGATCTATGGCCGTCGGGTAGAGACGGTATTCAGAGGCGTGGATGCGCTGGTGCAGGGTTTCCACCGTATCTTCCTGGATGACCGGGACCGCCTCCTGCAAAATAATCGGGCCCGTATCCAGCCCTTCATCGACAAAATGAACCGTGCACCCGGTTACTTTTACACCGTAATGAAAAGCCTGCTCCACCCCGTCCAAACCGGGGAAAGCAGGCAGCAAAGAAGGATGAATATTCATTATCTGCATCGGGAACGCTTTTACAAAAAGTGGCGAAAGCAGGCGCATAAAACCGGCCAGTGCCACCAGGTCAATCCGGTCCTCTTGCAACTGTTCCACAATAGCCCGGTCGTACTGTTCACGCCCCTTGTAATTACGGGGGTCCATAAAGAGGTTCTTAATTCCCCGCCTTTCCGCTCTCTGCAGGGCCTGTGCCTCTTTCTGGTCGCTTATTACCAGCGCTACCTCGCCGGCTATTTCACCATTTTCCACCGCCTCCAGGATCGCTTCCAGGTTCGTTCCCCGGCCGGAAGCAAGCACAGCAATTCGCTTCATACCACAGCCCCTCCTGGTTTTATAAAATTCAAGTTAACAGACCCGGTAATTATCTTTTCGAAAACCCCGGAACATGCTTTTTACACAGAAAATAATTCTATTTTCACCTCGTTAATCCTCTATGCAGTTCCGGCTCAAACGATCAGCAAGTACAGTTTTCTTAAGCAGGCTTTGTAGTTACGTTCAACCTTATAAATTGCTTAACCTGACCAGGCCTTCGCCGGAAGTAATCCGGCCAATCCGGTAGGCGGAGAGCCCCTGCTCCTTAAAATAACCGGCCAGGCCATCCGCCTGGTCAGCAGGAACTACCAGGGTGTAGCCGATCCCCATGTTAAAAGCGCGGA
>CAYWIY010000252.1:0-2635 GCA_964458455.1 uncultured Syntrophomonadaceae bacterium | reverse complement strand
TGATTGTCATGGATGAAGATACCTGCATGGTTGATGTAGCCCGCTATTTTACCAGTTACCTGGTGGAAGAATCATGCGGCAAGTGTTCCGCCTGCCGTTTGAGCCTGGTTAACCTGCACTCCATCCTGGAAAGGATCTGTGCGGGTGAAGGTGAAGAAAGCGATCTGGAAAAGTTAGAGAAACTGCTGCTCGTTTTGGAAAATGGATCCTTATGCGGTCTTGGAAAATCTGCTCCGAACCCGGTGCGCAGTACTCTTACCCATTTCCGTGATGAATACGAAGCCCATATCAAGGAGAAAAAATGCCCTGCCGGATTATGCCGGGATTTGATTACATATGAGATTAACGACAATTGCACCGGCTGCCGGCTTTGTGCTGAAGCTTGCCCCCAGGGGGCAATTCTTGGTGAGAAAAAAGATAAGCATCAGATCGACCAGGAACTTTGCAACCAGTGCGGTATATGTAAGGTAACCTGTAAATTTGATGCTGTGATCACAAAAAGTTAAGGCTGATAAGCTTTGTAAAGATCCGTTTTAAAGGTTTTTTAATACTAAAGGAGAACCCGAAAGGATAATTATGAGCGAAAAGATTAAAATAACAGTTAACGGCAGAAAACTGGAAACTGAAAGCAGGGTTATGCTCCTTGATATTTTAAATGAAGAAGGGATTGAGGTTCCACAATTATGCAGCCATTCTTCCCTTCCTCGCAGTGGAGCATGCCGGCTTTGTGTAGTTGAGATTACCAAGGAGGAGTGGAACGGTCAATCGCGGATTGTCACTTCCTGCCTTTACCCGGCCGAGGACGGCCTGATAGTGTCCACCCGTTCCCCGGAAGTTTTAAAGACCCGGCGAAACCTGCTTGAGCTATACCTGGCTCAGTGCCCCGGGGCGGAAGAAATAAAAAAAATAGCCCGCCTGGAAGGCATTGATACCACTTCTTTCGAAGTCAAAGAAGAAGATGAAAAATGTGTTTTGTGTGGCCTTTGTGTCAGGGCCTGTCAGGACTGCGGACCCGGAGCTATCACAACTCTTGGCCGGGGTGTGGAAAAGGTTGTTGCCCCGAATCTTGAAAGCATAGCTGAAGACTGTGTAGGCTGCAGGGCTTGCACCCATGTTTGTCCTACAGATGCGATTCCCTTTGAGCAAGAAAACCAGGTGCTGAAAATTTGGGGGCGGGATTTTGAAATTCCGGTCTGTTCGGTTCAAACTGATATTTGCCGGGGCTGTGGTGTATGTGAGGAAGTTTGTCCTTTTTCTATACCCCGTGTCACCATGCAGAAAGATGAACTACCGTTAGCCCAGATTTCTCAAACCGCCTGTGTTGGCTGTGGTATTTGCTCAGGAGCCTGTCCAACTGGAGCAATTCGGCAAAACAAGACGGAAGCTCTTACTGATTTTGAGAAGATCCTCTTTAACCAGGATATAAAAGGAAAAGATATTGTTTTTGCCTGCCCCCGATCACCAATGCCGGATGAAGATGGGGTGGTACGGGTCAGTTGTATCGGCAGTGTTGATGTTTCAACCCTTCTTTATTGCGTTGCTGCCGGGGCTAACAGCGTGGCCTTAATGTGCCGGGACAGGCTAAGCTGTCCTTACCAGAGGGGCGGTGATCTTGGTGAACAGTATTATACTGTTGCCGGTCAGTTATTAAGTTTATGCGGTGTTTCTCACGAGAACTTATCACTGCTCGAGCCGTACTACGGCAAGCAGGGCCCCGGTCTTAAATGGCAGGATTTTAAAGATTACATTGGAGTTACTACTTTACCTGTTAATGAAGTTTATTCTATGAGTAAAGCTGAGCCTGACCACACTTCCGGGCTGGATCTGGCCCTGGATATTGTTGGCTGGTTAAAGAACCGGCCGGAACTGGAACCGGTTTTGCCGGATGAACTGGCTGCCGTCTTCGAGGAAGGGTCAGGAGAAGAAGTGGGTAAAAGTGACCGGGATATAATATTCCTGGATAAACTTCCGGAACTGCATCTGCTCTTATCAATGCATCTTGAGACCTCTCCTGTGCAGGAAATCCTGGCCGATGCAACCGGGTTGTTAAATGCCTATAATATGAAGGTAACCCCTGTATTTACTGAAAAAGAATTAGATCAAGCCAAAGCAAAAAGAGTGGTATCATTTGACCGCAGGGCGGCAGAGCAGCTGCCGCCGGAAACCAGCCTACTTACGCTAAACGAACTTGCCGGTGTTACCGATGAGAAAAATGAAGACAGCTTTTCCTACCGTATTGATGCATTGAAGCGAAAAGAGCTGCTGGATCAACATGCCGGCAGAGAAGAACAGTACCTGTGTTATACGCCCGATCTGTGCCTGCAGTATGCCCTTTTGCTTCGTCGGGGCAGCTGGCAGCTTTCTTTAAATGATCGTCCGGCCATGCATTTTGCCAGCGCTCACCAGGTGGAAGAGTTGACGGAAGAAGAGAAAGGGGAAATGAGGCGGATAGGTAAGCACCCCATCCTTCCGCCCCTGGAGTGCGAAGAATTAAAATTTACCTTCAATGGGGAAGAGCTGACTGCCCTGGAAGGAGAAGTTATTTCTTCAGCTCTTTATGCTGCCGGTATTACTGTGCTCGGCCATCATCATCGTGATGGTGGCGCCCAGGGCATCTATTGTGTCAACGGCCAGT
>CAYWIY010000251.1:0-2640 GCA_964458455.1 uncultured Syntrophomonadaceae bacterium | reverse complement strand
TTCTTGGTTTATTCCTCAAAAGGCATGGTCGCCACATCACAAACCCTGGCAGCACAGGCCGGATTGGAAACATTAAAAAAAGGCGGCAATGCTATCGATGCAGCGGTTGCTGCTGCAGCATGCTTGACTGTTACCGAGCCCACTTCAAATGGCATTGGCGGTGATGCTTTTGCAATTATCTGGGCCGATGGAAAACTACACGGTCTCAATGCAAGTGGCCCTTCACCGGCGAAGATTTCAAGGGAAGCGGTGGTAGAAAATGGGTACCAAGAAATGCCTTCATCGGGGTGGCTTCCTGTAACGGTTCCGGGCGCCCCTTCGGCCTGGGTGGAATTATCGAAAAGATGGGGCAGGCTTTCTTTACTGGATGCTTTTACTCCGGCTATAGGGTATGCACAGCAAGGATATCCTGTTTCGCCGGTAACTGCTTATTTATGGGATCGGGAATTAAAGAAGTATGAACAAGTTCAAGGCGAAGAATTTAAATACTGGTTTGATACCTTTGCCCCGGGAGGGAAGGCACCCGGCGCAGGGCAGGTTGTTTGTTTGCCCAACCACGCTTCTACCTTGCGCTCCATAGCCGAAAGTGAAGGGAGATCTTTTTACCAGGGAGAGCTTGCTGAAAAAATAGATGAATACTCCAGGCAATATAAGGGGTTTATTCGTGGAGAAGACCTGGCCAATTACAGGCCATTTTGGACAGATCCAGTTAGTACGGAATATAAAGGGTATGAGGTTTTTGAAATCCCTCCCAACGGACAGGGTTTGGTCGCCTTAATGGCGTTAAATATGATTAAAATGCTTGATAAAGAAAAAAAGGATACCGAAGATTACCATCTCCAGGTTGAAGCAATGAAACTGGCTTTTAAAAGAGGATTTGAACAAATTACAGATCCGAAAAAAATGAAAACCTCAGCAACTGAATTGCTTAGTGATACCTATGCCAGGGAAAATGTTGCGTTGATAGGAGATAAGCCTGCCTCCTGGGAGGAATTTGACGGTAGTGGTGGCGGAACCGTATACCTTGCTGCAGCAGACGGGGAGGGTAATATGGTTTCTTATATTCAGAGCAACTATGAAGGATTTGGTTCGGGCCTGGTGGTTCCTGGAACCGGTATAGCCTTGCAAAACCGGGGTAAAGAATTTTCGCTAAAATCCGATCATATTAACTCCCTTGAGCCGGGAAAACTTACTTATCACACGATTATTCCAGGATTCCTGTTTAAAGATAAGCGACCACTGGGTCCTTTTGGATTGATGGGTGGATATATGCAACCCCAGGGGCATGTCCAGGTGATCTTAAATGTTGCCGATCATAATCTAAATCCTCAATCAGCCCTGGATGCGCCCAGGTGGAAATGGGTTGCCGATAAAACCATTGAAGTTGAACACTCTTTCCCACTACATTTGGCAAACAAACTTTCCAGGCTCGGCCATAACATCATTTACTCAAATGATTCATCAAGCTTTGGCAGGGGGCAGCTGATTTGGAAAGATCCAGACAGTGGAGTTCTTTGCGGGGCAACAGAACCCCGGGCGGACGGAACTGTAGCAGCCTGGTAGTCATGGCATGAAGGGATCAGGTTTGTTTGACAACTGGCACTTGAAAAGGCGGATATGGACAGTTATAATAAGTTACCGGGAAGCCTGTTTAACGGGGTTTCCTCCAGCTAACAATGGGAGTAGTTAGCGGCCTGGTGGCGCTCCTGGACTTCAAATCCAGTGGCAGGGCAGCCCCCTGCGGTGGGTTCGATTCCCATCTACTCCCGCCATTAATAATTCTTTTGTTGGAAACCTGTGCTGATAATTGCATTATCTGTATCCAATTTAAGCGTAGAATTAGATTGTAGTCAGGTTAAAGAATGGCAACCTGAATACTTAATTTATTGATAATATTAGTGGTTAAGAGATAATTTTACTTTACGGTTAGCACACTACAGTTTTTCGCTTCTTGAATCACTGCGCTGCTTACACTTCCAGGGAAAATTTTTTCCAAACCGCTTCGACCTCTGCTGCCAATAACAATAATATCAAATTCTTCATCGCAACCAACTTGTACGATAGTATCAGCAGGGTGCCCTTCTTTAAGGATTGTACGTGTGTTGATATGTTTTTCTTCAAGAAACTGTTGGGCTTCCTGTAATATTCTATTTGCCTCCTTTTTATTTTCCTCTAATAATAATCTTTGATTTTCCCTGGCTTTTTCAGGCGGCCTATAGTCATCCCCCCAGGGCAAAGCAGTAAGGTTCATCTTTTCATCGATAACATGGATGATTGCGACCTGATCAACATTGCATCCTTCAGCGATTATAGCAGCTTTTTCTAATGCTCTTTGGCTGTAATTTGAACCATCTGTGCAAACTAGGATTTTCATATAAAATCACTCCTATACTGCATAAGAATTATTGGTGTATTATATTCATTTTACCATATAAGAGGAAACGAAGAGAGTGGGAACTTTTTTGGGAGACTTTTTTCTTTTGAGGTAGGATCCCGCTTAATCACTGCCGAAATATTACAAAATCCGTTTTTACTTTGGTTCAATTCGGTATTTTTCACCAGATCTATCACAGCGTAAATCAACACTAAAAGGGAAGGTGCGTAAATGTGGACTTAAAAGAAATGAGCAGGGAGCAGCTT
>CAYWIY010000250.1:0-2715 GCA_964458455.1 uncultured Syntrophomonadaceae bacterium | reverse complement strand
GCGCCTTTTGGTTCGGTACCCAGGATCCGCCCTCTGCGCCCGGTTAAATCGCCGATGATATCGCCGAGGTACTCCTCAGGCGCAGAAATCTCGATTTTCATAACCGGCTCCAAAAGTATCGGTGTTGCCTTGGACATAGCTGTTTTAAATGCCTTGGAACCGGCAATCTTAAAGGCCAGTTCAGATGAATCCACTTCGTGGAAAGAACCGTCAACAAGGACAGTTTTAACATCAATCACCGTGTAACCGGCCAGCACGCCGTTTAGGGCTGCTTCTTTTAATCCTGCCTCGACAGCGGGAATAAAGTCTTTTGGAATGGCTCCACCGACAATTTTATCTTCAAATACGAAGCCTTCACCGGAGTCAAGCGGCATGAGTTCGATTTTGACATGCCCGTACTGGCCGCGACCGCCGGACTGACGGACGAAACGACCTTCGGCAACAGCCGCTTCCTTGACTGTTTCCTTGTATGCGACCTGGGGTTTCCCCACATTGGCCTGGACCTTAAACTCCCGCAGGAGCCGGTCCACGATAATCTCGAGATGGAGCTCTCCCATCCCAGAAATAATCGTCTGGCCGGTTTCTTGATCAGTATAGATCTGGAAAGTAGGATCTTCTTCCGCCAGGTGCTGCATGGAAATAGTCATCTTTTCCTGGTCGGCTTTCGTTTTAGGCTCGATGGCAATCGAGATGACCGGTTCCGGGAACTTTATATTTTCCAGGACAATCGGTTTATCAAGCGCGCACAGTGATTCCCCTGTGCTGATTTCCTTTGGTCCGGCCAGGGCCAGGATGTCCCCGGTTTTAGCTTCCTCAATTTCTTCCCTGAAATTGGCGTGCATCCTGATTAACCTGCTCACACGCTGGCGCTGCTGCCGGGTGGCATTATAAACCATGGAACCCTTCTTCAAGGTGCCGGAATAAACCCGGGCAAAAGCTATCTTGCCAACATAGGGATCGACCATGATTTTAAAAACCAGGGCTGCAAAAGGAGCGTCATTAGAAGGGAGGCGGAAGTCCTCTTCACCGTTTTTCGGATTAAACCCTTTAACCGCTCCCACTTCTACGGGAGAAGGAAGGAAGTTTACTACCGCATCAAGCAGGGGCTGGACGCCCTTGTTGCGGTACGAAGATCCACACAGGACCGGGACCAGGTTGTGCTGGACCGTGGCCTTCCGCAGGGCTTCGTAGCATTCTTCCGCACTTATATCCTCGCCGTTAAAATATTTTTCCATGATGCTGTCATCATAATCAGCAATAGTTTCAATCAACTTTTCACGGTAATCATTGACCATTTCCTGCATATTTTCAGGAATTTCCGTTTCAGTGCTGCGGGTCCCCAGATCATCCTCATACATAATTGCCCGCAAGTTTATTAAATCGATCACACCGGCAAAACTGTTTTCCTGGCCGATAGGCAGCTGGATCGGGACAACCTGGGCTTTTAGCCTTTCCCGCATTTGCTGGACCACGCTGTAAAAATCAGCCCCAACGGAATCCATTTTGTTGATATAGGCCAGGCGGGGGACATGATACCGATCTGCCTGGAGCCATACTGTTTCTGACTGCGCTTCCACACCGCCCTTGGCGCAAAAAACGGCCACCACACCATCGAGCACCCGCATGGAGCGTTCCACTTCCACGGTAAAGTCCACGTGCCCGGGTGTGTCGATAATATTAATCAAATTATCGCGCCACTTGCACGATGTGGCTGCTGAAGTGATGGTTATGCCGCGTTCCTGTTCCTGGGCCATCCAGTCCATGGTCGCGGTGCCGTCGTGAACTTCGCCCAGTTTGTGCACACGGCCGGAATAGAAAAGGATCCGCTCGGTCGTGGTTGTCTTACCGGCATCGATATGGGCGGCAATCCCTATGTTCCTGATCTTATCCAGGCTTTGTTCCACATTTAATTCTTTTTTTGCTCCACCTTTTGCTTCTTTACTCATGTCACCCCTCCTTTCATGGGCTTAGCAGGGTTATTCATAATTAACCCTGAGTTAAACTTTAAGTACTTATAGCTATTTAAAGCAGTATTAATAAACATCATTATTATTGCCAAATCCTTACCAGCGATAATGGGCAAAAGCCTTATTCGCTTCAGCCATCTTGTGAGTATCTTCTTTTTTCTTGATGGCATTGCCTGTATTGCCGGCCGCTTCCATCAGCTCCGCTGCCAGGCGCTGGGCCATGGTCCTTTCAGAGCGGTTGCGGGCAAAATTAATAATCCAGCGAATGGCCAGGATGTGCTTGCGGTGCGAACTGACCTCTATCGGAACCTGGTAGGTTGCTCCCCCTACCCGGCGGGCCTTAACTTCCAGGACAGGCGCTACGTTGCGAACGGCAGTTTCGAATACTTCGTGCGGTTCTTTACCGGTTTTTTCCCGGATTATTTCGAAAGCACCGTAAATGATATCCTGGGCGGCTCCTCTTCTGCCCTCATACATTAACTTGTTAATAAACCTGGTCACCAGTTTGCTGTTGTAAACTGGATCCGGCAGGATTTCCCGTTTTGAAACAGGGCCTTTACGTGGCATATTCGATCACCTACTCCTTACTAATTTACTACGTTTTTGGCTTCTTGGTGCCGTATTTCGAGCGTCCCTGAGCCCTGTTTTCCACTCCGGCGGCATCAAGAGCGCCCCTTACCAGGTGGTAACGAACCCCGGGCAAGTCCTTAACCCGGCCACCCCTGACCAGGACAACCGAGTGTTCCTG
>CAYWIY010000249.1:1446-2740 GCA_964458455.1 uncultured Syntrophomonadaceae bacterium | reverse complement strand
CACCGCGCTTAATTTGTTTGGGGCTTTTAACCAGGTAAACTCCCGCTCCGCCCACATTTTTGCCACAAAAATATATTTCAGAATTTTCTACCATATAAAGCAGGGCTAAAGGCAAATCAAAGCTCAGCCCTCGCAGCATTTTAGACACATCCGGCGTTTCCGCGGTGGAATACTGGTAAAGGATCAGGCTGTCCGTAGCCGGGGCCAGATCAATACGATCAATATCTATTTCTATGGACAACCGCCCCTGCAGATCCAGGGTTTCAGTCAATCCCGCGGCAAAAGGCACCAGCCGTTCAGGGGAATCATGCTCATAATTTAGGAAGGCAGCAAACAAACCGGGGCGCCTGGCTTCCTGGTCGTTCAGGCCTACCACCAGGCGATCCTGAAACCTCTTTTCAAAAGCATCGGTAAAATCATTTTCCCGGTCGGCAAAGTAAGCTGTGATCCTTTCATAAAGCACTTCTGCGGCATCCGCCGGAACGCCCCCCTTTTCTGCCGCAGCCCGGGTATACTCCCGTAAAAATGAACGAACCAGGACGCCTCTTTCGGTGGTATCGGGGTGGTAATCGGGCTCTTTTTTAAGGCCCATAATATTGTCCAGGAAAAAGCGAAAAGGGCAGGAAGCATACCGCTCAATTACTTCCGGTGTAAAAGCAATACGACCAATTGACTGCTGCAACTTTTCAAATACAATGCTCTTTCTTTCATTTCCCGCGGTTTTGCTACCTGTTCCTGCAGTCAAAAAAAGTCCGTCATATTCCGACAAAGAAGAAGTACTCATGGTCAAGCCATCATAACGTAAAATATCAAGGATTCTTTGTGTGTAGGCCTGGTTCTTTTGATACAGCTCCAAAAGCAGGGGCCGAGCCTGCTCATAATTTTCATCGACATTTTGACCGATAAAAATTAGTTTGTCCCTTATGCCGGCCGGTTTTTCGCCTGGCAGATCGTTATTTTCTACCTCTTCGCGGGGGGATACTTCTTCCTTGTTATCTGAAAGCTGTCTTGACAGCTCCTGGATAAAAGGAGAAATTGGAAGCATGCGGCCGTTGTAACTGGCCGGAGAGCTTACATAAAGCGCCTTCCTTGCTGAACGTACCAGGTGGTAAAACCGGTTACGCGCATAGTCTACACTGGTGTAAACCCTGCCCAAACCCAGACCTTCTTTATGGGGCTGGAGGAAGTTAAACTCTTCTTTGGCCGGAAACTCGCCATCCACCAGGCCGCAAACAAAAATATAATCGCCCGGCCGGTAATAGCCCTGTTCGATCGGCTCAATACTGACCGCAGC
>CAYWIY010000249.1:0-1346 GCA_964458455.1 uncultured Syntrophomonadaceae bacterium | reverse complement strand
TCCGCTTCTTGCAAGGTATAAAACTGCTGCAGGGCTTTATAAAATGCCTCTTTCTTTTCTGACTCGTTATTCCAGCTCAATTGATCCAGGTATTGCGCCACTACACTTAGCGCAGGCAATCCCGGAGCCGGGTTGACAATCCGGTAGGCTTTACGGGACAGGGTTCTTACAAAAGTATAGTCGAGCTCGATCATTTTTGAGCCTTCCCGGCCTGTTTGTAGGTCTAAATCCTGTTCTGTTAGCATATTCAGGCCAGCAGAAACCTGGTATTCGTATAACTCGCGACTGGAGGGACTGGTTTGGTAGCTAATATAGGGGGACGAAAATATTATTTTCCGGAGAGGATAAGGATTGGAAACACTGCCCTGGCAAACCATAGCATTTAAAACCATTGCCGGCGGATAGGAGGTTAGCGGCAAGCCCTTACTCAGCTTATAGGGAATATTGTAATCGGGAAATACTTCCCCGATCAGGGTGCTGTAAAGATCATATTCGGGAAAGATCGCTTTAATCCGGCTTAAATCTACACCTTTCTTTTGCAACTCTTTTATTTTAATGGCCACGGCGGCTACTTCCATGAAGCGGTTGTTTTCTTTATTGACATGTATTTCTAAATTCTGCTGGCTGACAGACTTTCTTGCAGCTTGAAAAAGAGCACGGGCCACCGGTGCGTACGGATCGCTATGAGAATCGCCGGCATGGAGTTCTTCCTGTTGCCGGGATGAAAATTCCGCCACCACTTCATTTAAACTGGCCTCAATTTTTCTTGAGTGTGCCGAGGCTTTTTCATCTGCACAGTATAAAAATACAGTCTGCGGCGCATGCCGGATCAGCTCCTTGAAAAATTTAGCTTCCAGGGAAGTGAGATATGAAAAACCGAAAAACACAAAGCGGGTCAATTCTTCAAACCCAAAACCGGAACATAAATTATCTGCGGTAACCCGGTCAAAAAAACTTTCCAGGGCACTCCTATAATCAAAACCCTGATCAACGAGTTGCTGTTCATACTCGTTATATATTTTAATCAAGTCATTTTCTCTAAAACCCGGCTTTTCAACCTCAAAATCAAAAAAAGCTTGTTTAAGGTTTGTAATGGAAGAACATCGGAAACTGTTAATGAAAGCAGTGATCGCTCTAATATATCCCTGGCGGTTGGTTTCAATATTCAAATAAGGCACCAGGCCGGTTTTTATGATTGTGCCGATGATTGATTCCATTAAAGGGATTGAGATTAACCCTTTTTGATCAAGGGATTTAACAGCATACCTCTCCACAAGCTCTGTAACGGTAAATATTGCTGATTCATCAAGGGCGGTAAATAAAGAAGCCACCTGTTCTTTGTCCTC
>CAYWIY010000248.1:0-2752 GCA_964458455.1 uncultured Syntrophomonadaceae bacterium | reverse complement strand
CAAAAGAAAGGGACAAGAAAAACTTTTCCCCGGTCTTCTTCCCGGTTATATCCAGGGGATGCATCCCTTTTATATTACCGGTACGCAGAATGCCTACCTGATCATTATGTCGCAGGGTTTCCCCTACCTGTGGAACGGAGAGAAGGTAGAAATTCTAACCGATGAGTTTGCCGATTCGATGGCCGGGGATGAAGCTTATCCGCTGATCGGCACAGCCCTGTTTGATGAGGTTTTATTTGACCAGCAGGTGGAGGCAATATTTCCGCTTAACTCTTCAGCGCCGGTAATGTTTGCAGATTATGTGCACGGGGTTATAGCCATGAACGGCGTTGATCAGCCCTGGAGCTATGAAGGGGCTATGGCTGAATTTGTAGATAATGCTCCGGGCAAGGGCAGGTATCCTGTTTTGCAGCATGAAAGGATTTTCTGCGTTGATGCTGATGAACCCTCTACCCTTCGCTGGAGCGAGCCTTTTGATGTTAACGACTGGCCGGAAATAAACTACTGGGACATTGACCGCGGAGACGGAGATGAAATTACCAATATCCAGAAACACTTAAACCGCCTGGTTATCTTTAAAAATCGCTCCATGCATGTGCTGCAGGGTTCAAGCATGGAGGATTTTGCTATGCAGAAAATGGATTCCAGAACCGGATGCGCCGGCCCCAGGGCAGCAATAACCCATGAGCTAAAGGTTTACTTTGTCTCTGAATACGGGATTCACGTAACAGACGGGACTAACATATCAAATATTTCTGAGCAGGTTATTCCAGACACCTGGGAAAGGGTGAACAAAAAGTACCTGCACAGGGCAGCAGTTGCGGTTAACGAAGGCATGCTCTGGTTTTCCGTGCCTGTAGACGGCAGCGATCAAAACAATTTAGTGCTGGCATATAACCCTATAGACAACACGTTTTTCCCCCTGGAAGGAGTAGAGGGAACCTGCTACAGCTTCTTTAACGACAGGACAAAGATGGGGGTTACGCTTTATGCCGGCGATCCTTACTCCGGGCGCGTTAAGGTGCAAAACAGGGGCTATGACGATTACGGCAAACTGGTGCGTGCTTACTGGAAGGGCAAGTTTTTTGACATGGGTTACCCTGAGGTAGAAAAGAAGGCCAGGAAGTTTTTCCTCCAGGATTCTCTGAATACCGAAGAGCTGCCTGAAGTAAAAGTGTGCATGGATTATTACCAGGTAGACGGTGTATACGAATACATGCCCCTGGATTACCACAGGAATGAAAACTATAGCAGGGAATACCGCTTTAGTGCAGCAGAAAACCGCTGGAACTACATCTCTCCCATGATAGTGCATGATAGGCCTGGCCCCTGCGAGGTCAGGGGGATTGCTATACCCTTCAAGCCGAAAAGAGACTTAAAGGTGAGATCTTATGAGTAAGTACAATAAATACCATGTGCCAAACAAGCTACTGCAGTTTAACGAAACCATGTTAACGCCTTTAAACATTAATTTTGATTCCCTCAAGCATTATATAAATCTGCTGGAGGCAAGGGTTAAAGAGCTTGAAGAAAAAGTAGAAGAGCTTGAAGAGGGTGAATAAAGGAGGGTTGAGTGATGTCAGATTACTCGGCTAAAGATTATTTTTCTGATTTTGAGGTAGATGAACCAACGCATTCTCCTTTAACTTCAGAGCAGAAAAAAGAGCAGGCCCGGACATACCGGGACATATTTAAAAAACCGCAGATGCAGCAGCTCGACCGCAAGCTGGATACGGCCAGGGATGATTACAAGTCCCAGCTCGGAAGGACGCAGGCCAACTATCAGAGGCAGTACAACATGCTTGCTGAAAGAGAGCAAGACCAGCGCAGACACGATTTAGACAGCGCTATTTCCCGAAGAGCCGGGCGCTCCGGTGTAGTTGATTACCTGAACCGGGAGAGGGGAAAAGAATATGCCCGGCAGTATTCCGACTTGAGCCACCAGGAAGCAGCCGAAGCAGACTCGCTGGCAAGAGAGCTGCAGAGAATTAAAAGGCAGGTACCGGAGCAAAGAGAGCAGCTCGCAGAGCAGGCAGCAAGAATTGAGGCCCAGGAGCTGCAGCGGTTGCGTGACTTAGATTTTAAGCGCAGGCTGCAGAGTGCACAGGAGCAGTACCAGCGCATGTTTAACGTATTCGACCGCACCCAGCTTACCCCAGTTGAGCAGCTTCAGCTTTATGCACAGCTGGCCGGGGTTAAAGGTGAGTTTCCTGATGATGTGCCGGATATATTCGGCAGGTTTGGTGTTGAATAGGAGGTATGAAATATGCCTAAAGCTAAAGAAGAGCGCGAAGCAAAGCGCCCCCCTAACTGGCAAGATAAGCTGCAGGCACTGACAAAGCAGAGGCTGGAAAGAAGTGCTGAAGGCAGCCCCCCGTTTGAAGGTGGAGCCAAAACCCTCGGTTTCAGGGAAATGCAGTCCAGGGAGCGCATGCACGGCGAAGAGATGAACGTAAGAAGGCAGCAGATGGCTTCCCAGGAACGCCAGCATATGGCAAGCTTAACTGCCCAGCAAAGGCAGCACGCTGAACAGCTTGCTTTTGACCGGGCAGTGCAGCAGCAAAGAGATGCCCTGGCCTGGGCAGAGTTTCAGTTAGCTGCATCAGCACAGGAAGAATCGGCACAGCTGAGACGCGATCAATTTGGGCTGGAAGTAGATCAGTGGAACTGGCAGCGAGACAGGCAGAATGAATTGCTGCATGGTTTTGATGATGCCTTCCATGCCAGCAGGAGCAGTCAGCCGGATACGCAG
>CAYWIY010000247.1:0-2764 GCA_964458455.1 uncultured Syntrophomonadaceae bacterium | reverse complement strand
CAGCAGAAACCGGCTTCAGGCTAAGCCCAGGTGTTAACGTTCCCGCCCAGGTGGGTATAGATCTCTTTTTGCATCTCGAGCATCTCCACCAGGGCTTCACCCTGGGCCCCGGCGCTGTCCAGAACCATTTTGCCAACCCTGGCCCCTGCTTCCGCCTGGATCATTTCCTGCTGCAATTTCGTGGCCGCGGAAGCTATACTCTGGATCAAATCTAAACTCCCCCTTTCAGCAATAGTTACAGGCCGGTGCTGGAAAGGATGAATCCCTCCGGCCTTGCTACTAGTATCGGCTTATAATTATAATTAAAAAGGGTTGAAGTAAAGCTATTGCAATTACGGCCTGAACGTTTTTCAAACAAAGTTTTGATTTCAGGGAATTGAAACAGCAGCCCGGCAAGTGTAGCTGTAGCAGTTACAGTCTAATTTTTGCGGGCGGGTATTCTGAGCAGGAAAACTGCCGCCAGGACCAGGATTACTCCTGCATATTGAACGGGGGCGAGCCTTTCTCCAAGGAAGAAATAGGCCAAAAATATAGCAGCCGGCGGCTCGATAGCCACGGCAATACTGGCTTTTCCTGCTTCCAGGTAGCTCAAACCGTAGATATATAAGAAGTGAGACAAAAAGGTGGATATAACCACCAGGGCAGCCAGGGCCAGCAGCAGGGCAGGTGAGGAGCTGATCTCCTGTACGGCCAGCCAGGGAGGCCTGATCAAAGCCAGGAATAAGGAACCGGTAAAAAGCAGGTAAAATGAGGTTGTCAGGCGGTGGGTTGAACCGGTAAGGTGCTTGCCGAATACGCTCAGCAGGGCAAAGAAAAAGCCGGCACCAAGCCCCAGCAGGACTGACCGGGGGTTATTAAGTAAAGCGGTAAAATCGAACGCTTCGACCACAAGGACTACTCCGGTAAAGGCTGTAGCCAGGGCGGTGATCTTGATCCGGGAAAGGGGTTCGCCCAGGAAAATGCGGGACAGCATAACAGCGAAGACCGGTGAAGTGTACAGCAGAACCACTGCGGTGGACATTCCGGCAGCACTGATTGCGCTCAGGTAAAAGATATTGAAGATTGCTATACCGGCCAAACCGCCCAGGGACAGCATGGCAATTTGCCTGGGGCTGACGATCAGCTTCCTGGGGTGCGCGGCCAGCAGGAAGACCAGGAATAGGATTGCTGCCAGTACGCTCCTGGTTGAAGCAACGTTTACCGGATCCAGACCTTCCCTGAATAGAAATGTGCCAAACAACCCCGTTGTTGCCCAGCATATCCCCGCAAAGGATACCATCAGCAGGCCTTTACTTGTGTTCATATTGGACTCCATTACAATTTATCAATTAAGATAACGGCGTATAACCCAAAAACATACAAAACTATTTTATCATACTTCCGCAAATGCGCTTTGCTACTAAAGGTGGTTAGCCCGATTATTTTGATTTGTTCAATATTTATGTTACCATTAAACTAATCCGTTTTTTGTAAAGCCCACTTCATCCATGAATAAAAAAACTTCTTTATTTATTGGGTGCTAAGGATTATAATATTGCAGAATAAATTGGCATAATAATGCGGTTGAAAAAAAGCTAATGGGCATTACAAATTTAGCCTGCAATCCCGCATTTAGAGAAAGGTATGTTTGAACTGTACTTTATACCAGTAGCATTGTTAGTACTGCTCTTGGCCTGGATTGTTTACAGCAGGCAGCTGCAGAACCTCGTCCGTCCGGAAAGATTTTTTGCCGAATGTTCGGGTGCGCCTAACTACGTGGTGGGAACGACCAGCGGTTCGCCATTGAGTGACCTGGGAAGCCACTGCGGTTTCAAGGCGGTGCATGACAAAAGGCCGGCTTCTTGCAGCGCTCTTTTCGCCACAATAGCTTCATTCGGCGCGGGCCGCCTGTATAATTTTGCAGCCTGCCTCTATGACGATAAGGGCAGTGTTTACTTTAAAGCTCCGCAATCAAGAAAAATCCATTTACACCCTTACTGTATTGAGGAACAAGCCCGTGACGGAAACTTCGTATTGAACAGCAGGCTTTATTTTGTGCAGTATAACCTGGCCGTGTTTGAAACTGAATGGGAAGTGGAAGATAACGCAGAAAGTGGCGCAGCCCTGGTTAAACCGGCCTGTTTTCTGATGCCGACCCTGGGACGTGACTTAGAAAACCCATATCCCCATTTTAATGGATTTAATTTTTTTAAACCAAAAGGACCGGGTTTGCAGCTGTCAAGCTGCCACCGCTTGCCCGGTTTAAAAATGTACGCTTATTTTCTTCCTTCTTCCGGCAGTTACAGCGGGAAAAAGGAAATGCAGGGTGACTGGGTGGAGTTGAAACCGGGCCAAAAAGCAACCTGGTCGGTTATTATCTCCTTTTCTGCCGATGGTGATGAGGACCTGGTTAAACGGGCTGAAAGGGCCCGCCGCAACCTGGCCCGCTTGAAAGCTGGAACGCAAAAGCGCTGGGCCCGCTTTGAAGAACACCTGCCTGTGCCCTACGAGGCAAACAAAGAGTCGGCCAGGGCAACATTGAAGCTGGCTGCCTGGGCGTTACAAAACAGCCTTTATTACCCGCGGGCCAACATGAAAAGGTGGGGTTCCGTCCCTGCCAAGGTTTATTTCCCCTTTTTCTGGGGTTGGGATACACCCCAGCATGTTCTGGGCCTGAGTGAGTGGAATCCGCGGAAAGCAGGCGATGTTTTGTTGACCCAGCTGGACGGTAACTATTTTGCTCCCCGGAAAGCCCGGTTTAAGCTGAAGATAAAAGGAATTACCT
>CAYWIY010000246.1:0-2779 GCA_964458455.1 uncultured Syntrophomonadaceae bacterium | reverse complement strand
AGTTTTTAAAAGAGCGCGGCATCAAAACGCTGATCACCACCACCCCGGAAATGCAGGGCCGTTCTTTTGGTACCAATATCATGGAAGCGCTGCTTGTTTGCATGGCCGGCGGAAAAGAAGAGCTCAGTGAGGCTCATTACTACCAGTTACTCGAAGATTTGGACCTGAAACCGAGAATTGTTCATCTCCAGTAAACAGGTGATGGCAATGGCCTGAATACTCTTTTTTTCTCCGCTTTATTTTCTTGACAACCGGGGGTAGACACCTTATAATATAGCAAATATTTAAGATTGACCTGAAAAAGTGTCGAGGCGTCCTTGGCACTATCTTTATCTTTATGGGCTTCGTTAGGTTATGAAGCCGTAATTTATGTTAACATCCCGGATCAATCAGCTGATGCAGCAAGATGTATGGGGTGTGGTAAAGTTAAGTCAATAACGCGAGGGGGAAACCAATTATGGATAACAAGAAAAATACTGAGCACGTTGATAATGAAAACATGGGAAATGAAAACATTAACGTCGAAGGCATGGAGAACCAGGGTGAGTTGCTTCTGACCAGCGATGGGATGGAAAAGCTGGAAACGGAACTGGAGCACCTGAAAACGGTCAAGCGCAAGGAAATAGCCGACCGGATCAAGGAAGCAATTTCCTACGGCGATATAACCGACAATGCTGAATACGAGGATGCAAAAAATGAGCAGGCCTTTATTGAAGGAAGGATTATTACCCTGGAGAAAATGCTTCGCCGGGCCAGGCTGCTCGAAAAAAGCGATGATGATGACCATCATGTGGTGCTTGGTTCGACGGTCAAGCTCAGGGATGTAGAGCTGGATAATGTAGAGGAATACACTATAGTCAGCACTGCCGAAGCGGACCCGACCGAAAAGAAAATTTCCAATGAATCACCGGTAGGAAAAGCCTTGATAGGGCGAACTATTGGAGATCAGGTCGAAGTGAAGGTGCCTGCAGGCACTCTTAAATACAAAATTGAAGCAGTGGATTGAGATCAAATAAACCAGGTCCAAAACAAAGTATAGCGGGAGGTTAACTAATGGAACAAGAACAGCCACTACATGAACTGATGCAGGTCAGGCGCAGCAAAATGGAAGAATTGAGGCGAAGAGGAATTGAACCTTTTGGCCCTAAATACGAAGCCTCCCATTATTCGACAGAGATAATTGACAACTTTGATTCTCTTGAAGGGCAGCAGGTGACCGTGGCCGGACGCTTAATGAGCATCCGCTCGCACGGCAAAGCTACGTTTGCCCACCTGCAGGATTTCCGGGGCCAGATCCAAATATATTTGAGCCTAGATCAGGTTGGCGAGGAACAGTACCAGAACTTCGAACTGGTCGATATCGGCGATTTCGTCGGGGTATCCGGCGAAGTATTCCGGACCAGGAGGGGTGAAGTTACGGTCAAGGTTTTTCAATATACCTACCTGGCCAAAGCCCTGCGCCCCCTGCCTGAAAAATGGCACGGGCTCAAGGATGTGGAACTGCGTTACCGCCAGCGCTATGTTGATTTAATCGTCAACCAGGAAGTAAAAGAAACCTTCATTAACCGCAGCCGGATTATCCAGGCTATGCGCGAAATCCTGCACCGGTGGGGGTTTTTGGAGATGGAGACCCCGATCCTGCAGACCATGGCCGGCGGTGCCCTGGCCAGGCCTTTTGTCACCTACCATAATGCCCTTGATATGAAGCTCTACATGCGCATTGCCACCGAACTGCACTTGAAGAGGCTCCTGGTGGGAGGGCTGGACAAGGTCTTCGAAATCGGGCGCATCTTCAGGAATGAGGGTATCTCTACCATTCACAACCCTGAATTTACCTCCCTGGAGATATATGAAAACTACGCCGACTATGAAAACATGATGGAGCTGACCGAAAACCTGATTTATGAGATAGCGCAGGCTGTATTTGGAAGCGCCCAGATAGTTTTCCAGGGTAAGGAAATAGACCTGACCCCGCCCTGGCCGAGGGAAAGCATGGTTGAAGTGGTCAGGAAATATTCAGGGGTAGATTTTTCCACGCTTGAAAGCGATGAGGAGGCTTTCAAAGCCGCCAGGGATGCGGGCCTTGAACTGGATAAAGGGCTTTCCTGGGGAGAAATACTGTATATGTTCTTTGAGGAATTCTGTGAAGAACAACTATTTGCGCCTATATTCGTTACCGGTTTTCCCATTGAAGTGTCGCCGTTGGCCAAGAAAGAGGAAGATGATACCCGCCTGACCCTGCGTTTTGAGGGTTTTATTGCCGGCTGGGAAATAGCCAATGCTTTTACCGAGTTGAACGATCCGATCGATCAGCGTGAACGATTTGAACAGCAGCTGGCCAGGCGCGAAGCGGGCGATGATGAAGCCCACGTGATGGACGAGGACTTTATTAACGCCCTCGAACACGGAATGCCGCCGGCCGGGGGGCTTGGAATTGGGATTGACCGGCTGGTGATGATGCTCACAGACAACATCTCTATCCGGGATGTCATTCTTTTCCCTACCCTGCGGCCGAGAGCGGACCTGGAGCAGCAGCCGGGCTAAAGGGCAGTCACCTCTTTATTGCAGCAAAAAACAGCCCTGACCAGGGGGTTTTGACACCGCTGCAATAAACTTAAAAAAACCCGTAAAAAAACCTCAAAAAATGCTTGAAAAGGGTTTGACAAGACAGGGGGGCCATGCTAATATATAAAGGTCGTGCTTAGGAGTTAGATTCTAAGCGGCAGCGTTCTTTGAAAACCGAGCAGAGTAAGGAAGGGTCTCTTGAGCGAAAAATTTG
>CAYWIY010000245.1:0-2784 GCA_964458455.1 uncultured Syntrophomonadaceae bacterium | reverse complement strand
CCTTTATTATTCTAAGTAACCAGACTGACAATCCAACTAAACGAGGTCTGCACTCCCCTCCTCCAACTTTCGAACATTACCGTTTATCTATAGAAACGTTCATTTTTCTTTTTACGCCTGTTTCTTTTATGCCTTTTGCCGATAAAGAATAGTCCGGCCCCGGTCAGGGCTGCCCCTGATATGATCGAGGTGGCGAGTCCTCCGGTAGGAGGCAGTTCATCAGGATCGGGTTCCGGCTCAGGTTCAGGATCGGGTTCAGGATCGGGTTCCGGCTCAGGATCTACTTTTTCCTCTATTTCCTCTAAACGATCAAGCCCCCAGCACAGATCAAACTTGGTTGCACCGTATTCTTCAATGGCGATATCCACTAATTCGCGGGCTCTTTCAATGGCGGGCATGTCCTCTGCAGTTGCTTCCGAGGGGGGCGGGAGTTCGTCCATGGCTTCTTTGGCTTCTTCAACAGCCAGTAGTTTTTCTACTCTTTCTTCCGATTCACGCAAAGTATCTATATTGGCTATGTCATCTTCATCTACACCGTATTCATCCTTGGCTTCTTCCACCAGTGCCCTGGCTTTAGCTACATCATCAACGGCGCGCTGGTTTAAAGATACAATACGATCCGGTGAACGGCGGATGTCCTTAATAGCTTCAACCGCAGTACGAATCGCAGCATCTTCACCTTCCTCCGAGTCATTGGCCTCTACACCCTGGGCCGCAAACAAGGAGATCATTAATGCTAAAACCAATACAGCAAAAAATAAGGTTCCATTTTTAGTTGATCTTCCCATATTCTTCTCTCCCTTTAAAACAATATTCATGTGCTTTTATCTCTCTCTAGCATTTTATATAATGCAAGCACATGTTTTCTTTAAAACCGGTTTTAACTTTTTGATTCACCTCCATTTAAAGATACTCTGCCATTACCTGAAAAACTCATGCCAAAATATTAAATAAAGACACCTTTCCCTATTTTAACACATTTCCTCTTTTCCTATTCTCTATCAAAATAATATATCCTTCTTTTCGTGTAAAAATTTTTCTATTCTGGTTGCTATTTAACACAAGTTTATAACTTCAGCCCTTATAAATCAAGCTTTATTTTATTCAACTTTACAAGTTACTTAATTTGACGTTTCTAGAATTGTCATTTGTTGTCGAATTAATCCACAATCTTCTATTACTCCCTGAACTTGTGCAGGTAAGTTTCAAGCCCGTAAAATAAAGATTTTGCTGCCTTTTCCCTGGTTTCTTCTTTTTTCAGCATCGCTTCTTCATCAGGGTTTGACACAAACCCGATTTCCACTAAGGCCGAGGGCATTTTTGTTTCTTTCAAGACCATGAAGCTCCTAGTTTTTACCCCGCGGTCTCTTAAACCGAGCGCGGAAATCATTTCGCGCTGCAGCTGCTGGGCCAGGAATTTACCGGCATCACCCTCATCGCTGTTGGAGCAATAATAGGTTTCTATACCGTTTGACTCGGGATCGCTGTAAGCGTTGGCATGAATACTGACGAAAACATCGGCATTTTCTTCATTGGCCAGCTCAACCCTTTTACTGTTGCTGACAGTTTGATCGCCGCTCCTGGTCATTTTCACCCTGGCCCCGGCTTCAATGAGCATTTCTTCCAGGTAAGTGGCCACAGCCAGAGTAACTTCTTTTTCCATCAGTCCGCTTTCCCCGACAGCCCCTGGATCAGCCCCGCCGTGTCCAGGATCAAGAATGATGTAGTTGCCTTCAAAGGGGTTTTCCGATAAGTCAACCGGCCTGACATAGTCACCGTGGACCCAGCCTTCTTTATCATCCGGGGTAATCACCTCTAACCATATTCCCTCATTGGCGGTAACTTCAAGCACAGTACCTCTAACCAAACGGTCTAAAACTTCGTAATCGGTGCTCGGCCCACTTCTCAAATTAAGAACGGTTATATCGGCAACATCGACAGCAACGTGTTCCCTGTCTTCAAGATCTTCGATTTTTTCTTCCCGGTCCTTCTCAGGTATCTCTCTTTCGGGATCTTCCGGATCTTCGGGCTCTTCCTCTTTCAGGCTTTCCACCTCGGTATTTGCTATCTGTTCCATAACGGCCAGGATATACAGGTGATAGTCCTCAGAAGGCGACCACCTTTCACTTAAATCCTCGACATAGATTACAGAGCCGGACCAGGACTGTGCAGCAGCCACGTTATAACGGTCGTGGGTATCGCCGATCGGGCTTAATCCCGTATAAGCGGCCATATGATTATAGTGGGCCCGAACACCTTCTTCGGGATCTTCAAATTTTTCATGGTTTTCCGGATCATCTTCTTTAGCGTCACCTTTTAAAATCCCGGCATAGTTATGCCGGTCAGAGGGAACTTCATCGCTGTAATGGCCGAGGTTGGTTTCCAGGGCGGCCTGGGCAAACAGCACCTCCGGCCTCATTCCCGTTTTTTCGGCGTACTCCCAGTAAAGCGGAACGACCTCGAGCAATGCCTCAGAAGCATTATTTTCCTCCGCCCACTTCAGGGCCTGTTCTTCAATGACACCCGCCGCACCGACAATCGGTGATCGTGAGCCCGGGGGATCAAACTCCGCCATCAAATCTCCTAAGTCCATCCCGGGATTGCTGATAGTCGTGGCTCCCCCGGAAGTTGCCACTTTGTCGGAGTCCGGGGTTATAGAATTGATCTCTTTAGAAATTTCAAGCTTCTTAGCTTCATCCCCCGCAAGGTATTCATCTAAGTTAAATCTCTCTCCTAAGGCGATCGATTCGGCATAACGGTCAAGCACGTCCTTGTAATCAATAT
>CAYWIY010000244.1:0-2786 GCA_964458455.1 uncultured Syntrophomonadaceae bacterium | reverse complement strand
ATCTATGTAGTTGAACTGCTCGCCGTAATGCCCGGGTCAGCTGTAATAGCCCCGCTATTCTTCCTGGCCTTATCACTGGCTGCTATATCATCACTGATAGCCATGATCGAACTTATCACCACCAACGTCATGAACTTTGGTATCAACCGGCAAAAAGCAGCTATAGCTGCTGGTATAGCAACTTTCCTGTTTGGAATTCCTTCCGCACTGAGTATTGACTTCCTGGACAACCAGGACTGGGTCTGGGGCGTAGGCCTCCTCATCAGCGGTTTGTTGACTGCCGTAGCGATGATGAAATACGGCGTAGACAAAGCCAGGGCCCAGATTAACGAAACCAGCGACCTATATATCGGCGGCTGGTGGACTTTCCTGATCAGGATCATCCCGCTGATGTTTGTTGTTATTTTCGGCTGGTGGGTAATGCAGTCAATCGAATGGTACCCGGATACATGGTGGCATCCCTTTGAAGTATTCAGCACCGGCACCATGGTCTTCCAGTGGGTAGTCCTGTTTATTGTCTGTTATGCCCTCAACAACTTCTTTGCCAAGAACGTTGTTGCCGGACCGATGACCAAGAAAGAAGACCGCGAGTAATTAGCTTGACTTGAATATGATTCCGTAGAGAGTTCGGGCCTGGCCTGCTCTCTCTACGGGGCTCCTTAACTATTAAAAGGAGGAATATAAATGGACGCTGAAATAATCATTTGGCTGATCATCTTTATGGGCGGATATATTGGTATCCTGGGCTATTTCGTCAGGATAGCCCTGAAATCCGACAACGGTTAACAAAAGAGCTAAGATAAGGAAAACAACTATTAGCATAAACAGGCGGCGGCTTTAAAAGCTGCCGCCTGTTTTTGTGCATTTCCTACTTTTTTGGATTCTCGCCGGAAAAATTTTTAAAAAGCCCTGCCTGCAAATATCCCGCCTACAAAACTAAAACTACCACTTCAACCCTGGATCAAGTTTACCCGCTTTCTTTTAGATGGTATGATGTTATAAACGGTAAAAACAGGGTGAAAATATGGATTTTGGTGTTTTGAAAAGCGAAGCGGTAAAAACCATCCTCAACGCTATCCATGAGGCAGTATGCATTGTTGATAAAAACGGGATCGTAGTGCACTGGAGCAAAAAGTCAGAAACCCTTTTTGACGTCAAGTCAGAAAAAATTACCGGTAAACCCTTGCAAGACTTTTTTCCAACCGCCCTTCTTCTCAATGTTATAAAGGAAAAAAAAGAAACCAGCAATATTTACCTCAGCCCCCGGAAAGGGACTTACGTCGTAGTCAGCGCCAGGCCGCTTTATTTCAATGGCAAATTTGTGGGGGCTATATCTACCGACAAAGACATTACCGAAATGACCAACCTTTCTTTTGAACTGGAAGAAACCAGGGAACGCTTAAACCAGCTCCGGGAAGAGGTAAACAAGTTAAGTGAAGAAAAGTATTCTTTCGGCCAGGTCCTGGGCCGGAGCGATGTGATCAAACAGAGGATAGACCGGGCCATGCAGGTAGCAAAAACAAATACGGGGATCCTGATCACCGGAGAAAGCGGAACTGGAAAGGAGATTTTTGCCCGAGCTATCCACCAGCACAGTGGCAGAAAAGGAAATTTTGTGGCTATCAACTGCAGCGCCATCCCGGAAAACCTTTTTGAAAGCGAAATGTTCGGTTACGTGGGCGGGGCCTTTACCGGCGCCCTCAAAAAGGGCAAAGGGGGGCAATTTGAAAATGCCCACCAGGGTACCCTTTTCCTTGATGAAATAAGCGATATGCCCATGCACATGCAGGCCAAGCTGCTTCGTGTCCTCCAGGAGAACAAAGTCCTGCGCATAGGAGCAGATACCCCTAAAGAAGTAGACGTGCGGATTATATCTGCCTCTAATAAAGATCTGCGCAAGATGGTGGATATCGGCACTTTCAGGGAAGACCTCTATTACAGGCTTAACGTAGTAAGGATCGACCTGCCTCCCCTGCGGGAAAGAAGAGAAGATATCCCCATCCTGGTGGATTCATTCATTAAGAACTTCTGCCGCCAAAACAACGTGGATGAGCCGAAACTTATGCCTGAGGTGTTCAATATCCTGACCAGCTATAACTGGGAAGGCAACATCAGGGAACTCAAAAACACCGTTGAGCACCTGGTGGTATTTTCCAGGAACGGCAAAATCACAATGGAAAGTGTGCCTGAACAGATCGTCGAACGCGCCCTGGCCAGGGTGAAAGAAAGTGAAAGTAGCTTTGACCTGGAATCCTGTGTGGCCAAAACCGAAATGGAAGTAATCAGAAAAGTAATGGAAATGGTCGAGGGTAACAAGAGCAAAGCGGCTAAAATCCTTAACATCCCCAGGAGCACCCTCTACTATAAGCTAAATTACTACCAGATGAAAGAGATGCTTTAGCTTACTCTATCTCAAGGTGGATCCTGGTCAGCTCATCTTTTAGATAATTAAAAGCTTCGTCTACCGTATCGAAAAACCGGACCATCTCCAGGTCCTCCCTGCTTATAGCCCCGTACTTGACCAGGGCTTCAAGGTTAATCACCTGGTCCCAGTATTCTTTTCCGTATATGACAATCGGCATCTCTTTTTTTACTTTTTCAGTCTGGATCAAAGTCAAGGTTTCAAACAGTTCGTCCAGGGTCCCGAACCCTCCCGGGAAAATAACCAGGGCCTTGGCCAGGTAAACAAACCAGTATTTCCGCATAAAAAAGTAATGAAACTCAAAATTTAATTCCGGGGTGATGTAGGGGTTGGAAAACTGCTCCATGGGCAGGCTAATATTTAA
>CAYWIY010000243.1:0-2800 GCA_964458455.1 uncultured Syntrophomonadaceae bacterium | reverse complement strand
TCCGTCTTGAAACAGATATAATGCGACTCATAAATAAAAACCTTCTATCCTGCCCCCCTCGCCTGCCCCCTAGATCAAGACCCGCCATGACATTGGAAAATGACAGGGGGACGTTTCATCTGTCATATTCCTACTCATTTTAAAATAGGTCAAAATGTAAGTCCCCTCATCCCACCCTCACCGCCAGTTTTATGCCAGCACAAGGTTATACCCATTACCCGGTAAAGCTTACTCGTGTACCTATTACCCCTTACCCCTTCACCGGTTTGTCGTAGGGGTCCCAAGCCCGTAAATAGTTAACGGAATCGTCAGGTATACACGATCACGGCCGGATTTTCTCTCCCGGCAAAGAGATGCTCTCAGCATATAAACTTAACGGCTACACCTGAGTAATCACTGCAGTTAGTTCAACTCAATGTTCCAGTTAGCAGCCTGGATCTGATTATCTAATTCCCTGTATTCTCTGGCCAGATCGTCGGCCTTCTTTCTCCATTCGGCTATAGATATGGTAGGTTTAAACTTAACTTCAGTATGAGTTTGACGCCATAGACTGCGCTCTGGGGCGGCTGCTTCAGAAAGATCCTTTACCGCCTGGTAGCGCATTTTAAGCATATCCCTGCGGGCAATAGCCTCCATCAGGGTCTGCCCATCAGGCAGAGTGGCACTGATGTTGGTCCTGTTGATGGCAATGATCATTTCCTCAAGACGATTAACCAGCTTTTCCATTTCAGCGTACAAATTTTCGGGAAGTTCGCTCGGTTCATCGCCTTCCTGGACCCGAACATCCTGCCTGGCCCTTTCTTTTAAATTGTCAATCTGCTCTTTTATACTCTTTCGCTCAAGAAGCGCTTCCGCTAATTTCACACCTATTCCCCTCCACGCCTATTTTATAATTATATAAATCACAAAACTCAACAACAGAATTTTGCTTGCATTTTGACAACAAAGATATAAATTTCTAATTGGAAATGATCCATCTGTTGATTCATTTTACCATATTGTTATTCCTTGATGTGAAAGGAATAAAATTGTAGCAGCAACTCCGTCCCTGTGCTACATGTTACCGCCTGCGGCGCGTCCTGAAACTTTTGTCTTTCATCTCCTTCCTGACGCTTGCTGAATAGGTGGTGGTATCCATGGATTCCATATCTCTTTCAAGGTCGTCCAGGTGGGCCTTTATTTCATCATCTCCGCATTCTTCAAAAAGCAGCCGCAGCTTTTTAGCCTGTTTCTTCATCCTGCGGCGGGAAGCTTCAAAGTCTCCCCGGTCGGCTTCTTTAAAAGCATCTTCCCTGGCCTGGGCCGCCTTAAAGATTTCCACCTCTTTGTGCACCTTGAGGTCGATCCCTTTTCTTATTTTCTCAGCATCAGAGCTAACTTCCAGGCTTAAGTCCATATTGTAGCTGACCGTGGACAGTGCCGAGACAACGTCGTAGTAGCTGAAATTCACCTGCGCCAGGGGCATCATGCCGGAAGCGCCGGTTTGGACGTGCAGTTCAGCAAGCACCGTCTTGGTGTCCCCGTTGTAGATATCAGGGAGCTTAATGGTAGCTCCGTCATTAAAAACCGGTTCATAGCCAAAGACAGCGTGGACCCGGACGTTCTCTTTGGGGTGGATTTCTACGACCGGGTTCTGGCCGGTAACGCTGAGTAAGCCCTGCAGCTCTTCTTTAAAGATCTCCGGGATCGCTTCAGGAGAAGCAATAAAGTAGAAGTTGCCGTTACCCGCTTCGGCCATATCTACCAGCAGGTCTTCATGGAAATCGTCGCCGACACCGAGAGTAGAAACACTGATCCCGCCGGCATAAATATTCTTCACCAGCTCGACCAGCCGGGCCGGATCGCTCACCCCTCTGTTGGCCAGGCCGTCGGTCAAAAGCACCACCCGGTTGATAGAATCCTTCCGGTAGTTCTTTTTCACCTGCTCCGCCCCTTCCAGCAGGCCCCCGCTCAAGTTCGTGGTGCCCCGGGCATAGAGATCGCGCAAGAGCTGCTTGAGGTAGTCGGTGTTTTCGGCCCTGGTAGCCGGAACGGGCACTTCCACCAGGTCGTCAAAAGCGACCACGGAAACAGTATCATCCGGGTCAAGGTTGCTCAGGGCGAAAGCGACCGCTTCCATGGTATAATCAAGCTTACTGCCTGACATGGATCCGGAGCGGTCTAAAACGAAGCTGACATTAAGGGGCAGCCTGTTCCTGTCCAGGACGATCTTGGGCTGCTTTAACTGCAGCATCAGGTAAATTGCAGAAAGCTCGTTTTCCGGGAGGCAGTTCTGGCTGGTAGCCAGGTGGACCTTAACCTTGTTCTCACTCATGCTTGTTTCCCCCTTTTTGGGATAATATATTTGCGATCAACTGCAGTATGAGTTAATCTAAAATGCTGCTATGGGTGCTGTTAAGTGGTGTGGAACGACTGGTAACTTTAATTATATGGAGGCTGAGGGACACATATGTGTCACCTGGAGCATAAACTGGTGTTTAAAATATACTTTTTCACCCTGAACGGATCCATTAACCTTAACTTCTACCTGCTGAAGGTAAAGTATCTTGAATTGCCGGGGACAGCTCACAAATGTTAAACTGTTGCTGAAATTAAGCTGAACAATAAAGGCAAACCATCTGACGGCCTTTGCTGAGCAATTGAGCTTGTTGATAAGGAGATTTGAAAATGGTTTTTAGAAAACCGAACATGTCGATTTTCTTCACTGTACCGCTTATGTAGCAGGGGGACGGGGTACCTGCTACCATACTACACAAATATTAAAATACTTATCTTACCGCCTACGGTACAACTGGCAGCT
>CAYWIY010000242.1:0-2838 GCA_964458455.1 uncultured Syntrophomonadaceae bacterium | reverse complement strand
CTATGATCAAAATCCTTATCTGAACTTTTAACTCAGCAGTTCCATTGTAGCAAAAGCGATCCAATCGTAAAAGCAAGATCATCATTTGAAGGCTCCTCCAACGGTACAATCGGCTCTCACTTTAGCTACCCTTATTCTACCCTTGTCCCGTTGAAACAACAACACCGTAATTGATCAGGCCACTTATAAAGGTTGCACTACACCCTGGCACCCCTTTTAAAACTACAGCCTACCCTTTTGGCCTTTGCCCAGGCCTTCTTTACTAAATTAAGAAAAATAACATAAAATGAGGGCTTTCTTAAAAAACAATTAATAGTAGCACTAACCTTTTCCCTGTGATATAAATGTATTGATCACTATTATAACCACTCGGGATTATTGCTTTGATCAATCCACTTACTTAAACAGGGGGTGCGTCTAAATTGGGCGAAAAACAGGCTGCACGGAGCATAAAGCCGGTCAAATACATTACAAAATTAGATTTACTAACCGATAGGCAAGCAGAAGCAATTCACCATGCCACCATGTATATTTTAGAAAACGTTGGCGTAAAAATGCCTCACCCGGAAGCGCTGGAAGTTTTAGGCCAGGCAGGAGCTGGAGTGGACCGGGACAAAAACAAGGTCTATATCCCCGGTGAACTGGTAAATAAAGCTCTTCAAGATGCTTGCGGCAGCTATACCCTATGTGCACGCCACTCAAACAACGACCTGATAGTTGACGGTAACCACGGCTACCTCACTATAGACGGCAGCGGACTCCAGGTAATCGATTTGGCAAGCGGAAACCTGCGCACTTCTACCTTAAAAGACTTAGAGCAAGCCACCCTGGTCGCCGATTACTTAGAACAGGTCTCCTTTCTCTGGCCGGTAGTCAGCGCCCAGGATTGCCCAAACTCAAAACAACCACTGCATGAATTAAAAGCCCAGTTGACCCACTCGAGCAAACACGTGCAGGCCATGACCGCGGTAACCGGAAACTCGGCCCGCGCATCGGTAGAAATAGCCTCTGTCGTGGCCGGGGGGAAGGATAACCTGCGCCGCCGGCCGATCATTTCCAATTTCCAATGCAGCATCAGCCCGCTTTCCTACGACCCGGAAGGACTGGAAGCAGCCATGGTTTTCGCCGATGCAGGCATCCCTACCGGCTTTTTGACCATGCAGGTTGGCTGTTCCACGGCACCGGCCACCACCGCCGGCAGTCTGGCCCAGGCCAATGCTGAAATCCTTGCCGGAATTACCTTTCTCCAGGCTTACAAGCCGGGAACCCCAACTTTCTATGGCTCCTGCGGCACCATGATGGAACTGCAATCAGGGGCGGTTGCCTGCGGCGGGCCGGAAGATTTCCTCCTGCAGGCACTGACTGCCCAGATGGCCCGCTACTATAAACTGCCTTCAAATGTAGGCACCTTTGCCAGCGGAGCCAAAGCTTCCAACTGGCATGCCGGGACGGAAAATGCTATCTCCGGCAGTGTAAGCATCTTCGCCGGGGCTGATATGATGTGCGGTGCCGGCCTGCTTGCCGGGGCTTCCATCTTTTCATTTGAACAAATGCTGCTCGACTGTGAAACCTATGAAATGATCAGGCGTACCGCGGAAGGCATCGCAGTAAATAAAGAAACCCTGGCTTTGGACACCATCGGTAAAGTGGGCTCAGAAGATCATTTTATGGTTGAACCGCATACCCTGGCCCACCTGCGCGAAATCTGGCAGCCTGAAACAATAAACCGTAGCCCATACGGGAAATGGCAGGCTGAAGGTTGCCGGGAAGCCCCGGAATATGCCCGTCGAAAAGCTTCCTGGATCATTAAGAACCACCGGCCGGAACCGCTTGAAGAAAAACTGATCCTGGAAATTGACAGTATAATCGAGGCTTATTAAACGGGGAAATCACCCGAGTATAATAGAATGCTACAGTATAAAAACAATGAAAGGGGTAGTGATTAATTGTCTTATAACTACGCAGTAATTGGTTCAGGCAGGCAGGGAACCGCCGCCGGATATGACATGGCCAAATTTGGTGAGGCCGCTTCAGTAACCATGTTCGATAAGGACCTGGCGGCAGCCAGGCAGTCGGCGGAAAGGATCAACCGACTGCTGAGCAAACAGGTTGCCCGTTCGGCTCAACTTGATGTAACTGACGAAAAAAGTCTGACCGAAGCCTTAAAAGAGATTGATTCTTTTTTAAGCGCGGTACCCTACTGGTTCAATCCCCAAATCTCTCGCTGTGCTATCGAAGCGGGGGCTTCAATGTGCGACCTGGGAGGCAACACCGGTCTCGTCTTCGAGCAGTTAAAGCTTAACGCCCAGGCAGCTTCCGCCGGGGTAAGCATTGTCCCCGACTGCGGGCAGGTTCCCGGGCTGGGCAACTCTCTTGCTGCTTATGCGATCAGTTTGCTCGATCAGCCTGAAGAAATATACATGTGGGACGGCGGCATCCCCCAGAATCCTCGCCCGCCGTTTAATTACTTCCTCACCTTCAACATTGCCGGCCTGACAAACGAATACTACGGGACCGCCTGCTTTCTGCGCGACTATAAAATTACTGAGCTGCCCACTTTTACCGAAGATGAATATGAACTGGTCGAATTCCCCGGTCCAATCAGCACCCTGGAGGCCTTCGTTGCCGGGGGAGGCACTTCAACCGCACCGTGGACCTACGAGGGGCAACTGAAGACGTACCAGAACAAAACCCTGCGCTATAAAGGCCATTTTAGCCAGTGGAAAACGTTGATGGACTGCGGCTTGCTGGAAGAAGAACCGGTTGACATGGGGGAAGGAATCAAGGTCTCACCGCGTCATCTTTTGCACACGGTCCTTGAGCCAAAACTGGCCCCGG
>CAYWIY010000241.1:0-2844 GCA_964458455.1 uncultured Syntrophomonadaceae bacterium | reverse complement strand
ATCAGTACCGGGACAAACCCTTCCTGCTGTGTGAATACGCCCATGCCATGGGCAACAGCCTGGGCAACTTCTTTAAGTACATGGAGCTGTTTGAAAAATATCCCCGCTGTACTGGCGGGTTCATCTGGGATTTTTCCGACCAGAGCATCCTGCGTAAAACTGAAGATGGCAGGGACTTCTGGACTTACGGGGGCGATTTCGGGGATGAACCAAACGACGGTTTTTTCTGTGGAAACGGGATTCTTTTTGCCGACCGCACCCCCAACCCCGCCCTTTTTGAAGTTAAGAAAGTGTACCAGGAAATCAAAACCCACCCCGTAGAGCCTGATAAAGGCCTTTTTGAGGTGGAAAACAAGTACAGCTTCCTGGACCTTGATTTTACAACCATCAGCTGGCAGCTCACTGCAGACGGGAAGGTAATCGAAACAGGCACCCTGGAAACACCCGCCGTTTCCCCGCTGGAAAAAAGGCCGCTTACAATACCCTTTAGCGCTCAGGTTGCAGATAAGAGAAACGTGGGTACCGAATATCATCTCCTAATTTCATTCATCCTGAAAAAAGACCGGCCCTGGGCAGAAAACGGGCACGTGCTGGCCTGGGACCAGTTCGCCCTGTTCAAGCAAGAGGAGCGGCAAAAAGAACAGCCGGCTTATGAAATAAAACAGGTAGTAGCCAGGTTTTCCCAGGATCTGCAAACTACGCTAACAAAAAATCAGGGATCAATAACAGGAGAAGAAAACTTCCCCGGAGAAAGCAGGAAAAGGGACCGGACAAAAGCGGCCGGCAGCAGCACCGCCAGGCAGGGGGCAGGAAAAGCAACCCCGGAAGCGAACCTTGAGACAAGAGAAAAAAGTGACCGGATTGAAATAATAAGCCCTTTGTTTAGCGTGACTGTGGAAAAAGAAAAAGGGGAGCTCATCTCCCTTGTCTACGGAAACGAAGAACACCTGGCCTTACCCCTCAGGCCCAACTTCTGGCGGGTCACCACCTGTAATGATTACGGCCTGGGCAATTTTATTCCTTTCTTGAAACGGGACAGCCGCTGGAAAGAGGCCGCCTCCCGCAGGAAGACCCTGGATTTTACGTGGCGGCAAAAACCGGGCGGGGAAGTGGAAATAACAGTGCGTTCAGCAGTCTGGGCCGGACGCGGTCCCCTGGTGCTTCGCTACACCATCAACGAAGAGGGTATCATCGAAATTCACAGCGAGTTTACCCCTGCAAAAGATCTCGACCGTTTCGGGATGCAGCTGGCAGTCCCCGCCAGGTTCGGGCAAATGAGCTGGTTCGGGCGGGGGCCGCATGAAACCATGGAAGACCGTAAAACAGGCGGCCTGATCGCTATCCATTCCCTGCCGGTGGAGGAGGCCTGCCATAATTACCTCTATCCCCAGGAAAACGGCAACCGCACCGACATCAGGTGGATGGCCGTAACTGATTCTGGCGGCCGGGGCCTGCTATTTAGCGATGTGGCGGGTACCCTGCTCAATGTCAGCGCCTGGCCTTACAGCATGGAAGACCTGGCAAAAGCAGCCCATATCCACGAGCTGCCCCGCCGGGATTATAACACGCTTAATATCGATTACCGGCAAAAAGGAGCAGGAGGGGACCTGCCCGGGTTAATTGCTTTGCACGATGAATACAAGCTGAAAAAAGGGGTGCCCTGCCGCTACGGCTTCACTATCAGCCAGGCAATAAAGCGGTAACCGTATTGACCGTAGTTTTATTGGTTAAAATAAGAGCATTGCAACCGCCCTGGCGCAAGTGCCCCCTATCTAAAATAAGGCACGGCAGTAGAAACAAACAAAAATACGCAAGGAGGGTTTAGCAATGATCATGGTTACCGGCGGCGCCGGTTATATCGGCAGCCACGTGGTCAAAGCACTGGTGGATGAAAATTATGATGTGGCAGTAATTGACAACTTAAGCACCGGACACCGCGCCGCCCTGCCGGAAGGAATTCCCTTTTACCGGATCGACCTGGTGGAAGAAAACAAGCTGCAGACATTGTTTGCTGAACTGCAGCCGAAAGCTGTACTCCATTTCGCCGCTAAAAGCATCGTTCCCGAATCGGTCAAAGACCCCCTGGGAACTTTTTATACCAACCTGACGGGAAGCATGAACCTGCTTAAAGCCATGCTCGGCGCAGGATGTAATAACATCGTTTTTTCATCGACGGCGGCCGTATACGGCGAACCCCGCGCGGTGCCGATCGCTGAAGACCATCCCCTGGAGCCGACCAACCCCTACGGTGAATCAAAACTTTTCATCGAAAGAATCCTGGCTTACACCGCCGATGCCGATGATTTGAACTATATTTCCCTGCGCTACTTTAACGCCGCCGGGGCTGACCTGGAAGGGAAGATGGGTGAAGACCACGACCCGGAAACCCACCTGATCCCGCGGGTCTTAGCCGCCGCAACCGGGCAGGAAGAGCTTACAGTTTTTGGTGATGACTACCCCACCGTCGACGGATCGCCGGTGAGAGATTACATCCATATCTGCGATCTGGTTTCAGCCCACCTGCTGGCCCTGGAAGCCCTGCTAAAAGGAGAAAAAAAGGCGGCCGTTTACAATCTCGGCCACCAGCTCGGGTTCTCGGTCCTGGAGGTAATCAAAAAGGCCGAAGAAATAACCGGCAAGAACATCCCTTACAAGATCGGCCCGCGCCGCCCCGGGGACCCGTCCGTGCTGATAGCCGGTTCGGATCTGATCAAAAAAGAGCTGAACTGGGCCCCGCGCTACTCAGGCCTGGACACAATCATCGAAACAGCCTGGCGGTGGCACCAAAACCACCCCCACGGCTACGGGGGCTGAAATACTTCCCATTTATTTATTGTATCTGCT
>CAYWIY010000240.1:0-2853 GCA_964458455.1 uncultured Syntrophomonadaceae bacterium | reverse complement strand
CACGGTGTCTTTCTAAAACCAAATCCAGTGTAGCCTCAAGTAAAGAATGGCCGGGGCAAACAAATGCAGCCAGGGGCTGACCCTGGGGAGCAATCAGCGTTTTCTCAAAGACAATTCTTTCATAGTGGTTAAGAAGGGGTTCACCCATGCCAATGACGCGATCTCTGTTTCTTATTGCGGCCGGGACATGTTTAACCTCATAACGCTTTGGTTCTCGTTTGCGGATTGTTCCCCCGAGCTGTTTAAAGGCCTCCAGGAAAAATGATTCAATATAATGGGGTTGCAGCCGCCTTGCTTCTGCCCGCTCCATTTCTTCTCTGACTTTCTGCACCCGGCTGACATCCATCACATCATGGGCCAGGGCATGATCATCAAGAATATCCTGGATCTGTTTTTTATCAAAAGCATTTTCTACTACCTGATCGAGCTTATTTTTAATCTCCGGCCTCTCCCCGTAGCGTATCGCTTCCAGCAGAAGATCCCGCAGGGGCCTTCCTTCAAACTGGAGTTTGCCAAGAACATCAAATACTTGCCCACCAAGAGCATTACGGGCTTCCTCCAGTTTTTCAAGCAGCCTGCGGTAAACGTCACCTTCTCTGGTTTCATCAGCCACCAGGTTCCAAAGGTGGCATACTTCAGTCTGTCCAATGCGATGAATTCGTCCAAAACGCTGTTCGATCCGGTTTGGGTTCCACGGCAAATCATAGTTAACCATCAGGTGAGCCCGCTGCAGGTTGATTCCTTCCCCGGCTGCATCTGTGGCTAGCAATACCTGGACCTCCGGATTATGCTTAAACCTTTCCTGGGCTTTACTGCGATCATCTCGCCCCATTCCGCCGTGTATAGTGATCAAGGCGTCCTCTCTTCCAAGAAGGGTAGAAATTCTCTGGTGCAAATAGCTAAGCGTATCACGGTGTTCAGTGAAAATGACAATTTTCTGCTGTGGCGATGACTCGGGTTTCTTTATTTTGTCTGTTCCATAAGGGGCTTCAGTTTCAGCAAACCGGTCTGCAATTGATGCCGGAGTGAAAATTTCACTGAGCAGGTTGGATAATTCTTTCCACTTGCGATCATCGCCGCTCCGCCTCACTTTGGATGCAAGATCTTCCAGTTGCTTTAAAATCTCAATTTCTGCTTCCAGTTCTTCAATGGTGCGTGCAGCAGTGGCCTGGTCTAAAATTTCTGTTTCTACTTCTTCGTATTCAGTTTCCGGGTAATCTTCAAGATCATCAAGATCCTCACTATCCAGGTTGGCATGTTCTGCACCGGCTGCAGCTACAGCCGCTCCACGCTGCATGAGTTTTAATTCTCGAAGGCGTTTTTCAAGACGTTCACGGCGCCTGCGTAAAGACTGGCATATTGCTTCAGGGGAAGAAGCAAGCCTTCGTTGCAGGATCATCAGGGCAAAACCGACCGTTCCAGCCCTTTTGTCATTTTGTAAGGCTTCAGCCCGGTTAAACTCTTCCCTGACATACTCGGTAACCTCTTTATATAATTGGGCCTCCAAGTCAGATAGCTTGAAGGGCACTGTATAAGCGACTCGCTCCGGAAATAAGGGTTTGCCGTCAAACTTAAGCAACTTTTCTTTTACCATCCGGCGCATCAGGTCCGATACATCAACTGTGCGGGTTCCGCTACGGAAACTGCCTTCAAACCGGTCACCATCAAGAAGGGACATAAATAGCTGGAAATCTTCTTCTTTACCGTTATGGGGAGTTGCAGTCATCAGTAAAAGATTCCGGGTAAGAGGGGCTACCAGTTGGCCCAACTTGTGGCGCTTGGTATATTTAACTTCTCCGCCGAAATAGGTGGCGGATAGCTTATGTGCTTCATCAAAAACTACAAGGTCCCAGCGGCAATCCTGGGCTTGCAGTTTTGCCTGGACATCATCATCGCGGGCTAATTTATCAAGCCTGGCAATAACCAGGTTGTTTTCAATAAACCAGTTACCAGTACGGGCAGCTTCAAGTTTATCGTTGGTTAGTATTTCGAAATGAAGTTGGAAGCGCTGATACATTTCATCCTGCCACTGTTCTGCCAAACCGCCCGGGCAGACTACCATGCAACGATGTAGATCCCCCCTGGCAATTAGTTCCTTGATTAAGAGGCCGGCCATTATAGTCTTACCGGCGCCGGGGTCGTCAGCAAGTAAAAAACGCAGCGGCTGCCGGTGAAGCATTTCTTCATAGACGGCTGTTATCTGGTGGGGAAGCGGCTCTACAAGAGAAGTATGGACTGCCAGAACAGGATCGAACAGGTAAGCCAACCGGATACGATTTGCCTCAGAAACCAGGCGGAAAAGATCACCATCGCTGTCAAAGCTCCAGGGGCGGCCCTGTTCGACAACCTCTAAGCGGCTTTCATCGTCGCGGTATAGCAGGGTGTTGGCTACTCTTCCAGCAGGGTCTTTGTAAGTCAGTTCAAGTGCTTCAGAACCAAACCATTGCACCCCTACAACTGACACATTACAATCGGGAAGAATGCCTCTTATAGAAGTATTTGGTTGGAGATCTTCTAATTTAGCCATACAACCAATTACACACCTCACAAAACGTATTGAACAACCCAGGATCATTATAGCAAAAGTAGTTCATGCCTCATATAAGTATATATGCTTTAGGAAATTATCGTCCTTCAACCAGCATCTGTATTTCTTCAATCACTTTCTTGATATGATCAGAAAGTAATGGTGTTTCATTATCTATACTTTCATTTTCTAATTGACAGGTATTTCTTGATTAAAATCAATGTGGTTTGTTTCATTAAATCTTGTGCCACTTAAAATATAACACTTACCCCTCAACACCCACCCAAAAACAGGATGAAAAGCACCGGCAAGGTTATAAAAAGCGT
>CAYWIY010000239.1:0-2854 GCA_964458455.1 uncultured Syntrophomonadaceae bacterium | reverse complement strand
GATAAATTAAAATTATATACTCAAGACGATCTTCTTGAATTTGCCAAGCTGATTAACATGCTATAAACTTGACTTTCCTATCATAAGATAACAAGAATATGCCAAAAAGATCTTTAAGTTATGGGGCTTCTTCTGTTATTCCAGTGCAAAATAATCAATGCAAACCCTCAAAATGGTATAAGTGCTAATAGACTTCTGCGCAATAAATTCCATATAATAAATAACCCTACAGCGCAACCTTAAAAACCATACACCCGCTTCACCCGCCAAACCAGGCGGAAGCGGAGAAAAAACCGTTCTTTGACAATCATTTACCGGCTCTGATAAGCCCAGTTTATCATATTTCAGGAACCGGGTAAAAAATGCGTCACGACCGGCAAAAAAAGCGCAAAGACCGCTATGCCCTCATCCAGGAGGAAGAGCGGTTAAAGGAAACTTTCAAAATTCAGGTCCAAACAACACTTAAAACAGCAATGCCTGGTACTCCAGCAGCCTTTTTTTGCGATGCGAAACGCGTGCCACCTCGGCCCTGCGGAACTGGTAGGAAACAGTATCGATGGCCCGCTTAATTTTAAAGGGGTCCCCGGTCATGGCAGCGTCGACTAACTTTTGGGTGATGGGCAGGGTAATATAGTTTTTTTTAGACCGAACTCGAGGCGAACCGTGAGTAAAAAGTGCATGGTGACATTAACCAGGGCCATGTGCCGGTGCCAGCCCGGGTAGGAACGCATTTCGTATTCATCGAGACCTAAAAAGTCTTTACCTTCCTGAAAAAGCTGCTCGATCGTCCAGCGCATTTGTGAGACCCGGAGCAGTTCCTCAAAAGGTATATCCAAAGGGGCGTTGCTGAGCATGGCTTTAATTTCACCATCGGTATTCTTGCGTAAAAGCAACCATAGTTCGCCTAAGGGTTGGCCGTCTCGATGCTCGATAACACGCAGGCGAGTGAACCAGCAGATAGTGGGGCCTTTGGCCCCTTCGCCCAGTTTGACAGGTTTCCAGCGAAGAGCTGGATCGAGGGCAATTTTTGCGACAGTTTGCGGTTCAACAGAAGGCCTCTTCTTTTCCGGGCGCGGACCCTGACCTTTGTATGGTGGGTAGGAGAACTCCGGCCTTTTTGTCCAAAGCAAAGCATTGGAGCGGATATCGGCCAGGTAGTAATACCGGGAGCCGACCGCTTCGCGAAAAGCAATGTCGATACCGCAAGTGCTGTCCATGCCGACCCATTGTCCCTGAAACGAACCGTTTTCTTCTGTTTTTTTGCGCAGTTCGGAGGCGATTTCAAGCTTGGTTTTGAAAACAAGGTCTTTGGGGAAACGGGTCTTTTGCCGGCGCTCTGAGTATTCAGGGGTAAACCATGGTTTGGGCACATAAAGCTTTTGATCCAGGAGCCCGTAACCTTTTTCGCTGCAGTAACCTAAAAAGACGCCGCTTTGGCTGTTGGCTACTTTGCCCTCGGATCCGCAGTACTGTGGGGCCACCCCGGCCGAGTCTTTGCCTTTTTTGAGGATTTCACTGCTGTCTAAGGTAAACATGCCCTGTGGGTCGGCAATCCTTTGGGCCAGTAGCTCGCGGTTTCTTGCGGTCAGTTTTTCCGCTTCCCAGTTGGAACCGGTAAAGAAGTACTGCAGGCTGCGCACTCTTTGCACGCCCAGGATAGCGATGGCGATCGTTTCGATGGTTTTGACCAGCCCGGCGGCGGTCAGCCCTTTAATGTAGGAAAGGGCATGCATAAACTGATCACGGCGGGAAAAGCAGCTCCTGTATTGCTCGCAGAAGTCCAACAGCAGGGTGGTGAGACGCTCAACATCTTCAAAGTTGAGCGAAAGCTCGGCAACCAGAGCAGGATTCCAGTCGATGCGGTTTAACAGCATGATGATCTCACTCCTTTCCGGCGGCTTGCTTGGAAAAGAGGGCTTGCGTTGAAGAAAGGGACGCCTGGAGCAACCGATGATGGCGCGAAAATCTTTTTGAAGCGGGTAGAGGTACACCTCCTTGGGATGGCCGTGATAGATATAACCTGCGCCTTGCCGGGTATAGCCCAGGGTGCTGCCGACATGGTGCCAACCGGCAGCCTGGTAGACCGTACCCTGAAAATAGCGGGGGTCGACAAAGGTTTCTAAAAGCATGAGCTTTTGTTGATAATAGTAAGCCCAGTCCCTGATAAGGGGCGCGGTTACCTGTGAGAGCAGATAGGAACCTAAGTTTTTCACCCGCACCCAGGGTAGGATCAAAAGGCGGTTGTTATTGGCCAACTGGCTTAAGTGCTTGTTCCTTTGCTCCACCGACCAGCCGATGTAGCTGTCTCTGGGGTTTAGTTTTAAACTGGCCGCGCGAAAGCTTAAAGCGGCAAGCAGGGTATCACCGCTTAAAACCAGGTATTTTAGGTGCGCACCCGGCATTTTACCGTGGCCCAGGTAGTGGTAACTGCGCACCAGCTCGTCCCATAGCGGTTCCAGCTCATTTTGACGAGCCAGCTTAAAGTCAAGGGGCAAAAGGTCCTTCAGCGTGCTCGAAACCGGGTCCTGGCGGTAAGTGATAGTCATCATACACCTGTTGTTAAGTTTATTAAGAGCTCTTACGCTTAAATAGGCGATAGCATTCCGTCCCGTAATTTGGCGGTTTTGAGGCTTTTACGGGTTGGCTTAAGCCTCTTCCAGCGTCATGCAAGCCCTTATAGGTAGTGTATCACGGTTTTGTGGTTTTGTCTATGAGTTAGCGCTGTAGGGTTAAAACTATAGCTCGGGTGATCAAAACGTTTGGTCACTGTTCCAGTAACAAAGTTAGATGTTTGCCCTGGTTTCGATTTAACATACAAAAATCTCTAAGTTAAGAGTTAAAGTGTCGTGATGAC
>CAYWIY010000238.1:1813-2875 GCA_964458455.1 uncultured Syntrophomonadaceae bacterium | reverse complement strand
TGTTTAAACTCTGGTAAACATCGCGGGTGGTGGCCAGCACCTGCCCGTCACCTTCACGTTCAGCAAAAAAGTCTGTAAACTGATCGTCGGTAATATCGGCAAACATTTCGATAGCATTATATACTTCATCTTCGATGTTCTGGCTGGCCTGGATATAGCTGATCACTGCAATTGCCGCCAGGGGTACAATTCCTACCAGTAAAAATAAAGCAATCATTCTAAACTTTAAACTCATTTTCATTAACCTCCCTTGGTTGTGGTTCTAAACATCAGCATCCTTGCAAGATTACAACTTCTTTAAGTTCCAAATAATTATCAGTGACAAGCTCTTGTAGGCTTTGTTTGACATGACTTCATTGATCAACCCCCTTAAAAGGTCTATTGCTGCAGCCTCTGTTTATAGTGTGTTTTGCAGCTAAATAATCTGTCAGACCCTCGGTAAAGTTCTCCTTAAAGATGATGCCGCTGACCAGCGGCAGCATAAACTGGCAGCGCTCAAGGCATTTTTCCTTAAAAAGCATTAAAGCTAAAACATCCAACTTTGGGTTAGAGAGTTTTAGCTTTTCTAATGTATTAATTATGCCGGGGTCAGTGGAAAAGATTACGACGTCGATCAAGATCAGGTCGGGAAGGTGCTGCGCCTTCAAAAGCAAAGCTTCATCGTAGCCGGCCGCAACCTCTACACTTCTAAACTCACGGCACTGCAAAGCATAGTTATATGCCGATCTTCGAAAAATATCATGCGGGTCAATTATCATCAAACGTAGAGGCCGCATCCACCTTCACCCCGGTTTTGGTATTATATTTTTATTATATATTCTAAATATTTTACGTATATGGGGAAGGTCCCCATAAAGCGCGTTTTCGCTCCCCATTTTCAGACAAAAAAGTCCCCATTTTTTTCAAAAACCATAAGTTAACAACAAGCCTTTAACCCTTTCAGTACATAGCTATAACCAGGGGTACTCTGCAAAGATAGTTTACATAATTTTGAAATATTCCCCATATAAGACAAAAGTCTTAACACAATAAGATGTTTATATTAGCAAGATGGGATCAAGA
>CAYWIY010000238.1:0-1803 GCA_964458455.1 uncultured Syntrophomonadaceae bacterium | reverse complement strand
TTCAGGTCCAATCCTTAAATGGACTGGTATAAATGAAGACTTGTCCCGCACATTTGCCTCTCAATAGCGCCACCGGGGGCCGCTGCTGGTATCTTCCACCACCACTCCCGCCTCCTGCAGGATAGTGCGGATTCGATCGGCTTCGGGCCATCTTTTTTGGCGGCGGTAATTTTCCCTGAGCTCAATCATGCCGGTCACGAGTTTTTCAAATTTACGGGGAATTTCGGTAGAAGCCCGGTTTATGCCCGTTCCGGCAAGAACAATCATTTCCCGGTAAGTCTCCCGCCCCTGGGAGATAAATTCGGGGTTTTCCAGCTCACGTTGGGCCTGCCAGAGCAATCCGTCTGCTTCAAGTAGCTGGGTAACCATTGCGGCAGGGTCATTTAGTTCCAGGGCCCGCTGAAAAGCCTGTTCTATTTCATGCATCCTGTCCCAAAAAGATGAGCCACCTTCCGCTGAACTTACAGGGGAAATAGCGGGTGCAGCAGCTTTAGTGGCCTTTTTTACACCGGCCTCAAAACTCTCCGTAAGCTGCTCAAAGCTGATCCGCTCGCCCCTGGTAAAAACCTGCTCGGCCCCGCTGCGCCTGATCGTTACCCGGCCAATACCTGTCACAGAAGCCTGTCGGGAAGAAAAGTCAATTATGCAGGCGGTATGTTCGTCAATACCGAGGATAGTTCTTCCCGGGGGCAACTGTTCCTCCAGGGCGCGAAACCGCTTTTCTCCCATATAACAAAACCGGGTGTCATGGTTACCGCCTTCGGCATTATTCCAGTGGGGAATTACCACCAGATCCAGGCCCAGGTGACCCAGAATATTTAAACCTTCCACCCAGTGCAGCGGTTCTCCCACCTTATATATCTCGTAAACAGGCAGGGTATGGGTACCGGCGGTAAGAGCGGCGGCACTGGCCACTACCAGGCAACCACCCCGGGCCATCATGGCGCTTAACAAAGCCGGTACAGGTGTATCCTTCAACTGGCGCACTGCATAGGTAGGGCTGCCGGGTCCGAGCAGAACATATCCGGCGTCTCCCAAAAGCTGGTAAGTCTTTTCCGCTTCACCAGCAGGCATAGTTTCTTTTGCTTTAAACGAAGCAACCTCCATCCGGCGCAAGACCTGCCGTTCAAAATAATCAACCGCCCGGTGGGCAAGCAAATCGACATTTTCCTGGAACCCGGCCGGGGTATCGAGGAAAAGCACCCTCTCTTCCGGCCCTATACTTGATAGTAGTTTTTTGTGGGTTTCCACCATGGTTCCGGTAAGTTCACCGGATCCAACCAGGGCAACAGTGCCTCTAACCATTTCATCACACTTTCCGGGCAGCAAAAAAACCCATATTAAAATGCCTTCAAGCTGTACCCTCCTGATACTAGATATATTGGATCCAGGAATACCGGGGTTACAGCTTTGGAAAAAGCTTAGCACAACCGCCCCGGTAAAACAAACCCGGAACAACCTGGAAAACTAAATGTGAACTTGTTGAAAAAAATGAGGCCTGGAACCTTAAATCACATAGATATTTAGGTTTAGGAAAACACACTGGACATTTTTCTTCCTGTTAATATATGCCCATCACTTTTTGTTTGACACGCAGTTCCAGGTGAACTGCACTGGATAAAGTGGGTGAAAGACTGTTTTATTCGATCACATCAGTAATGGTTAGATCAAGGGCCTGGGAAAGATCGACTTCATATGGCTGCGACAAAGGTTCAAGGCTTTTTCCGTTCTTGCAGGGGTTAGCCCATAACCTTTAACCGGCAGCTGGCTGGCATCACACTAACTCGGTTCAGCCCCTTTAGC
>CAYWIY010000237.1:0-2893 GCA_964458455.1 uncultured Syntrophomonadaceae bacterium | reverse complement strand
ATAATCGGTCAACTCTTCAGCCCTGCGTTTAACCTGGTCAAACAGGCCCATCCGGTAGTACATTTCACCGCAGCAGAGATCCCAGCTGCCGGAAACGGGGATCTCCTTCATGAAAGAAGCATCCAGGATATGGGGCAGGGCCAGGCTATTACAACCGGGGTATAAGACCAGCTCCCCCTCAGGCGGAGTTTCCCTCCACTTTTCAAGCAACCCCTTTTCCCGCCTGTTCATGCCCCGGACCAGGTCGGATCTGAAATTAGGCCACAGGGTAGGCATCAGGTAACGGGCTCTTGCCGGCAAGCCTTCTCTAAGGTACCTTTCAAACCATTTCCGGGTAACAAGCTCGTAGGGACGACAATCATTGGGGCAGAACACGTTACAGGCATAACAGCTGATACAGCGCTCAGTCACCTGTGACTCTTTACCTTCCAGGAGCTTTCTTTTTTCTAGCACCGCTTCTTCCCGGCCCAAAGCGAGGTAGGGGCACCGGTAGAGGCACTCACCGCACAGGGTGCAGCATTCGTAGCGAAAAAAGTCAAAGCTGCAGATTTTCAACCCCTCCTTTTGAGGTTCGCCCTTTTCTGTTCCATAATTTCCCTGCTACTTTCACCCGGTCCGGTTAATAAAGCTTTTTGTTTCTGAAGCCGGGCTTTGTTCTGGACAGGCGACAGTAATAGTCGTAAGGTATACCTGCCGTCATGGATGCCGGATCGTTGCCGCCCCAGAATATGGCCCCGCTGCAAAAGTACGAGCAGTTAGCCCTTTCCTTTAAAGCCGGAATAACCGTGGAATTGCGGCATACAGACATATCGGCTAAAAACCGGGCAATAAACTTATCGAAGAGATAGCAGGCCGCCGGGCTTTTCAGGACAATATCCGCTGTTTTCCTAAACCAGCGGCGCCCTTTTAGGCGGTAAATCAAGCGGTTAAAGAATTTAACCGCGCCCTCTCTCGACAATACCTTTTCCCTGTCAATCGCTGTTAGGGCGCTCATGTCGAAACGGTGTGCATAAGGGCCCTCAAGCCGGTCACCTGCCAGTTCTTCAAACATCGTTGCAATCAAGCCGGGGCTGTCCCGAACAATTACCAGGTCGGGTTGAAAATCTTCCTCATTCTTCTGTCCAAGCGGAAAAGCATAGATGGCTTCCATGCTTTCAAAACGCGGGTCCAGGCCTCTTTCAAAGCTGTTTTCCGCCTTTTTAAATCCCAGGACCACCAGAGCCCAGCGGCATCTACTGATCGATGCTGCCGTAATAAGCAGCTTTTCACCACGGGAGGCTCTGCTCACGGCGTCACAATAGGATGGTCCGAAATAAAGGCTGTAACCATGGCCCGGGCTGGCATTAAAACCGGCAGTAACCAGTTTTATCCCTACAGGAGCTGTGCCGGTTTCGATGAAAACCACCTCCAGGTAAAATCGAAATGGCTTCACATAAGAAGTCCTGGTGTTCGCTCGTCCCACACTTCCAACACATTCAACTAACCCAAGCAACCCGTTCGGGCAAAACAGCAGGTAATCATCAATGCGGGATCCAGTTGCAAAATACCTGTCTCCATTAAATTATCTCACACCGGCACAACTGCAGGCGATCTGCTGCGGCATTAAAGCAGAAGGCAGGTAAAGCAGGAAGTCAGCTTGAATATTGATGATAGTGAGGAGGGTGCCTGTTATGAATATAGCGCGATTGAAGCAAAAACTACTCAAAACTGCCTGGCCGGCCCGTTTTTATTTCGGCCGGTTGTTCCGCATTCCGCTCCTGGGTGAAGTGCTCAGGCGGCTACTGCTCAAAGAGCTCCTGCTAAAAATACTGCCCCTGAGACGGGCCTTGCAAAAAAGGGACAAGGTTGTTTTGCCGGGAGTGGTGGTCGATCATTTCATTGAAAACTCCTCCTACCTTTTTGCCATGAATGCCTGTATATGCCGTCAGGCCAACGGCTGCAGCGGCTACCCGGTTGACGTGGGGTGCCTTTTTATCGGTGAAGGGGCCCGCAATATCAACCCAGGGTTCGGCCGTGAAGTCAGCATTGAAGAAGCTAAAGCCCTGCAGAGAAGGGCGGAAAAGGCAGGAATGTTCAATACGGTCGGTAAAAATCGCCTGGACAAGCTCTACCTGGGAGTCAAGCCGTCAGAACCCATGATTACACTCTGCCACTGCTGTGAATGCTGCTGCCTGTGGCAGCTGCTCACCGTACTGCCAGGCTCAATAACAGGCAAGGTCCACAAGATGGACGGGGTAGAAGTTACCGTAACTGAAAATTGCGAGGGCTGCGGCAGCTGCCTGAACTCCTGCTTCGTCCAGGCCCTTACCCTGCAAAACAGCAAAGCTGAAATTGACCAAAACAGGTGCCGCGGCTGCGGACGGTGCGTCCTGGAATGCCCCCGGGAAGCTATAAAGCTTAGCTTTGAACAGGATGCCTACTTCAAAAAAGCACTGGAAGTAATCTCAGGGCTGGAAAAAGAAATAGAGCCCACAACCGGCGGTTCTCAATAACCGGAAAAATACGCTGTATTCTTCGTGACCAAGTAGCTATGAGTTGCGAGGGCCCATTTTATCAAGTAAAATGCAATAGAGCACAGCAAAATCATGATCAAGCAAAATACAGGGGAGGCTAACACATTGCCCGACAACCATACCTCATTTACCGGAACCGGCGACTATATCGCCTCAGAAGAGCTGCAAAACAGCGTCAACGTAGCGATGACCCTCGGAAGACCCCTTTTAATCAAGGGCGAACCGGGCACGGGAAAAACGATGCTGGCCCAGAGCATCGCCCGCAACCTGGGCAAGGAGCTGTTAATCTGGAACATCAAGTCTTCCACCAAAGCAGGCGACGGGCTTTACATTTACGACACCGTCCAGCGGCTTTACGACAGCCAGTTCGGCGACCACGA
>CAYWIY010000236.1:0-2902 GCA_964458455.1 uncultured Syntrophomonadaceae bacterium | reverse complement strand
AGCTTATTTTCTTACTAACCCTGGGATTTTTTACTTCTAACTTGCCTGATATGCTTCTTTCTAAGATTCTTTTTGTCTGTATCATCTGCTACTGCCATCAATCTCTTGTAGATATTAACCTTTTCTTTTTCCGATAAGATCGGCTTATTATAGCTCTCTAGGGTACCAATGAGATCTTTTATATCAATTACCGTGGCTGTAGGTGTAGAAATTTTTAGTTTAGCATCACCAGTAAAAACAACAACCGGAATAAATGCATCTTGCGGGCAATCAGGCAAAACTTTTTTTAAAGCCATTACATGTCCGTAATTTTGTCTGACAGGGTTTCGGAACTCAAACTCAGATTTTTTAAGATACTGCTTCCAGTAAGGGCCTTTTTCATGTCCATAAATTTTTCCGCTATAATCTTTTGTTTCAATGACAAATACACCAAAACTTGAAACAACCACATGATCTATTTCTGAAGACTCCCCTTCATTAACTACAATAATATTGTTAATAACTGCGTACTTTGCGGGATCGAGTTTTGAGAGCCTGTATCTTACTGACAACTCCCCAATATGTCCATGTAGTTTAGGTTTAAACAACCCAAACAATACAAGCAGAATAAAGATGATTATTATAAACCACACCATCTTAACTTCCTCCGCTTCAGTTGAGATACAAGTAAATACAACAAGTCCCAGTTTTAAGTACCGCTCCTTACTCCATAATCCATCATATTGTTAAATTATTCCTCGATAAAATAATCACTGTCGATTCTTTTTATTTCATAGCTGGAGACACTGGAAACACCAACATCGTGATCAATCATCAGTTGTGCTAGCTGATTCCCATCAATCAGAATAACATTTGTTCCGACGTCTTCTGCATATGCCCAGGCATTTTTTGAAAACGAGGAAGTTGTGATAAAAACGCCCTTGTTCGCTTTTTTCCCATGCAAAGCTCCGACAAACTTTTGAATTTCTGCTGGAGCTACATTATTTTCCCATTTCTTAGCCTGAATATAAATCACATCGAGGCCGAGGCGATCTTCCTTAATGATACCGTCAATGCCTTCATCTCCGCTTTTACCAATGGCTTCTCCAGCATCCTTCCTGGAGCCGCCGTATCCCATTTTAACAAGAAGCTCCACTACCAGTCTTTCGAAAAACTGCGGCGAACTATTTTTTACTTCCACTAAAAGTTCTGAGGCCAGGTTATCCCTGATGTTTTGATAACCTTCTTCGATCAGTTCTTCAGGGGTTTGTTTTGTTGATACTTCTGGCGGCATATCTACTTTGTCTGTAGATTGAAATTCTATGAATTCAGGATAGCGTCTTAAAAACTTTGCAGTAATTTCATTTGGATTCTCCTTTAAGAGTTCAAGGCCACGTTCAGTTATTTTGATATACCCTCTCCTTGTTTTCTCTAACAAACCGGCTTTAACCAGATAAGTCCTGGCCCAACCAACACGGTTATAAAACAAAGACTGCCTGCCGCTTGGTATAAGCACTTTACGCTCTTCATCAGATAGTTCAAACTGATCAGCCAGCATGTCAGTAACTTCACTTATCTTGTGTTCTTGTTCATCTCCTGCCAGCTTAAGTAAAGGTAGCATAATAGACTGGTAATCCGGTATTGCCAATAGTAACACCTCCGACAAGATGACACTGATATTCGCTTTCTTCAACAAACTTGGGGATAATTATTTAAAAAGGAAAAGCTGCTACATTAATTAATTCGAATTGGCTACAGATACTTCGCTAAATAACTGCTGGCCAGCGATTTAAAAACTCGGCCATGATTAGGCACTTTTAAATGTAATAGCTCATGGACGATAATTTCTGCTCGAAAGGCTGCAGGCTTTGCAAGAAGTTCCGAGTTAAAGGTTAGCCTGCCGTTACTTGAACAGCTGCCCCATTTATTTTTCATATGGCGCAGGTGAACCTCTTTATATTCCACCCCAATCCGCTCAGCCCAGGCTGCCACCTCAGATTTAAAAACAGCAGAAGGAATAACCTCTTCCAGGGTTTCTTTTTTTATTGCATCTTGTTGTGCCATCTTCAACTAACTTCCCTCTTAAGATAGTGTAAGATCTTCTTTGCCATTACAGTTTTATCTTTAACCCCTTTAGCGTTCAATACTTTGTAAAACTCTTTTCTAACTTCCCGGGCCTGCGCATCAGTAGTTTTCCAGTGAGGGTAATCGGCAAAGACTTTTTCCAGCTGTTTGGCCGCATCTTCCGGCTCCTTGACACCATCACCCTTTAAAAGCCAGAACATGGTAAAAGCGTCTTCATCCAAATCTTTTTCTGCTCTGGCTCTTTTAGCCTCACAACTTTCTTCAATAATCTCTTTTAAGTTTTTCAGGGCATCCTGGGTACTTATTTGACGCTGTTTATAGTCCTCAGCCACCTTTTCCGCCCTTTCCCCGATAGCAATCAGGTATGGTTCAGTATGGCCTTTCTTTTTTACCATTTCTTCAATGCTTTTTAGGATATTAAACACTTTGACTGTATCGCTGGTATCTGTATCCGCACTAATCCTGCTTAATAAGTTCTCATTTATCTCGTAAATCTCAAGTGGGTCTTCTACCTCTCCGCTTTTAGTATGCTCTCTAACCAGTAACGCTGTTTTCCGGGCCAAATCGCGGTCTATCTGTACTCCCGGCTCAAAATATGCTCTTAGCCACCAGTATATATGGGATAAATAACCGTACTGGTCCACATACTGGCGCAGGAAAGGATCCGGGGATAATATTTCATAAATGCTGGATAACTCCTGGTAAAACTTATAGTATTCATGACGTTTTTCTTCATCCCGGAAGTGCTCCAGCACATTTTCCACCATTTTGTCAGATGAATACGTTTTCCAGATAAGAGGCAGGTAATCACTTCTGGCTCGCTCGATAAGCTTTTCAA
>CAYWIY010000235.1:0-2905 GCA_964458455.1 uncultured Syntrophomonadaceae bacterium | reverse complement strand
ACTGCCGCCTCCCGCCCGTAATATTTCATAAATACCTGCTCCAGGGTCTGGTTAACCACATCAAGACCAAGCACCCTGCATCCGGCCAGGGCCTGGATGAACTGGTCATAATTGCCGGAAACAAAAACTTCCACCGCGTTATTGTTGATCCGGCCCAGTTCGAGACCGGCTGCCCGCAGGTGCTCCAGGTCTGAAGGCGAACCCAGGGTTACCAGGTAAGCTTTGCGTTGAGAAGACTTCAGGGAATGCACATCCTGAACGGCCGCCAGCCTGCCTTCCCGGATAATCCCGGCCCGGTCGCAGGTGCGGTAGGTTTCTTCGAAGTTATGGGAAGACATCAGGATCGTCTTGCCCCGCTCACGCTCTTCCCGGATCAGCTCAACAAACATATTCTGCATCAGGGGGTCGAGCCCGCTGGTGGGCTCATCAAGGATATAAACAGCCGGGTCGTGCATAAAAGCGGCCACAATTCCCAGTTTCTGCTTTGTGCCCTTGGACATGCGCCGGATCCTGGTGGAAGGATCCAGCTCAAAACGTTCCAGCAGGGCACTGCGACGCATCTTTTTACGGCCGCCGCGCATAGCAGAGAGTAAACTTAAAAATTGGATCCCCGTCATTTCTTCAAAAAAAGCCATCTCCCCGGGCAGATAACCAAGCTGCTTCTGGATTCTGGGCGCATCTTTCCAGCAATCCAGGCCGGCCACACTGCATTCACCTCTTTCCGGCTTAACGAAACCCAATAAATTCCTGATCGTCGTGGTCTTGCCTGCCCCGTTCGGTCCTAAAAAGCCAAAAACTTCACCGTTTCCAACGTTAAAGGTAAGATCAAAAATTCCTTTACCGCTTTTATACTTAAAGGTGAGGTTGTTAATCTTAATTATTTCCCTTTTCCCCTGCCGGCTCATATAGGGGCTTTTTTCTTTCTCTTCTCCCAACAGCTTCACCATGTTGCCCTTTTCCCACAGGCCGGTTACAACAGTATCATCAGGCCTGTAATATTTACCATAACCGTGCCTCTTGCCCCGGTAAAGTTCTCCTTCATAAACCGCTCCATACGGGAAGCTGATTATACCCTTACCGTGGGGCTTACCCTCTTTCCATTCACCCTCGTAATGGGTACCGTTGGGCAATATCAGCGCCCCCTGCCCGTGCGGAACCTTATTTTTTAATTCTCCCCTGTATTTGCCGCCCACCCAGGGGATACTGCCTCTTGTGTGGGTCCTTGTCTCTTCATCCATATGGAAACTTTCTCCTTTTGCCGGTATCCCGACCGCCTTTAAAGGTTGGCACCAAACCTCCGAATAGTGTGCCTCTTTTTTATATTAGCACTTTTATAGCCTGCAGGCTACCGGATTTTAACTTTTTTAGTTTAATCAGTTTATGCCCAAAACATCAGGGATATAAAAAAACCTGGCTGAACAATAATAACGCTCCCAGCTCAAAAGAGGCATCTCCTTTCCAGATGATGTTATAATGAATATATAGTCGCATGTAAATATGTAAAAACAGATTAGGCCAATAAGACAACCGTTGTGTTATTATATAAATAAAAAGGACCTGACAAAGTGGGGTTGATACGATGTTCTACGATGAACGGGACGGCAACAATGAAGAACATCCTGGCCGGGAACACCAGGACAACCAGGACAGACCTGATTCTTCCGAACAGGGTGGCGAAGTACACTCCCCTGACTGGACCAGGGAACTGGAAGGCTCCATGCAGGAACCTGGAACAAAAAAGAGAATGAGCCGGCTGAAAAAAGTCCTCCTCACCGTTGCCGGACTGCTGGTCCTGGGGCTTGCCGGAGCGGGCGCATATGCATATACTATCTACACCGACGTCCGGGAACCGCAGCGTATCCTGCTTGATGAAGTCTCTTTCGAGAAAGATTATGACGTTACCGAGGCTTTTCCCGAACACACCGTTAACATCGCCCTGCTCGGTTTTGACCGGGGGTGGGACCGGGAATGGCGTCACGGCGAGTACCTTTTCCGCCCGGACATGCTGGCAGTATTTTCGATTAACTTTGAAACCGAAGAAGTATCCGTAGTGCGCATACCCCGCGACTCTTATGTGCCTATCTACGGCATGGGTGGAATGCACGACAAGATTAACCATTCCTTTTTTTACGGCTATTACTATGGTGATAGCGACGACCGTGAAGCCGACGGGATGGAATTTACCCTTAACACGCTCAGCAAAACCCTGGGTGATATTCCCCTGCACTACTATGTTTCAGTTGATATGTATTCTGTAATCGCCCTGGTCGATGCCATGGGCGGCATTTACTTTGAAGTGGAAGAAACCTTATATGACCGGCATTGGAATGTCGGTGAAGTCCTGGTCCCAGAAGGCCCCCAGATCATGGACGGAGAAACCTACCTGCGCTACCTCCAGTACCGTGACCCCAAAACGGGCCAGGACGAAGGGCGCATGGACCGGCAGATGGAATTGATGCAGGAAACCTTCCTTTACCTGAGAGAAGAGGGCAAACTAACTGATATCCCGGCAACCTACCGGATCTACAAGGATTACGTGGAAACGGACCTGACCTATACCCAGATTGCCTCCCTGGCCTATTTTGGCAGAGACCTGGACATGGAAAATGAAAGCCTCCACTTTTACACCCTGCCCGGCAGCGGGCAGTCAAAGGATGGTATTTATTACCAGGTCCTCAACCAGGATAAGCGGGTCAGTATTATCAAAGATGCTTTTGGCGTAGAGGTCGAACCATGGCCGCCGATAGTGCTGGAAGATAGCCCGGAATATATTGAAGAACAGGAACAAAAACGCAAGGAAGAAGAAAAGAAGGAAGAAGAAAAAGAGGAGAAAACGAAACAGGACGAGGAAAAAGTGGACACCGAAGAAGATGAGGCCAGGGAAAATGACGAAGAAGATGGATTA
>CAYWIY010000234.1:0-2914 GCA_964458455.1 uncultured Syntrophomonadaceae bacterium | reverse complement strand
TTTCAAACAGGTGACACGAGCGAAATCAAAAATATACTTTTCTACGCTGTCATAAGCAAGTATCGTCAACTACATCTTCTTGTAGTTTAAGGCGCACTGTAAAAGTGACCCACCCTTTCCACCCTCTTTATGGTCAAGAATTTGAATATGTCACCCATAACAAGTGCTGGGGGGTGAATCGCGTTTCAATGATCGATTCAGAAGAGCAGCTGTTTTCCCTGCCGATGCAGTGGACCAGCGCTTCTGTAGCCGATCCATTTCTTGTTCAAGCGGGAGATCGCTGTATTTTTCATTTTTCCGAGCTCCTGACCCTGGCCCGATTACTGCAGGAGTTACGATCTGTTTACCCGAGTTTGCTAAAGGAGGAGGAATAAATTGGTGTAAAGGAAATAACGCCGCTATTGTAAAGCTAAATTTGCCAAAAACAATTTATGTGATATGTTGTAAATCTGTAAAAGCACTATTAGTATGGCCTTTTAGAAGTTCATATTGACAAAAGCGAATCACTCTGGCATAATTAAATTAACATTATGCGGGAGGTGATTCCTTGAAGCCCAAAAAAGTTGAGCTTCTAAAAGAGCACGGTATTTTAAACCCCAACCCGGAGAAAGTGCTGGCCGAAGAGTTTGAGAGAAATACCTTTTTCGATTCCAGAGATCTTCTTCAGGTCAAGTACGAAATGCTACGGCAGGTGATTAAAGGTGGCTTAACAGTTACTCAGGCAGCAGAGCTGTACGGTCTTTCCAGGCCCACTTTTTACCAGGTGCAGCAAGCTTTTAACGAAGGCGGCCTGGCCGGTCTTTTACCCCGTCAAAGGGGGCCCAGGGGTGCTCACAAGCTAAGCGAAGAAGTGATGGGTTTTGTGGAGCAGGCCGTAAACCAGGACAGCACTTTAAGGGCAGAAGCAATTGCAAAATTGATTGAAAAGGAATTTGGTTTTAGTATCCATCCTCGTAGCATTGAACGCGCTCTGGAGCGCAGAAAAAAAAACGGCAAAAACCAAGGTGGAGTTTTACCCTGAACTGGCTTTACGCTATGAGGAACTGCGCAGCCAAGCCTTGAAGAAGGCAATTACAGTAACTACACCATTGGGGATGGCCCTGTTGGAGCAAAAAGGAATAGCGGCCTGGATCCTGGCCTGGTCAAACTCATCTGATGCTCCAAGGATGGCAGAGAGCAATGAACCTTTACCAGAGCTGTTACGCTCTGAGTTGGCCATGCTGCTGGCAGGTATGCTTGTAAAAAACAGGAGGTCTAAAAATGAACCACCAAAAGGTAAGTCCCTCCCATCTGCAACGGAGCGCTTATCTATACGTCAGGCAGTCCACGCTTAAGCAGGTTATGGAAAACCGGGAAAGTACCAAGCGGCAGTACTCTCTACGCGGCCAGGCAGTAGCTTTGGGTTGGCCCCAAGAACAAATTATCGTCATCGACAGTGATTTGGCGCAATCCGGGGCCTCCGGTAACAGAAGCGGGTTTCAGGAACTGGTGGCAGAGGTAAGCCTGGGCCGAGCAGGAATTGTATTGGGTCTGGAAGTTTCGCGCCTGGCCAGGAGTTCGACTGACTGGCACCGTTTGTTAGAGATCTGCGCCCTTACCGATACCCTGATTTTAGACGAAGACGGTATTTACAACCCCAATGATTTCAACGACCGCCTTCTTTTAGGGTTAAAGGGAACCATGAGTGAAGCAGAGCTCCATATATTGCAGTCCCGCATGCGTGGCGGGCTCTTAAACAAAGCCAAGCGGGGTGAACTTAAATGCGCTCTACCCACCGGCTTTATTTACAACGAGCAGGGGCAGGTGGTACTGGACCCGGACCGGCAGGTCCAGGAAGCTATAAGAATGTTTTTTCGCACTTTCCGCCGCACCGGTTCGGCTTTTTCCACGGTCAGGGCTTTTAAAGAACAGGGCCTGAAGTTTCCCCGCCGGTTGCGGGAAGGTTTTCGCAAAGGGGAGCTCACTTGGAGTTCGCTGGGTCACCACCGGGCGCTGCAGGTCCTGCATAACCCCCGCTATGCCGGTATTTTTGTCTTCGGAAGAAGACAGTGGAACCGGAATGTGGACGGATCAAAAGTTTCCTGCAAACACTCCCGGGAAGACTGGCATGCTTTTATCGAAGGCGCTCACGAAGGTTACATCACCTCGAAAGAGCATGAAGAAAACCTGGCGATTTTACGACGCAATTCCCAGGCCTACGGCCTGGAGCGCCGCAACAGTCCTCCGCGGGAAGGCAGCGCTTTGCTCCAGGGTCTGGCCATCTGTGGTAAATGCGGTAAAAGAATGACAGTTCGCTATCGCAGCAAAAGAGAGACCATCTTTCCTTCTTACCTGTGCCAGCAAAAGGGTATCGAAAATGCTGAAAATCCTTGCCAGATTATTCCCGGCTTTAGCCTGGATGAAGCCGTATCCAATCTTTTGCTGGAAGTGATTACTCCCCTTGCCCTGGAGGTAACCATGGCGGTTCAGGAAGAACTTAAAGCCCGGGAAAAGGAAGTAGAGGCTGCTCACTGCCAGGAAATAGAAAGGCTTCACTATGAAACTGAACTGGCCAAACGCCGTTACATGCATGTCGATCCAAACAATCGCCTGGTGGCCGACGAACTGGAAGCCAACTGGAATACCAGGCTGCGGGAGTTGACAGAAGCCCGGCAGGAATACGAAAATTACTGTTGTCATGGCCCGCAGGAGCCGGATGATAATGAACGTCTGGAGATTCAAAGTATTGCAGACGATTTTCCGAAGGTATGGCACAACAAAGAACTTCCTGACCGGGAACGTAAACGCATTTTAAGGCTAATTATTGAAGATGTTACCCTCCATAAAGACAAGCAGATCACCGCCCATATCCGTTTTAAGGGAGGAGCTGCCAAAACGATAGAGGTCCCGCTTTTACCCCGCTATTTTGAATTAA
>CAYWIY010000233.1:0-2917 GCA_964458455.1 uncultured Syntrophomonadaceae bacterium | reverse complement strand
AATTCAAGCTTTTGTTAATACCCTGAAGCAGGGGATCAAACCCTTAGACCTGGAGCTAACTTTGGCCAAGAACGAACCCTATTCCGGGGGATTCATCACCCGGATGCATAGCGATCCCAAAAATGATGTCCACGCTATCCAGATCGAAGTAACTATGGATACCTATATGTATGAAGCAATAGATAGCGATAAAGAAAAACGTTACGCTTTAAAGCAGTCCCGGCTGCGGATAGCCCAGGAATTCCTGCGGAAAGCAACTCTGGCCGCTTCCGATACGGCCAGGCGGATCTACTCAAGTTAATACTGGGGTGTAATGACCATTATATTTGCTCAGAGATTTTTGACTAAATTCTTTCCAGAATGGACAGTCAACAATTTAATATTAAACCTTACCGCGGCCCGACAATAATTTTAATTGCTGTTCTTTCTTCACCGTTAATTTGAATATCAACAAAAGCGGGAGTGCAAACCAGGTCGATTCCCCCCGGAGCCACAAACCCCCTGGCAATAGCCATTGCTTTAATGGCTTGATTCAGGGAACCAGCTCCAATTGCCTGCATTTCGGCTTTCCCCTTCTCCCTTATAACTCCTGCTAAAGCGCCTGCTACAGAATTAGGATTAGACTTTGCTGCAACTCTTAACACGTCCATTTAAATTGATCCTCCTTTGTCAAACTCTCTGAGCAAGTACAATAATCAATACTATATTTACGTATAAAATAAAAATAAATAATAATCTGACTTTTAGTATAACACATCTCCCCAAAGATAGATACAAAAATACAAGGGCGATCGCACCAGCTCCAACCCGGCTCTGTTAACTAGAGCATATCGGCCAGGCCGGAGGCGCGCTCCAGAGAGTGGCTGATGCCCTGCTGCAGTATCTCCTGCGAGCCTATGATTACCACCGACTTTTTAGCCCGGGTTACCGCCGTGTAGAGCAGTTCTCTCGTCAGCGGGCGCACGTAAACAGCTGGTAGCATGATTGCCACATTCTCGTATTCAGACCCTTGAGCCTTGTGCACGGTGGTGGCCCAGGCCGGTTCAAGACATCCTCTCAGTGCCTCTAACGGGTAAGCCACAAAACTGCCACCCCGGGGGAATACGGCCATCGGCTCGGCAGAGCGCCTGCTTCCTACCGGTTCCATGGCCACGTTTAAGACAAGACCTGAATCACCGTTGTAAAGGCGCAAAGAATAATCGTTGCGGGTCATCAGGACCGGTTCTCCCACTAAGAACTGGGGGTTTCGGGTGACCAATCCTTCCTCCTTGAGGTGTTCCAACCAGCGGTGATAAAACCAGGTATTGATATCCCCTGATCCGGTGCCCCCTGCACCCATCCGGGTAGCACAAAGAATCCTGAACCGCTCAAAATGGGCCATTACTTCTTTCAATTCAGCAGCGCTCTCCTGCTCAAAACCGGCCGGCCCGGACCTGTACGGACGCGCCAGGCGCTCATTGAGGCCGGGCAACCCTCTGATGAGCAGCTCATACCACTTATCCAGGAAATCAGCCTTCTGGTGATCACCACCCGGCACCAGGTGTTCCGCACCTGCAAATTCCAGCTCAGAAACCGCGCTTCTGGTTGCCAGGGTTGAAACCTCCCCGGCTTTAACAGGCGGCCTGCCTTCATTGATCGCTTTAGCCACTTCTAAAATATGTTTTCCGGCAGGGTCCTCCTCCCTGGCCCGGTAACTTTTCTCGAGAACTATAACCCGCTTTTTCTCTTCCACCGCTACTTTAGAGCGGCAGAGATCCCGCAGGACAGCCCCCGCCTCGATGGAGGGCAGCTGGTCGGCATCACCCAGTAAAATCAACCTTGCTTCCGGCTGCAGGGCACGCAGGAGATGATCCATCATGGCCAGGTCGATCATCGAACTTTCATCGACAATGACCAGCTTTTCCGATAAGGGATTCTGTTCATTGTGCCAGAAGCGGTTCCGTCCGGGGGAGTAGCCAAGCAGACGGTGCAGCGTTGTGGAAGGTGGACAGTTATCAAGCAGCAGGCGATCAGGTTTGCCGGCCTCTTCGATCGCACCCAGGTGGCCGGTTACCGCCTGGCGCATCCTTTCAGCAGCTTTCCCCGTAGGGGCGGTGAGGGCAACCGATTGAAGAGGCGGCCTGCCGGTCCTGGCTAAAACGCGCAGTATGCTGGCCACGATCGAAGTTTTTCCACTGCCCGGCCTGCCGCTGACCACCGTTACCCGGCCGTTTAAAGCCGTCCACACCGCCAGCCGCTGCTGATCATCCAGCCCGGCTTTCACATTACCAGCTGTTGGCGGGGCAGTAAATACTTCCTGCAAGGCCTCCTCAAAGTTTACTGCTCCCGGTTCACCTGCGTCCGGTTCTTTCTCATCACTTTCCTCTGCAAAGATGAGGCGGTCGCTTAAATTTTTTCCGACCCTTTCCTCCAAAACGTGGAGTTTTTGTATATACAGGCAACCGTGATCTAAAATCAGCGGCCGGTAATCCCCTGCTTTACCAAAAACATTAGCCATCCCGCCTGAGGAAGAGCTGCTGCAGGTCTCGCGAACCTCCTTTAGCAGCTCTGTAATTAAGGCCTTTTCATCACCATCTGCCTGCAAATCGTTTAGAATGCGATCAAAATGCCCGCTTTCTAACAGCGGCAGCCTGGTGCTGCCCTCAACAGACATGGCCTGGACGGCCAGGATCAACAGGATCAGGGCCCGCTTTTTTTTATAATCCACCTTTTCACCAGCCAGGCGAGCTATCTCCCAGGCAAAGAAAACAGCACCCGGGTCCAAGTTCAGTTCACCTGCCCGGTCCAGCAAATCGAAAGGGTAATCAGGCATATCGCCCGCTATTTCCTCACCCGATCCGGCCGGCAAGGCCGCGCAGCCCAGGGGTGTCCATTTAATTTCTGCCGCCACTGTCTTCACCTCTTTCAATACCTGTTA
>CAYWIY010000232.1:0-2924 GCA_964458455.1 uncultured Syntrophomonadaceae bacterium | reverse complement strand
CTTAACCAGTTAAGGGTTAAAGCTACTTAATAGAAAGGAGGTGTCAAAATGCCTGTTAACATCAATCCCCTGGCTACCCGTTTGCAGCTGCGGTTAAATGTGGGCTTGGATGAAGATTTTAACCCCATCTACCGCACCCGTTCCTTCTCCAACGTCAAATCTGATGCAGACAACAGTGACCTGTTTGCACTGGCCCAGGAACTGGAAAGCCTGCAGGTGCACACTATCAACTCCGTGCGCCGGGTAGACGAAGTGGAGCTCGAAGAAGTGTAAGGTACTAAAAAATACTCTATGAAAGGAGGCCTGTAAATCTTGAGTGAAACCCTGCAAATGATATTTAAAACAGCAGAAGGCCGCAACACGACCATCTCGGTGGCAGACCCTGAGCCAGAGCTCGGTTTGGAAGAAGTGGACCCGGTTATGGATTCAATCATAGCCCGCAACATCTTTGAGACCACCGCCGGTGAAATCACCGGTAAAGTCAGGGCCCAGGTAGTTACAAGAACTGTCGATATGCTCGGCGAATTCTAAAGGCAAACCCTCCTCCTTTTTAAAAGGGGGAGGGTATTTTATATCAAAGGAGGTGCTTTTAAATAATGGAGGAACTGATGCACTTGATCGGTAACTTCGGCTTCCCCGTAGCGGTGAGCATTTATTTGCTCGTGCGCCTGGAAGGTAAGCTAGAAACTTTAACCGAAAGCATCCATTCCCTGTCCCAGGCCTTATTAAGGCATTGATCAGACACTTTTCCCTGTAACAGGGAAAGGTTACCTAATTACAAGGAGGTACCAGTTATGAGCAAACCGGTTGTTGTGTTAGACCCCGGCCACGGGGGTTATGACCCCGGGGCCGTAGCGTACGGCCTGCAGGAAAAAACCCTCAACTTAAAGCTGGCTTTAAAAGTAGCAGAAGAGCTTCAAGGCATCAAGGTCCTTTTAACCAGGGACCAGGACGTCTTTGTCTCGCTCGCAGACCGGGTGGCCTTAAGCAGAAGAGCAGGCACAAGCCTTTTTTTATCCCTGCATGCCAATGCCGGCGGCGGCAGGGGTTTTGAATCCTTTGTTTCTAGCGGCCTTGAACCTGGCCACAGGGCTTTTCAGATGCAAAAAGAAATCCACCAGCAGGTTACGAGCGCTTTATCGCCCTGGTCTATTCTCGACCGGGGCATGAAGCAGGCTGCATTTTACGTGCTCAGGCACAACCCCTTCCCGGCGGTGCTGATTGAATCACTTTTTATCGACAATGAGCGGGAAGCAGGGCTGTGGCGTGAGCCTGAGTTTGTTAGTACGCTTGCAAGCGGGGTAACCCGGGGTATATATGCTGCCCTGGGGATGCCGCCTGAACCGGCTGTAGTAAAAGAACCCGAGCCTGCAGGGCCGGCACGTGACAGCCTCTACACAGTGCAGGTGGGCGCTTTCGCCTACATCGAAAATGCCCGGCAGAGGTTAAATGAGGCTAAAGCGGCCGGGTTTAGTGATGCATATATTTACCACAAGCAGTTGTAGTAGTTAAGTTATAAGCCGGCTAAAAGCCGGCTTTGCCTTTATAACTACATTTTTTGTTCAACTTGTGAACTATGTTACCCTTTAAAGTGTTAATTGTCAATAAAGTAGATTTAAGATTTATATAAAAGGCCCTGATTTTATATTTAATCTTGATCTAACATAGCATACTCATCGCAGCAGTCTTCAGCGGCGAGCACCACGATATCATCTTTCAGCCGGCGCCATTTCCTGCGGTTCAGACCTTCTACGACGCCTTCAAGGCTGCCGGGATACCGGTTAAGCAGGTGGCGGTTTAAATACTGCTCATGCACCCGCAGGGCATCATGAAGCCTTTTTTTAATATTGTCGTAAGTGATATAACAGGGAACTGCTTGCCCGCTTTCTAATTCAAGCATGCACCTTACTTGCCCGTCATTACTGCCGGCAATTTTACTGATATTTTTGATTTTAAGCGCATTAACGTAACCGCTTGCCCCGTCATTAACACACTGTGGGCAGCGCATCTTTACTGATATCAGCACTGAACCGGCAGAAAGCGGTACGGGAATATTAAGGGTGCGGTTTAAGTATTTACCGTAGGTAACGCGCGAGGCTGTTACATCTACATTGTAGTAGCGGACTACGGAGTTATGCATTGCCTTAATCGTTTTTTCCACTTCATGAACTGCACCATCTTTGGTATAAACTCTAACTGCATTACCGCCCCTTTCGCCGTAGCAAGGCTCAAGGGCCACAATGTAATCTGTGACAAACTTTTGTGGGGTGATTTCATCCCCCTCCTCTCTTTTTTAAATCAGGGCCTTTCATGCAGTACATACGCCTCCTCAAAAGGTTTTTTATGCTTGCTTTGCTTTTGGCCAGGATATCAAGCCACGTTTCCCTGGTCCGGGAAACGTTAAGCACGCTAAATATATTACTCAATTGTAAAGCATTTGTCAAATTAATTTATTTTTATTAAATAAAGTGTATCAAGTTACATTAATTGCATTTTAAGATTGTTTCTTAATATCTTGACTTTTCAGATTGTGACGGGACATCAGGTAAATACAATAAAAAACAGCCTCATGAGTAGGGCTGCTTGCAGAAAAAGAATAAAGGGTTTAAGGGTTACTTGTACTTGATCGTGAATTCTTCCCCCTTGATCATGGGGGCTACAGCATTGTAGGGGGTTAAGTCTAAGGTTTGATCATAAAGGTTGCGGCGGGGAAGCATTTTTTGTTTTTTCTTCTTTTTAAGTTCACGCTTCGGCTTGCGGTCAGGATGGCCCAAGGTACCACCTCCAGGTTTGCTTAAATGCTAAAGCTTTACCAGGCGTGAGGCTATAAAGCTAAAGTGAGGCGCTTATTAATCAAATCCAAGCTTTAGTCTTTTTTAAAAGTTTAACTTTTGTTTAACAAAACGTCAAGTATTTAAGCCCGG
>CAYWIY010000231.1:0-2950 GCA_964458455.1 uncultured Syntrophomonadaceae bacterium | reverse complement strand
CAAAACTACCGCAGCAGCCCGGAAATTGTGGATCTGGCCAACACTTTGATCAGCTACAACCGCGATCAGCTTCCCAAAACCTTGTTTTCCAAGAACCCGCCGGGAGAGAAGCCGGTGGTAGCAAAAGTGTTTGACGCCCGCCAGGAAGCGTCTTTTGTCTTGCAGAATATCTGGGAATTGCAAAACAACGGGATCCCTTTGCGCGAAATTGCCGTTTTATACCGCAGTTCCTACCTGACCCCGGAAGTGGAATTTGCTTTGTCCCGTAAGGGTATCAGTTACCGGACTTACGGAGGGGTAAAGTTTTTCCAGAAAGCCCATGTAAAAGATGTTCTTGCTTATTTAAAGATTATCTATAATCCCCACGACGAAAACTCCTGGCGCCGTATTGCTACTCTCCAAAAAGGAGTAGGCCAGGCTTCCTTTGATAAAATGTGGTCTAGTTTAAAAGGTTATGAAAACCCGCTGGAAGCATTTGTTGCCGGCCGCGAAACACCGTCCCGGGGCAAGGAAGGCTGGGAAGCTTTAAGAGGGACCCTGGAGCTTCTCTACAAAAGCAAGGAGGAGGCTGTGCCAAATTTGATCGGTGCTGTTTTGGATGCTAACTACGACGATCACTTGAGACAAAATTATCCAGACCAGTATGAAGATAGATTCCGCGGCATCGAAAGGCTGGCCATCTATGCAGAGCGTTTTGAAAACCTGCCTGCATTTCTGGAATCCCTGGCTCTTGAAGAATCTGTTTTTGCCGATACCAGTGCAGCCGGTTCGCATGTAGACGATCAACTGACCCTCTCGACTATCCACAGCGCCAAGGGCAAGGAATGGGACTCTGTTTTTATTATCGGTATGAACCAGGGCCAGTTTCCAAGCCAGCGTGTTGGCGAAGCGTCCCTGGATGAAGAGAGGCGTTTGTTTTATGTGGCTGCCACCAGGGCCAGGCGATACCTGTTCCTGAGTACATATATTGAAGATTACCGCAATTACGGGGCTGTTTCTGAAGGGCCTTCCCAGTTCTTAAGAGAACTGCCGCCTGAGTGTTATCAACTGGTTGATTTTGACAGCGCCTTTTAGCCAGCCTTACCTTGCCTGAAAAAGTTGATTTTGTTCAAATATACTTTTGCCGAACGTATTTTGCGCCCGGGGATCAAACCTTAGGCTGGTATGCAATGCCTGTTTATTGTGTTAATTTAAACTTTTGTAGTTGAGATAAAGTAAATAAAATCCTAAATATAATGGACACTTTACGGGAAGGTATAGTATAATACCAATTAATTTTACTTTCCATAACTGCAGGAGGCCAGATATGCGCACTGTTGATATCTACGATACAACCTTAAGGGATGGTTCACAGAGAGAAGGGATATCGCTTTCGGTATCTGATAAGCTGAAAATTGCCGAGAAACTGGATGAATTCGGAGTCAAGTATATCGAGGGCGGTTGGCCGGGTTCAAACCCTAAAGATATCGAATTTTTTAAGAAAGCTTCTACTGTTAAATTTAAAAACGCCCGGCTTTGCGCTTTTGGCAGTACCCGCAGGCCCGGAGAACCTGTAGCAGGCGATCCAAACATAAAAGCTATAGTCGAAGCCGGCACAGATACGGTAACAATTTTTGGTAAGAGCTGGGATTTTCATGTTCACGATGCCCTGAAGACGAATCTTGAAGAAAACCTGGCCATGATTGAGGAAAGCATATCTTACCTTAAATCGATAGGCCGGGAAGTTATCTATGATGCCGAGCATTTTTTCGATGGTTATAAGGCTAACCCGGAATATGCCCTGGCGACAATTGAAGCAGCAGCCAGGGGAGGAGCCGATGTAATCGTTCTTTGTGATACTAACGGGGGCCTCATGCCCTGGGAGCTCTCGGCAATACTTTCTGTGGTTAAGGAAAGAATCAAGGTCCCCCTGGGTATTCACGCTCATAACGATGCTGATATGGCTACAGCCAATTCCCTGCTCTCAGTTCAAGAAGGTATAACCCAGATCCATGGAACTATAAATGGTTACGGGGAGCGCTGTGGAAATGCTAACCTTTGCACTATTGTCCCCAACCTTCAACTCAAGATGGGCCTCCAGGTGGTTTCCCCTGAGCAGTTAAAAGATCTTACCAGGCTGTCTCGCTATGTGGCCGAACTGATCAACATTGCCCCACCAGACCAGCAGCCTTATGTAGGGTTTAATGCGTTTGCTCACAAGGGCGGGGTCCATATAGACGCTGTTAGTAAAAAGCCGGCCACCTATGAGCACACTAACCCTGATCTTGTTGGCAACCAGCGCCGGATCTTGGTTTCCGAACTGGCCGGTCGGAGCAGCATTACTGCAAAAACAAACGATTATGCTTATCATCTCCAGAAAGATCAGCCGGAAACGGCTTCAGTTCTGCAAAAAATTAAGGAAATGGAGCATTACGGTTACCAGTTTGAAGGAGCTGAAGGTTCTTTTGAACTGCTGGTCTTAAAGATGATGAAAGCCTACCGGCCGTTGTTTAAGCTGGAAGGATTCAGGATGATCATTGAAAAAAGGGAAGATGGACAGCTTTATTCGGAAGCAACCATAAAAGTGCAGGTTGGCGATGTGCAGATCCACACTGCCGCCGAAGGAAATGGGCCGGTAAATGCTTTGGACAATGCCCTTCGCAAAGCCCTGGAAGAAGTATATCCGGATCTGAAAAAATTCAAACTCACCGACTTCAAGGTGCGGGTAATAGATGGGGTTGACGGTACCGGAGCCCAGGTCAGGGTCCTCATCGAGACCAGGGATGAGCACAAGACCTGGGGTACCGTAGGGGTATCTCCCAATGTTATCGAAGCCAGCTGGATTGCCCTGGTGGACAGCCTTGAATACGGGTTGATATGCCGTAAACTTCCTGAATATAAGGAAGCTCAAGAAGTTCTGCAACAGATTAAACAGGGCAAGCCTTAGAACTAAGATTTTAGGAATATGTTC
>CAYWIY010000230.1:0-2998 GCA_964458455.1 uncultured Syntrophomonadaceae bacterium | reverse complement strand
GCAGCAGGAAACCGTCCCGTGGATTATGCTCTAAGGCTTTGCTCAGCACGGAAAGAGCTTTTTCCAGGTTACCGGTCAGCTCATAAGCGCGGGCCAATTTTCCGGCCCTGTAACCGCCTGGAACAAGTTCAAATGCTTTTTTCAAATTTTCAATGGCCTCGGAATACTGCTTCTGGTCAAGGGCAATAAGCCCCATAACAGTTAAGGCAATCGCCTGGTCAGGATCTTCGGCCAAAACCTGAAGGGCTGTTTCATGAGCGGCTTTTTTATCGCCCTTCTGCAGCAGAACATCAGCCAGGTTGGCTTTAATTACTCTATGGGCAAAACTACCAGCAGTAAAGTTTTCCAGGCTTTCCTGCAGGAGCAGCTCTGCTTCTGTAAAGCGTTTCGCCCGGCGCAACTGCCAGCACTTGTCGATTATGGTTTTATAGTCTTCATGCACCTGCAAAGGTTCACCACACTACTGGTTTAAAGAAGTATTTGGTGATTGATTCTACAAGGGTTACACGGCTTCCTTCTGTAATTATTTCGGGGCCCGATAAAAATAGTCTATTTATCCGGGAGGTTTTCAACATTTTCTTGAAAAGCATTAAACTGTTGAATAATAAGAGTTATCTTTGTTTACTTAGAATCATCTACAAAAGTTATAAATCAAGACCTGGCCCAGCAAAAAGGCCTGGCCAAGCATCCGTATTCCTGTTTTAGCTAAAAGAATTCTTTTAGCATCAGTTCTTCCGGTTTGCCGAAAAAGAGGATTAGCAGGTTTAAGGCTGCTAAAACCAAAAACCCTGCCAGCCCCATCACACCGGTGAGCAAAGGCATCGCACCTGTAATAGGCATAATGCTCAGGCCGGCCACAGCATTAATTGAACCATGAAGGATTGCTGCAGCTATAACGTTGTTTGCTTTAATGGTTATATAGCTGAATAGCGGGGAAAGCAGCATGCACCACAGGGTCATCATGAAGACCCCGGGAACCTCAAAACCCGGGTAATTATGGCCCATTAAAATCAGCGGAGCATGCCAGATGCCCCAGATAAAGCCGATAAACAGGGCCGATTTCCAGAACCCGGCAGAGGCGGTTTCCTTTAACAAAAACCCCCTCCAGCCAAACTCCTCACCAAAAGCGGCAACAGCATTAATGGTTGGCCCGGCAATAATACCCTGCAACAGCATCAGCCAGAACATGGCAACAGGTGAAAAAGGCATTTCTGCCATCATTTCTTCAGGGATATAGTCACCAAGATATTCAAATATACCGGCCATTTCCGGGGAATAGCTTACCCCGGGAAAAAGAAGGTTGACCCCGATGGTGGCAAAGGTGATGAAAACCGGCAGGCCCCAGGCCACCAGAAACCACTTGTTTATATTTTTATTGACCCCGTAAGTCCTCAGTACCGGCTGCTTGTAGATGACTTTTTGCACGATTATTGTGCAAAGCAGGGGAAAAAACATATATACGATGGCAAAAGCCATGGCGGGGAAAGTGCCCCATCCTATGCCGGACAGGTAAAACAGGCCTGCTGCAGTCCAGCTGAGCAGAAGAGTAAGGATTACAAAGGTAAGGATCTTTTTCCTGTCCATATTGTTTTACACCCCGGTTGTATGTTTTATTTACAACTATACAGGTAAACAGGACGCGTTTACTTCATGGTAACATACCTTTTCAGCAAATAGGTGGAAATTCCATTCTTTCTTTATAGTATGCTTATTCAATGAACATAACTGCACTATAGGTAAAACCATTGGCCAGGGTGTGCAGTACTATCGGCGCGGCCAGGCTCCGGTTCTTGTCGCTGAGGCGTAACCACCCCAGCACAAAAGACATAAGCAGGGATGTTATGGCAATAACTATTACTAAAACCCTCTCTACATTAGAACCTACCACTTGCCAAAGATATACATAACCGGGGATGTGAATAATCCAGAATATAAGGGCATGAATGATATTGGCATAAATAATTTTAAACTTGCGAGTTAACTGTCCCAACAGAAATCCGCGAAAGAATACTTCTTCTGGCAACCCCTGGTGCAAAAATGCCCAGGCAAAAGCTGCTAACACTGCAAAGGGAGTGAACTCTATTTCTACGAAGTGCTGGTAAGTTAAAGTAATATGGTCTCCGCTATAAGCTCCTATCCAGATAAAAGGGATAATCCCTGCCAGGGAGAAGAATAGGCCGGCTATCAGGGCAAGCAACATGGTTTTCTTTTCAGGCCTGGTGAAGCCAAGGTTAACCCAAAAATGCTCCCATCGACGGTCAAAGATGGCATAACCAATTAGGCTGAGCAAGAAAAATAGTATTAAATTTGCCGGTATCCAATCGAGCCCCATTAATTAACTAACTACTCCTATAATTGAGTCATAAGCCACGGCCATATCTGAATCTTGCTTGTTTGCCTGGTATCCTCCAGCCTGGCAAAACCCGTCAAGTTTCTCTTGGCCGGAATTAAAACCTATCGGGTCCGGATTCGACGAAATAACAATGAGCAAGCAGGCACAGAAACAGTTAGTACTGCAAACAAAAACAAAAGGATAAAGTATAGTCTTTCGCTGATTAAATCTAATACTTCTTCATCCCTTTGGTAAACCAACACTAAGACATCGATGTCAGAATCCTCATGGAACCGACCGGTAGATTTAGAGCCAAAGAGTTTAATTTCTCGGATGTTATTCTTTAATACAGGTTTAATCCGTGTTGTGAATTCCTGCAGGGGATTTTTTTCAACTTCACTTAAATAGAGTATGCTTGCCTGCCTCCCAAATAACGCCTTTTGTGCTTTCATTATAGCACTTTCGGCTAATATAGAGAATAGAAAAAGAGGCATGTAGTTGTTGAGGAAAGCAAGGAGAAGCAGGTAACCTTCCACGGCGGGGAAATCTGGGCTGAAGGTGAAGTGGGCAGGGGAGCCTGTTTTTTCTTTACCCTGCCCTGGCCCGAATACTTTTTATTGCGTCCAGTAATATTTGTCCCGAAATTATCAAAGAGCATGTTTATTG
>CAYWIY010000229.1:0-3004 GCA_964458455.1 uncultured Syntrophomonadaceae bacterium | reverse complement strand
TGTTCCTTGGCCACAGCCATGGCCCTTCTTTCTTCCGCCTTGGCCTGGGCAATCCGCTTATCGGCTTCAGCCTGATCAGTTTGCAGCTGGGCCCCGATATTCTTGCCTACATCAACGTCGGCCACATCAATTGATAATATTTCATAAGCTGTTCCTGAATCAAGCCCTTTTTGTAAAACGGTATTTGAGATTTTATCAGGGTTTTCGAGGACCACTTTATGATTGTCGGACGAACCGATCGTGGTTACGATCCCTTCACCGACCCTGGCAATGATAGTTTCTTCGCCGGCGCCTCCGACCAGACGATCGATATTGGCCCTTACCGTAACTTTGGCCCGGGCTTTCACTTCAATTCCGTCTTTGGCTACAGCAGCCACAACGGGGGTTTCAATTACCTTGGGGTTTACACTCATCTGTACAGCTTCCAGAACGTCACGCCCGGCCAGGTCAATGGCGGCAGCCCTTTCAAACATCAGGGGGATCTCAGCACGCTGTGCGGCAATGAGGGCATTGACAACCCGGTCAACATTACCCCCGGCCAAAAAATGACCTTCCAGCTTGTTTACACTCAAGTCTAACCCGGCCTTAGTAGCTTTGATTAGCGGGGCTACTATTTTGGCCGGAATCACCCGCCGCAGGCGCATACCAATCAACGAAAATATGCCCACAGGAACCCGAGCAGCGAGAGCGGAAATCCATAAGCCCAGGGGGATAAAACTAAATATAACAGCAACGAAAATAACAATAACAACTATTAAAGCAAGCAGGGGAATAATACCTTCAATCATAAAAAAAGCCTCCCGTCTATCGATTGCTAAAAAAAACAAAACTGTTTCTGCTCAGCCTATTATACACTATTATTCTCTTCAAGTCTGCGGACAATAACCCGCACACCTTCAACCCGGTCAACCTGGATCGAATCACCCTGGGTAATATAGGAACCGTCGCTTACCACATCAATCCTTTTTCCATCGATCTCAGCCGCACCGGAAGGGCGCAGTGAGGTAACCGCTATGCCCTTTTTGCCGGTTAAATCTTTCTGATCTGGTGGGGCCACGTAACCCTGATCGGCCTTTTCTTCTTCTGCTAAAATAATATGCCGCAAAGCTCCCCGGCGGGCAAAAAAGCGGAAAGTCACGAAGGTAAATACTGCGGCTAAAACTATTGATATCAGCAACATTACTATACCGGTCTGAACTGAAACCGCAGCTAAAGCTATAGATATGATAGTGGCTATCAAGCCCGTAACGCCGAACACACCAAACCCAGGCATAAGCGCTTCTACCAGCATCATCCCAACACCAAAAGCAAACAGGAGTAACACCCAGTATTCTGCCATTCCTGCCGCAATGTTACCTCCAAAATACAGGGCAAATGCCGCCAGGCTGATGACTCCGGCTGCTCCAAAACCTGCCGTTATTACTTCCAAAGCCAACCCGCCCAGCCCGATCATCAATAATAAAGTCCCCACTATGGGGTTGGTAGTCCAGCTGACCAGGCTGTCAGCAGCCCGACTTTCAATCAAACGCCATTCTGCGTTTTCAAGACCGACCGCTTCCAAAAAGGCGCTCTCATCGCTTATTGTCCCTTCGCTGTATCCAACTTCCAGTGCTTCACCGGCAGTCAGGGTTAATAGGATTCCCTCTTCAACCAGCCCTTCGATAGCAATATCGCGGCGCACCATGGCTGAAGCAATTTGGGGATCCCTGTCCCGGCGCTCAGCCACCCCGGCCATTTCTTTTTCCCAGACCGAAAGCATTTTTTCATCAACTTCACCAACCCCCAGGTAACTGGGTTCGGCAGCGCCAATTGTACTGCCCGGGACCATGTATATTTCATCAGCGGCCAAAGCCAGGTAAGCGCCCGCCGATATGGCATTGGGTCGAACAAAAGCGTATATTGGCATGGCGTAGTCATCCATGATCCTCCTGATGTCTTCTGCGGAATTAATGAAGCCTCCGGGGGTGTCCAGTTCCAGCACCACTGCTTCCACGCCCATATCCCGGGCCTCTTCAAAGGCATAGGCTACATAGCTCCTGGTGCCGGGATCGATAGTTCCGCTAATCTCAATAACCGCCACAGCTTTATTATCTGCAGTTCCACTGCTAAAAGGCAAAAAAATAAGCAGTCCGCAAAATAGACAAGCAAACCAAATCAGTACTCTTTTTGGTGCCGACAACGGCCAGCCCTCCATGACAGGAAGGCCCGGCTCAAAAAGCCGGGCCTTCGCTAAATTTATTGCAGTTTTTCTTCAACCATCCGGCGAACAGCATTGCCATCGGCCTTGCCTTTAACCTGGGGCATAAGCATACCCATTACCTTGCCTATATCGCGTTGGGATTCTGCCCCGGTTTTAGCTATTGCGTCCCGGACCATGCCTTCCAGCTCTTCTTCAGAAAGCTGTTCGGGTAAATACTTCTTAAGTATTTCTATTTCGCGCTCCAGGTCATCGAGCAATTCCTGCCGGTTGGCTTTCCGGTAATCTTCAATTGATTCCTGGCGCTTCTTAACTTCCCTTGTCAAAACTGCCAGCTCCTCTTCAGCGTCAAGAGGAGCATTTTTGGCAATGGCACTGTTTTGCAGTTCTGCCCGCAGCATCCTAATTACAGATAAGCGGAACTTGTCCTTGGCTCTTTGCGCTTCCTTTTGCTCTTCCACCAGCATATTTGACAGGGATTTATTCGCCATATCAGTGCCTCCTCGGTTATTTAACGGCGCCTCTTGCGCGCAGCATCGGCTTTCTTTTTCCGGCGCACACTCGGCTTTTCATAATGCTCCCGGCGGCGAGCTTCAGAAATAACCCCAGCGCGGGCACATTGCTTTTTAAACCTTTTCAAAGCTTTGTCCAAGGATTCATTTTTACCTATTTTAACATCTGCCATAACTCTTCCCCCCTCTCCTTAAAACCAATACCCAGGGACGATAACACATCAAGCTTAAACACCTCTACCCTTGGCTATGGTTTGCAGCAAAGGTCTTCCTCCCAGGAGGTGGAGGTGAAGAT
>CAYWIY010000228.1:0-3011 GCA_964458455.1 uncultured Syntrophomonadaceae bacterium | reverse complement strand
ATTTCTTTTTCTTGTCTTTGCCTTTGATGCCTTAAGAATGAAGGCAGAAGAGATTCAGCCGCCCCATTAAAACGATAGAAGGTTTCACAAGGCAGGCGGGGCAAGCAGAGTAAACACAGATACCATCTGAGTAAGCTTTTCTGCAAAATGCCGTCAGGAGAATCGAACTGAGTTCACAAGTAGTTATTGCCGCCAATACTTCCTGGTATGTGTACAACTTCCGCATGCACCTGATCCGGGCGCTGCTGGATCAAGGGCATAAGGTTAGCATTGTTGCACCCCGGGACGAGTATACAATCCGCCTGGAACAGGCTGGTTGCACTTTTACCCCCATAAGGATCAACAACCAGGGCACCAATCCTGTAACCGAGACTCTGACCGTTTGGTCTTATTTGCGCATTTACTCCCGCCTTAAACCGGAGATTATTCTTCACTTCACACCAAAGCCAAATATTTACGGTTCCATGGCAGCAGGCATGCTGAAGATCCCCTGCATCAACAATATCTCCGGGTTGGGCACGGCTTTCATCCGCGAAGGTCTGCTGGGCAGGGTGGTCAGGATTTTGTACCGGCTGTCCCAGAGATCCGCTGACAAGGTATTTTTCCAGAACAAAGACGACCTGGATATGTTTGTAGCTTCCGGGCTGGTCAAAGCTCATAAGGCAGGCCTTCTTCCGGGTTCCGGGGTGGATGTGGAGAAATTTAATCTGAGATTGAGGGATTTGGGAATTCAGAGATTGAGGGATTGGGGGATTGAGGGATTGGGGGATTTGGGGATTGAGGAATTGAGGGATTCGGGGATTGAGGAAGGCCGATGCTGTAACCAGTCAAGTATAGACATTTATCAACCATCGAATGAAGGGCAAGATTTCCAATATGGCCCAAGGGAATCGAATCCCGGAACCGGCGTTGTTTTTCTCCTCATTGCCAGGCTGATATGGGATAAAGGGATCAGGGAATATGCCGAGGCTGCCAGGATTATCAAGACCGGGTATCCGGAGGCAGAATTCCGGCTGCTGGGATTCGTGGATGAGAACAATCCCGGGGCCGTGCCTGAAGAGACTATCCGGGAGTGGGAAGAAGAAGGGATACTCAAGTGGCTGGGCCGGCAGGATGACGTGCGGCCGTACATAGCTGCAGCCGACTGCGTGGTTTTGCCGTCATACTACCGCGAAGGGACGCCGCGCACTCTGCTGGAAGCGGCTGCCATGGGCAAGCCGCTTATCGCCGCAGATACAGTGGGGACCAGAGAGCCGGTGCAGGACGGGGTAACCGGTTACCTGTGCAGGCCCCGTGACGCTGGTGATCTGGCCGGGCAGATGGAGCGGATGATCAACATTGGACATGAAAAAAGGCTGGAGATGGGGCAAAGAGGCCGGGAAAAGATGGAAAGAGAATACGACGAGAACATCGTTATCAACAAGTACATGCAGGTAATCCAAGAGATCCTCTAGCCACAATCCCTTAACCCTAACCTGCACATCTCCCGTCAAACGCAAAGCGGTGGATTAGCGTTATTCGTGGACAGGAAGGAAGAAGAGAAGAGTTGGCCCGCTAATCACACGAATGGGCGCGAATGAAGAAGGGAATGTATCCCCTTTTGATCAAAGGGGATACGGCTTCGCCGCCTGCGGCGGGGAGGATATTCCTTATTAGCGTGGATAAGCGTTATTCGTGGGCTGGGGGTCCCCCGGGTTTTTCTGGCCAGGTGCAATCCACTTGACTTGGCCTGAGTTGCAGCATAAGTTTAATTTTAATGCGGTAAATTTCAATTTGTTCAGGTTTATACAATAAATACAAATAGGAAGGTACTCTATGCCGACACTGACTATAGAAATGCCCGAAACTGTTTTTTCCGCACTTCAGACTGACCATCAGGAATTTAGTAGACAAATGCGTATTGCTGCTGCAATCAAATGGTATGAACTGGGCAGAATTACCCAGAATAAGGGCGCTGAAATAGCCGGTCTCTCAAGAGCCGGGTTTATCAATGCATTGTCCGAATCCAAAGTATCTCCCTTGCAGATCACGCGTGACAGCCTCGACCAGGAATTAGCTGATGCGGATTGAAAAGGTAGTAGTCAACAGCTCTCCGCTGATTGTTCTTTTTCGCAGCAACCAGGCCGAACTACTGCCACAAATGTTTAAAACCATTATTATTCCTCAGCAGGTTTACAAAGAAATAGTGATTGACGGTCCACTGGACGAGGCAAAAAATAGGCTGCCCAGTTCAGCTTGGTGTTCCAGAGTTGAAGTGGAAATCAGTCTAAAAGTTGCCGCCTGGAATCTTGGGGAAGGAGAAGCCTCTGTTTTTTCCTTTTCGTGCCAGAAACCAGAATACAGAGCGCTGGTGGACGACCTTGCAGCGCGTCGTTGTGCCCAGGTGCTGGGTATTAAAACCCTTGGGACCGGAGGCTTGTTGGTTCTCGCCAAAAAAAGAGGATTGATCAACTCCGTCAAAGACCGGCTTGTAAGACTTCAGGAGTCGGGGCTGTATCTTTCTGAACCCGTGATCTCGCTTCTTTTGTCTAAAGCTGGGGAATAAATATACTTCGTGGGTCAAGCCAGTTGAGGGATGCAATCAATAAAGCATCCAATGCCGGTGGGCCGGCAAAAAAGCAAAAAAGTCTGTTGCTCCTCACCCATAAGAGGTCAGTAACTGGCTTTTTTTATGAGTTGATACATTATATAACCTGCACATCTCCTGCTAAACGCAAAGCGGTGGGAGAAATCTTCGAGAGAAAGAACTTTGTCTGTCCACGAATCTGCACGAATGAACACGAATAAGAATGAAGAAGGAGTGAATATTTCCCTGGCTTATCACCAGGGAAATGGCTTCACCGCAAGGCGGGGATGGCTGATATTAGCGTGGATTAGCGTGATTCGCGGGCAGGTCTTTTGATGAAGAAAAGAAGAAGAAGAAGAGAAGAGCTTGGTCCGCCCCGGTGCCCCCCCCCCCCAGTTAAACAAAAGATGGTTAAACAGGGTAAACATTTCATGGGGCAGGCGTG
>CAYWIY010000227.1:0-3021 GCA_964458455.1 uncultured Syntrophomonadaceae bacterium | reverse complement strand
ACCCGGATGGGTACTGTTATTACCTCAGGGAAGCTTTATCTCAGAAACTGGGTGTCCGGCCGGATCAGTTAATCTTCGGTAACGGGTCTGATGAAATATTGTCCTTTTTGGCCCTGGCCTACGTCAACCCCGGAGATGAAGCGCTAATGGCCACCCCAAGTTTTTCCCAGTATGAATTTGCCATGCGTCTTGTGGGAGGCGTTCCCCGCCAGGTGGAACTGGTAGGAGATAATTTTGAGTATGATCTGGATGCTATCCTGGCCGCGGTTAATGATAAAACCAGGCTGCTCTTTTTATGCACTCCAAATAATCCTACCGGAACCATCATCAGAAAGCAGGAGCTAAACCGTTTTCTTGAAAAATTACCGGACAAAGTCTTGCTGGTCCTGGACCAGGCTTATATTGAGTATGCCAAAGATCCCGATCATCCTACCGGGATTGAATATATTGAGAATGGTTATCCGGTAATTTCCCTGCGCACTTTTTCCAAGATTTACGGCCTGGCGGGGTTGCGGATCGGATATGGCGTTGCCCCGGCTGAAGTGGTTGCCGACCTGAGCCGTGTACGTGAACCATTCAGTGTTAATGCCATGGCCCAGGCTGCAGCCAGGGCCGCTCTCGAGGACCGGGAGCATGTGGAACGCAGCCGCCAGATGGTAGAGGATTCCCGCCGGCAGCTGACCGATGGTTTTACCGAAATGGGGTTGAAAGTGGTACCCGATCAGGCCAATTTCTGTTTTGTGGATACAGGAGTTGATTCTAAGGAAGTCTTTCAGGCCCTTATGCAGCGGGGTGTCATTGTTAGGACCGGGGATATTTTTGGTTACCCCACTTATATTCGCGTTACTTACGGGACAGAAGAACAGAACAAACGCTTCTTGGAAGGGCTAAAAGAAGTTTTGGCCGAATTGAGTTAACGAACCCGGTTCGATAAAAGTAAGGCAGGTGTCTCCGTATCTTTTTTGCCTTGCTTCAGGATATTTGTCAGTCCACTGCCGGTTGTGGTAGTTGTGTTCAACTATAATCAGCCCGTGTTGTTCAACAACCCGGCAGGTAATTATTTTATTGATCACTTCGTTCATCCTTGTAAAGCTGTAAGGCGGGTCTAAAAATATCAGGCCCGCCTTAAAATTTTCACGCCCCAGTTTGAGGATTGTTTTTTCGGCATCGTCCTTGATCACCACGGCATTTTCCGAGAGCCCGGCTTTGGCCAGGTTTTCCTTGATTAACGATATATTTTCCCGCTTATAATCAACAAATACTGACTTTTCAGCTCCCCTGCTGAGGGCTTCAATGCCAACCGCACCGCTTCCGGCGTACAGGTCAAAGAAAATAGCCCCTGCCAGATGATGGCTGATAATGCTGAAAAGGGCTTCCCTGACCCGGTCCGAAGTTGGCCGGACATCTTTGCCCCTGGGAGTTTTTAATTTCATCCCTTTTGCTGTACCGGTAATTATTCGCAAAAAAGCACCTCCTGGCTTGCATCGATTATATAGCAAAACCAGCGATAATAGTAGATGTGCATGGTTTCCATAGACTACAGCTCCTGGTAAAATTCTACGGCAAACTTGACAAAAAGTCAGAATAGATCAATAATAGAAGCCGACTCATTAATGATGAGCAGCGACAGCAATACTGGAAATAAAACCATTAGTAGGAGCAATTGTACCGGAATGTACAAACATGCCTCCGTATTCTGATACAGTCAGGAAAGCTACCGGGTTGCCTGTTTTTGATATTATAACCTTAACAAATCGGGTTTTCCAACCAATTTGTTCCAAAAATAGTTAAGCGTTAATAATTATCAAATGGAGGTCTTTAATGCGAATATTAAACCATCCCATCTTGGGAAAAGATGAGAGAGAAAACCCCATCACTATAACAGTAGATGACGAAAAAATAAAGGCTTATGAAGGAGAGACGATAGCAAGTGCTATTCTGGCATCCGGTAAGAGTGTGTTTCGTTATACGCGAAAACACCGTCAACCAAGAGGTGTTTACTGCGCAATTGGAAGGTGCACCGATTGTGTTATGACTGTAGATGGTATCCCAAATGTAAGAACTTGCGTTGAACTAGTTCGTGATGGAATGATAATTGAAACTCAGCATGGCTTGGGAAAATGGAGCGATCAATGAATTATGGAAAAAACACAAGTGGCAATTATTGGAGCTGGACCGGCAGGACTCTCTTGTGCTGTAGAAGTACTAAAAAATGGAGGTAAAGTTACCCTTTTAGATGAAAATGATCGGCCCGGTGGGCAACTATTCAAGCAGATACATAAATTTTTTGGTAGCCGCGAACATAAAGCCGGGGTTCGTGGTATCGATATTGGCAACCTTCTTTTACAACAAGTGGAAGAGGGCAAGGCACGGGTTCTTTTAGGTTCAACTGTTTACGGAATATTTAATCGTAACCAGGTTGCATTTATAAACCGTGGCAGGGAGTACTGCTTGGAAGCAGAAAAAATAGTTATTGCTACAGGAGCTTCAGAAAATCCACTTGCTTTTCCGGGAAGTACATTACCCGGTGTGATGGGAGCCGGCGCTGCTCAAACCATAATTAATATTCAAAGGGTTTTACCCGGCAAAAGATTTATAATGATTGGTTCTGGAAATGTTGGCTTGATAGTATCTTATCAATTGTTACAAGCTGGGGCTAAGGTGCTAGCTATTCTAGAAGCAGCCCCTGAAATCGGGGGTTATGCGGTCCATGCCGCTAAATTATCCAGGGCTGGTGTCCCTTTTTTTACAGGTTATACAATTAAGTATTTGCAAGGTAACGAAAGGGTTGAGGAAGCGGTTGCTGTGGGCCTGGATGCGAATTGGAAATATATTGCCGGCACTGAAAAGCATTTTGAGGTTGACACTGTTTGTATCTCGGTTGGATTGTCACCGTTGACAGAGTTATGTTGGATGTGTGGATGTGAATTTGCTTATATACCTGCTTTAGGAGGGCATGTTCCAAAACACGATCAGAATTTAGAAACAAGTATTTCCGGAATATATGTTGCTGGTGATATC
>CAYWIY010000226.1:0-3044 GCA_964458455.1 uncultured Syntrophomonadaceae bacterium | reverse complement strand
CCCTTAACTACCTGGGACGGCTTGAAGAGGCAGAAAAGATGACCTATGAATTAATCCAAATGGCCAAAAAACACGGCCTGGACAGGTTGCCCCGCTGCGGCCTGTTATGGACTTTGCTGGGAGACTGCTTAAGGGAAAAGGGAAACCTTGAAGAGGCACAACGCTTTGTAGAAAGGGGCTTTTACTTAAGCAAACCAGAAAAACCATCCCATGGCTGGAATTACCTTTACAGGATCGCCCTGGACCATTCTAAAAGGGAATATGAACTTGCCATGGACAGAGTCAAGGAACTGGAACAGCTGCACCGGGAGGTGGCCCTGCCTAATTTTATTCTCATCCCTGCCACTGCCTGGAAAGCGCTGCTGTTACTTGCCTGCAAAAAAACCATTGAAGCCCGGGAAGTTCTTAAGCGCGCCGGAATTAAAGAAAGTGATGAAATACCGGGCGGGCGGGAAAGATGCTACCTGGCCCTGGCCCGGGTTATGGTAAATGAAAGCTCCCGTTCTTATCAGCAGGCAGAAAAGATCCTCGAGCAGGTTAAAACCGCCGCCCAAGCCGGTGAATCCAGGCAGCTTCTGATCGAAACCCTTTTAAGCAGGACTTTGCTGGAAGAAAACCTGGGCAGCAGCAAGAGTGCTGAAGATACTTTATTCCAGGCCCTGCAGCTGGGAGAAGAAAGCGGCTTTTACCAGATCTTTATCGATCAAGGGCCGGAACTAATACCGGTTTATAAAAGAATTGTATCCAGAGAAAAAGCGGGTCACCCTGCAAACCGAAAACCTGAATTCTTGGCTCTTGCCGGACGTGTCCTTTCCGCTTTAACCCGCCTTGAAGAAGGGATATCACAAAGCACGGACCCAGGACTGCAAAGCGCAGAGCTTCAGGAAAAGCAATCTACTGCTGCAGAAACAAGCTCTCATGCCTCGGACGCACAAACCAGCTATGGCAACCTGATCGCGGAGTTAAGCTCACGTGAAATAGAAATCCTTTCCCTGTTCAGCCAGGGTCTGTCCAACCGGCAGGTAGCCCAAAAACTATTCCTTTCCCCGGGCACTGTTAAATGGCATGCCAGCAACATATACGGCAAGCTGGGCGTCAGGGGGAGGCTGCAGGCGGTAGCCATGGCCCGAAATATAAAGCTTATACAATAAGAGTGGCCACCCTTGTGCTTTCGCCCTTGTCGTGACTTTTAGATACCCCAGGTTTAATTATTTACGACTTGCTCTTCAAACACCTCGTCAAGCCAGTCAAACGTGACCTGATGCATGAAATTGGCATTGGCCACCTGGCAATGCCCACCGGCTCCAAGCTCTTTAAGGCCGGTTATTCTTTTTTTCACCGGGTGCGGGATAGCTTCCAGGGCTATTTCCTGCATTATCTCCACACCCCTGGAGTAACTAATCTCGTTCTCTCCGTCCAGCAGCAGGGTGGGACATTCGATCAGGCGGGGGTCCAGAAAAAAACTCTTGTTAATTTCGACAAAGTGCTTCATGTCCCTGGCACCCCACTTCCTTTTAAGCATTTCCAGGCGGGGCATCATGGTAGCGCCAAAAAACATTTTGATAATGGGAAATAGGATTGTATCTTCCAGTTTGGCAATAATCCCAAAGGGAGAAATTTCGGTCATCCAGATATTCCCATCCAAGATGATGCTGTTGGCCACAATGGCTTTCAGCCTCTTCTCGAAGCAGGCAGCCCTGGGAACCATGTAACCGCCCCAGCTAAGCCCCATAGCCGCCAGTTTCCCAGGATCGACATCCGGCCTGTCCAGCACATAATCGACAATTTTTTTCATAGGCACCTCGGTGTCGGGACGCATAACCATACCTTCCAGGTTTGTCGCCCCCTGGCCGGGCATCTCTACAATGAAAATGTTATAATTACGCCTTACCCCTGCCGGGCCGATTAAAAAATAGAGCTCTTCAAGAATTGTATCGCCGCCACCGATAAAGATTAAAGTCTTCCGCTTCTGGTTGTCAGGAGCAGCCTTTATAAAATAGCCGGGAAGGCACTTTCCTTCAAAGGGGATCTTAACCGGCTCCATGGGCAGGTCTAAAAGCCTGCCGGCAGCGAGAAAGCATTCTACCTGTTTTTCCCTCTTGCCGCAAAAACCATAATAGGTTGAAGCCCTGAAGAAAGCTTCCCTGGCGCTAACCCTGTGACCATTTTCCAGAGAACCAGACGCAAGTTCCTCTACCTTTGCGGCCAGTGTTGCAAACTCACGGTTCCAGCTTTCTTTGTCCTGCTTTTTCATTTGTGAGGTGGCAGCCCATATTTCTGCCGTATCACATCCTCCACCGCTTTGCAGCCAGAGCAGGTGACCGACATTGAGATCAGTGTGGACATCTTTATACCGGTAAACAATCCGCTCTTTTTTGTAGCGCCCCATGCTGGCCCTGGGCATTTTTGCCTCATAAAGCCTTTCATAACGTTCCATTACTATCCCTCCAGGTTTCTGTTTTATTGTTTCCATCTTAATGCCAAAAACCTGGACAAGGACCTGCTAAAAGATAGGTTTGGAGGATTGTTATAAAAACCTTGCCTATCCCATATTTATCCAGCAAAAAGGGTTGAAGGTGGTGTTGTGTAGCGTTTTATTTGTAGCAAGGGGACGGGGTACCTGCTACGCAGCAAATGTAGCAGGTACCCCGTCCCCTTGCTACGTGTTGCTACAGTAGCATTTTATTAACCCGGAATCCAGATCTTGTTGGCCTGGACAACCTCGGTACCGCCTTTAAACTGCAAGGTCTCAGTTGATTTAGCATAAAAGATCAAACCCTTAACCCCGGACAAATACTGGTAGTATTTTCTAAAAGTGCCGCCCTGGCTCACTACTACCAGGGGTTTTTCCGCCCGGTCAACAAGGCTTCTAAAATCCTGGGGGTCTACTTCTACTATCGCCCCCGAAGCTTTGATAGCCTGCGCTATAACCGCTCCTGCGGCTGCAGCAGCTCCAGCTGCCCCGGCTGCTCCACTACTCATAAAACATCGCTCCTCTCTTTTGTAATAAAAATTATGATCAGGTTATGGAATTGATGACACTT
>CAYWIY010000225.1:0-3069 GCA_964458455.1 uncultured Syntrophomonadaceae bacterium | reverse complement strand
AGATGTTAGAAACAATCAAGGTGCTTTTAGAAGAGCTGGATACCGATAAAAAGCATATGCCGCCCACCACTTTATACAACGAGGGCTGGCTTTTAAGGCTGGTTCTATTCTTGTTTTCCAAGCATCATCTCACTGGTCATCCGCTGACCTTTATACCGGGAGCAGAATGGTACTCTGAAGGGCTGCTTGCTTCCACTTTTTTGCCTGTTTACCGGGGTGATGAGCTTGCTGAATCATATACCCATGCAGACGGCGTAACCGGGCATATTGCGGTAGGAAAGGCAGGCAGAGGAGATATTTTTCTTATAGAACCTTTCGAGCAGTTTATTGTTTTAGAAGCAAAGCTTTTCAGCAAACTAGCCGGTGGAATATTAAAGGTGCCCGGGTTTGACCAGGCTGCCAGAAATGTTGCCTGCATGGCGGAGGTGGTGAAACGCAGCAACTGCTCAATTGAAGGGATCAGATCACTTGGCTTCTATGTTTTAGCTCCGGAATGCCAAATTAATAGTGAGGCGACTTTTAAAGAGTACACACAAAAAGAAGCGGTGCAGCAAAAAGTCCGGCAGCGGGTGGAATCTTACAGGGGCCGATCTGATTATGAAGATAAACGGCAGTGGCTTGAAAAATATTTTGAGCCATTGATTGATAAAATTGATGTTCCCCTGATTTCCTGGGAAATAATCATTGAAAGTATAAGGGCTTACGACAAAGAGATGGGGAAGAAGCTGCAGGAGTTTTATAATTTATGCTGTAGGTATAATAAGCGAACTGGAAAGATGGGTTAGATAAAATTCGATTGAAGGTATCTATGAAAAACTCGACCTGATTTATATGTCTGACACAAATGTTTGCAGACGCTGGAGAATTAAGGGAGGAGAATAAATCATGAAGGCATACATTATAAAACTTCAACTTATAGGTTCAGAGCCACTTATCTGGCGTAGAGTGATCATGCCCGCGGGTGCCACCTTTAACCGGCTTCATGATGTGGTTCAGACGGTTACAAATTTTCAAAGCGGCTACCCCAACGAAGATTACCATCTCTATGAGTTTGAACTGAAAGAAGAAAAAATCAGGGTAACCAACGATGACGAAGCCTACCAGGAGCACCTCTATTATAAAAAGAATAGAAAGGCATATGAGGAAAGACTGAGGACTATGCTTCCGGAGCATGCCTTGTTTGAAAAAGCCCACCAGGAAAGGCTCCAAATGGCAGTACGTAAACCAACAGGGCTGAAGATTGATAATTACCTCGAAAAGCATAAAGAAATTCTTTACCGTTATGATTTCGGGGATGGCTGGCAATTTATCATCAGGCTGGAAGACATCGTGGAGGACTACTACTTCGGATACCCCACACTGCTTGATGGAGCTGAGACAGCACCTCCGGAAGATGTGGGCGGTATTTCGGGGTTTTATGATTTTTTGGAAGCTTACCGGAACGAAAAGTATCCAGAACACAAAGAAATGAAAGAATGGGCTTGCTCACAGGGTTTTAGAGAATATGATCCAGGATGGATCAACGAACTGCTGAAGGGTATCGCTTATAAAAAAACGGAGTGGGCGAAAATAAATCACGACAACTATAAGATCATTGACGATAAGTACCGGAAAGGATAAATATCCACTATGCTCACCAGGAAGCTGTACTAAAAATTATGGGCAAATGCATAATTAACAAATTAAATAATTCCAGCTAATTAAGGATAGGAGCCGGTTTTGCCCAGAATTAAGACCAGAGTGGATAGCCCGGGCCAGGTCTGGCATTGCTCAAGTTGATCTGTATTGATACGCAAATGCTATATGCTGATCTATAAAGTATAGTATATGATCCTTAACTGCATGCTATTACACTTACTGATATGCGGTTATACGGGTTACGTGAGTATGTGGTACTATCGTTAATAAAAATAAAGGTGTGGCAGATGGACCGTGGAGGCCTGCGGCCAGTCCGTAGCAGAAGCCAACCGGGCTGGAGCAGTGTGGTTAAGAGAGCCGGTGAACCATCCTCCGACACTGATTTCCGTATTTTATACTTTTATACCGGCAACTTAAGCTGGCGTTAATACTATGCCTGAAGTTATTGTTATATTACCTCAGGTTGATCATTAATAATATGGATGGTGCGCCTTTCTGCTTGCGAATCAATCTCTTTTATAATTGAATCATCTATATCCCCGTCCTCAGAAAAGCAGAGCCAGATTATCTGTTTACGATATTTTCTGAGCCTGTAGTAATGGTCCATGCTCAGGTCATTTTTTATGCTGCCCTTTATAAATATGAGCATCAAATCCGGCTTTAGTTTTTCCCACGCCCCGTTATTATTAAACGGTTCTGTTATTGCTGAAGCCAAGGTTAAGCCAGACTTGACATTTTCGCTTGCCTCTTCGTAATATTTTTTAGCTTTTTCAGCCAAAACAGGCCTTTTAATGCGGAAAGGCTCTGCAGTATAACCATCCTCGGCGAAGTAATGCAAATGGATTCTTTTAAATCTCCGCCCGATACTTGACCGGTAAAGGCTGTCAATGTATTCGAGTATTTCTACGTAGTGATCAGAGAAACCTAGCGGGTGGGTGATATCAAAACAAATAAAAAGACGGTCAAATGTTTTGTTAAACACCCGCTCTTCTCTTCCGAAAGCACCTTTTATCCGGTGATGGGGTGCATCTGGATCATATTCCCATATTTCTCTTTCTGTGATTCGCTTAAGCGCTTTTTTTAAACTTCTCTTCCAGTCATGCTTTTTCATAATTTTAGCCTCCTTTAGATTCATCCAATAACAACTATATATTTCCCCACGGACAAATATGTGTCCTTCCGACCTGTTATTCTTAAAAATACTCTTCACCCTGGGTGTCTATAAAAGCCTGAATTGAACTTGAAAGGAGGTCAATTTCAAGTGACATCGACGATCTTGCAAAAGCTTTGCTTTATTAAAGAATTATCCATCTGCATAAATAATTGTGCAGGAAATTCGAATTATATGACGAAATCAAGTCCCGACGCCCATAGAATCAGACATTCTAGAGCCGCTATTATAAAATATCACGGAGAGTAAAATGTTATGAA
>CAYWIY010000224.1:0-3105 GCA_964458455.1 uncultured Syntrophomonadaceae bacterium | reverse complement strand
TGCTCGAGATGAAACCATCAACCACGACCGGTATAGACCTGGAGGCAGCTCCAATAATCAAGCCGGTCAGAGCGGCCAGTTCCAACCCTCCTACCAGGCTCAGCACCCCGATTGGATCTTTCGGATCCGGTTTATGCATATCAAGAGCTTCACTGACCACCTTTTGCTTGTGAAGGAGCTTTTCATCATCAAGACCGGTCCCCCTGCCGACAACCAGCGACGTTTCATAACCGCTGAGAGCAGCCACAACGGCGCTGCTGGCCGTGGTGTTGCCGATGCCCATTTCGCCTGTGGCCAAGACTTTGATGCCGTCCTCGGCAGCGTCGCGGGCGCATTCAATGCCGGCCATTAAAGCTTTTAGAGTTTCCAGGCGGCTCATAGCCGGACGACGCCTAAAATTGTCACTGCCTGCTTTTACCCGGATCCGCTTTACACCTGGCAAATTGTTGTCCACTTTAACCCCGACATCTACGACTTCAACTTCCACTTCGCCCTGGCGGCCAAAAACGTTAATTGCAGCTCCGCCGCCGGTAAAGTTGGCTACCATCTGGGCGGTTACTTCCGATGGGTAAGCGCTGATTCCTTCTTCTGTTACCCCGTGGTCGGCAGCCATTACTACAACCCTCTTGCGGGCTCCTACCGGAAAAAAATCACCTTTAATTCCAGCCAGTTGAACAGCAAGGTCTTCCATTCTCCCTAAACTGCCCTGCGGTTTAGTTAAAATATCCATGCGCGCCCTGGCTTTTTCCATTGCCGCTTCATCGAGCTGACCAATACTTCCTGTAATATTCTGTAGTTCCTGCTCCATTTGTTTCAGTTCATCCATCATAAAAAACTCCCTTCCACAATGTCGAGTTTAACAACCGGGTTTAACGATCCCGGGCCGGCTAAATATAATAAGCCACGGGGACAATTCCATCGTCTTCCCTTCGGCCTACGCTGCGCTTCGGGACGCTCGAACCGTCCCCATGGAGCCGCTTAACTTTTAATCTTTCGCTGTAGTACTAGTCATCCGGCATCTTTACAGCTAACCACCCTGCACTATGCTGTAAATCTGCTCCATGTCCAGGTTTCTGCGGACCGTATCCGCCAAAAAATCATATTCCTTTTCCTTAAAATCGCGGTAATTCTCATACTGAAGCCCCTTCTTCTCCGGCAGCCCCCGGCGGCGGCGCAGGACATTTAGAAGCTGCCTGGTCCAGGCCAGGTTGTCAAAAATACCGTGCAGGTAAGTTCCAAATACATTACCCTTTTCGTTGACCGCTCCTTCCCAGCGGCCGGCAGTTTTAACAAATACCGGGTGTTTAACAGAAAGGTAATTTGTTTGCCCCATATGGATTTCATATCCTTTTAAAGGCTGTTCGGTTCCCATCCCGGAAAAAAAGCCCTTATCGCTGTAGCGCCAGGCGGCCTCAACCTGCCGGGTAAATTTTTCTTTCTCCATCACCGTTTCCATATCCAGGAAACCAAAGCCCTGCACTTCCGGGTTATCACTTTCCACCCTGTCCGGATCCAGGATGCGCCGGCCGAGCATCTGCAACCCTCCGCAGATGCCCATCAACAGCCCCCCTTTTTCAACATAATCCCTTAAAGGATCTTCCCAGCCGGCCCGGCGGAGCTGCAGCAGGTCCTCGATTGTATTTTTAGACCCGGGAATAATCAAGAGGTCTGCATCATCCAACTCTTCCGGCTTCCTGATATAGGAAAGGTTGACGTCATCATCAAGTTCAAGAGGGTTGAAATCAGTAAAATTAGAAATGCGCGGTAAAAGCAGGACCCGGACCTTTAACCCCCGGTTGCCGGAACGGTTTTTAAAACGATCGGTAACACTGTCCTCGTCATCCAGGTTAATGCTCATAAAAGGAACAACGCCAAGGACCGGCTTACCGATCAGCTCTTCCAGCTGCTTCAACCCCGGCCGCAGCACCTCCAGGTCCCCGCGAAACTTGTTGATGATTACCCCTTTGAGCAGCTCCCGTTCTTCAGGCCGCAGTAAGGCCACCGTCCCGTAAAGGGAAGCGAAAACACCGCCCCGGTCTATGTCGCCTGCCAGCAGCACGGGAGATTGCAGGCGCAGGGCCAAACCCATGTTGACCAGGTCTTTCTCTCGTAAATTTATTTCAGCGGGGCTTCCGGCACCTTCTATGACAATAATGTCGTTTTCTCGGGATAGCTCGTTAAAAGCTTCGTCTATGACCGGAAGCAGGGTGTCTTTCCACTGCATGTAATCCATGGCCGGCATGTTCTGTAGCGCTTTCCCTTTAACTATTACCTGGGATCCTTGATCGGAGGTGGGCTTCAGAAGGACCGGGTTCATGTTTACATGCGGCTCTATCCCAGCTGCTTCAGCCTGCATCACCTGGGCCCTTCCCATCTCCAGGCCTTCAGCGGTCACGTAAGAATTCAAGGCCATATTTTGCGCTTTAAATGGGGCAGCGCTGTAACCATCCTGCTTAAAAATACGGCACAGTGCTGCACAAAGCAGGCTTTTTCCGGCTGAAGAAGCCGTCCCCTGCACCATAACCATGCCCTTCATCAGCTTTCACCTCCAGAGTAATTGCCGGTTCCTTGCTCATTTTCTCCTGGCACAAAGAAGCTCCCGGAACGTAAATATTTAATATATGCTTCCATTTCTTCTGTCAAGCGCCTGTTCTCCGGACGTTTTAAAACTGCCACCCGAAAATAGGTATGGTCCAGGCCGTAAAAATTATCAGCCCGCCTGATCAGCACCCCCCGCCTGGCCAGACGCTCCTGGCAGTGAGCAACATCAAAACCAGGCTCTAAGGCCTGCACCAGGAGGTAGTTGGCCGCTCCTGCAAAAACATGAAAACCACCCGTCTCCTCAAGCCTTTCGGTAATAAAACGGCGTTCAGATTTGATTAATTTTAAAGCCTTTTCCAGGTAGTCTTCATGGCTCAGGCAGTACAGGCCGGATTTTTGGGCCAGGAGGTTGACCCGCCAGGGATCCCCCCAGCGAGTTAATTCTATAACATCATTCTCAGGACCGACCAGGCACCCCAAACGCAAGCCGGGCAGGGCCCAGAGCTTGGTCAAAGACAGGGCGATAAAGAGGTTGCTGCTGGCATTGTGGCGCAGGCTCTTTTC
>CAYWIY010000223.1:0-3106 GCA_964458455.1 uncultured Syntrophomonadaceae bacterium | reverse complement strand
AACCTGATTCATGATCTTGGTTATATCGGGGCAGGCATGACCTTTAGCCTTGAGCACCTGGTGCTTTGCGATGAAGGGGCCGGAATGGCAAAATTTATAACCCGGGGAGTTGATATTAACCCCGAAACCCTGGCCCTTGATGTTATAGAAAAGATTGGTCCGGGCGGGCATTTCCTAACAGAAAAGCACACCATGGATAATTTTCGCAGTCACATGCACTTTACCAGGCTTTTTAACCGCAATACTTATGATAACTGGCAGGCTGCCGGGGCAAAAATATTTGGTGACAGCGCCAATGCTCTGATAAAAGAGATTTTGCACTGGCATGAAGTGCCCCTGCTTGATCCCGGTATTGAAAAAGCGATTAAAGAGATCGCTGAGGGCACTAATTAAAAGCATAAACTGGCTTGATTGCCGATTCACTGTTATAATGAAATTCATTTAAGAAAAAGAAAGATTCAAGGATACAAGGAGATTTATATCATGTTAAAAGATCTTACCGTTGAGAGGTTTGTGCGTGAGGTAGCTTCCAACTCTCCTGCACCGGGGGGAGGAAGCGTAGCAGCCCAGAGCGGGGCCCAGGCTGCCGGCCTGCTTTCCATGTACTGCAACCTGAGCCAGAACCGCAACAAACTGGGCGATGTAGTCGACAAAATGCAGGAAATTGGCGAAGAAGCAAGGTTTTTAATGAATAAAATGCTGGAAGCAATTGATGAAGACACGCTGGCATTTAACCGGGTTATGGAAGCTTTTCGTATGCCTAAAGAAAGCGAAGAAGAAAAAGCAAAAAGAAAGGAAGCCATTTCAGAGGCCGGTAAATATGCAGCAGAAGTTCCGATGCATACCGCCAGGGGCAGTCTGCGCGCTCTTTCGCTGATCAACGAGGCGGCCGGCAAGGGGAACCCGACCGCTGTAACCGACCTGGCGGTAGCCAACCTGCAGGCCCTGTCTGCCCTTACCGGAGCCTGTTACAATGTCAAGATCAACCTGGACATGATTAAAGATCAGCAGGTGGTAACTGATTATGAACAGGAAATTGGCGAACTGCTCGAGCAGGGCCGGGAGCTGTTTGAAGAAAACCGCACCAGGCTGGAAAAAGATATATTGTAAATCATGTAGAGTAGATTTTGTATTGAACTTTCCAGGGAGGTAATGGTATGTCCGGGCTATATTCAAAAATTGACAATTCATCGCTGGTAAACTTTCTGTTTTATCCCGCCCGCCGGCACAGTAAGCCGCGGGGAGGCGCCTTTGACCTGCAGGTACCGGTTGAAAATGAACTTTTCATAGTGTGCAGGGCTTTTCCGGCCGATCAAGATAACCCCTGGATTCTTTATTTCCACGGTAACGGCGAGGTGGTCAGCGATTATGACAGTATCGCCCCGAGGTATAACGATAGGGGCTTAAATTTGTTGGTAGCCGATTACAGGGGTTACGGGGCCAGCGACGGCAGCCCCACTTTTACTGATATGGTTAAAGATGCCGTAACAATATTTGATTATGTCTATCACGAACTGCCACCGGGCGGCCATGGCTACAGCTGGTATGTTATGGGCCGCTCTCTGGGGAGCATTTCCGCCCTGGAGTTGGCCGCAAAATTTCCCGGGAAATTAAATGGCCTGATCACCGAAAGCGGTTTTATCAGCGTGACCAGGCTGATTAACCATCTCGGGCTTCCCTCGCCTGGTGATTTGTCTGCCCTGGAACAAGAAAACCGCCGCCTGGCGGGATCAATAAAGTTGCCGGCCCTGGTAATCCATGGCGAACGTGATCGCCTGGTGCCTTTGGAGCAGGGAAAGGATCTTTATGAAACGCTGGGATCAGGGGAAAAAGAGCTTGTGATGATTCCCGGTGCCGATCATAACGATATCATGTTTGCCGATCCTGAAAAATATATGCAGGCCATAGCGGAATTTGTTCTGAATAAGTAAGGTTAAGGAGGCTGCAGAAAATGCAAATTAAAGATGTAATGACAGGTAAAGTGATTACTGTTACTACCGCTGATTCGGTAGAAAAATGTGCCAAGCTTTTACAGGAAAACGAAATCAGCGGGCTGCCCGTGGTTGACGAGGAAGGAAAAGTTGTTGGCATGATCACCGAAGGCGACTTGATCAGGCGCGCTTCCCGCATTGAAGCCCCCGGTTACCTCGAAATCCTCGGAGGGTTAATTTATCTCGGCAGTCCCAATAAATTTGTCGATGAACTGCAGAGGGCCATGGCTTTAGAGGCCGGAAAAATGATGAGCAAAGAAGTAGTTTCAATTAAGCCCGAAGAAAGCCTGGAAAGGGCGGCCACCCTGATGGTTAAGAACAATGTCAACAGGCTTCCTGTTATTGATGATGATGGTGAACTGGTGGGCATAGTATCGCGCCGGGATATAATGAAACACCTTTATGACTGAAGAATAATTTGAGCTATATAGACGGTGGTGTGGCAAATAGTTATTTCTAAAGGTGTCCAGGTAACGATAGCCGGTTCCATTATTAATTTTTCTATAGGCATTTTTTATGCCTGGTCTGTTTTTGCCGACGGCTTAATCAAGGAACTGGGTTGGAGCAAAGCGGAAGCTATGCTCCCCTACACCCTGGAACTGTTGATATTTTCTATAGCGATGATTTTTGGAGGGCGGTTTCAAGATCGTTTCGGCCCCCGGCGCGGCACTCTTTTGAGCGGAATCTTTACCGGCCTGGCATTCATAATGTGCGGCTTGACGGCCAGTCCGGCTGGGGTGGCTTTTTCTTTTGGGGTAGTTTTTGCGGTCGCTGCTGCTTTCGGCTATTCTGCAGTTACGCCGGCAGCGATAAAATGGTTTCCTCCTGCTAAAAGAGGCTTGATTACCGGTTTGGTGTTGATGAGCCTGGCTGCGGGTTCCCTGCTCTGGGCCCCGTTAATTAACTTTCTGCTTGAATATACCGGGATCATTAATGCATTTATAGTTTGCGGGCTTTTTTTGATGATTGCCATAACTGTTTCTTCCCGCTTTATTTCCATACCTGCTGTGACTACCCGGCATGACAACCAATCCAGTCACACTTCTTCCCCGGAGGATTTTAACTGGCGCAAATTTCTAAAAGAGCCTTCTTTCAAAATCTTGGGGGCTTTGGTT
>CAYWIY010000222.1:0-3107 GCA_964458455.1 uncultured Syntrophomonadaceae bacterium | reverse complement strand
CTTATCCTCTGCTCTATCTTCTCCCACTTCCAGATCATGATCAGCAGTTTCTTCAGGAACTGCTTCATCCTCGCCAAATAACCGGTAGGCCAGGCCGCCCAGACCAGCAAACACCAGTATTGCAGCCAACCAACCGGCCAGTTTCTTGAGAAAAGTCCGGCGCTCCATGAATAACCCTCCCGGCAATCTAACAATTACTATGTTATTACTATATCATTAATTGCCGGAAATTTCATCACTATGCCAATAGCTCACACAATTATATTTGACTGGACTAACCTACCATTTCACCTGCAGTCAGAGTTTAAAACCATTCTGACCTCACAGCCAATTTACCTTGTTAATGAAAAGAATGGTTAACTTTTTAGAGGAAAGCAAAAAGATTAAGCGAACTCTAAACCTGGATTGACTTGATCTTGCTTCCAGTACAATCCAGTGCAGCCCCTGGCTGAATAATGTGTCACCAGGCTTTCTGCCCAAACTATTATATTAATTATTGGAGAGATGATCATGCTAAAACAATACGGGATTAATTTGCCAACCAGGATTGAAGTAGGAGCAGGGCTTTTAAAAAATACAGGATTGCTGGCCTCAGAAATAACAGAAGGCAGGAAAGCCTTTATTGTCAGTGACCCGGGTGTTAAAGCGGCCGGGATCACAAAAAAAGTAATATCTTCACTGGCTGAAACAGGTTTTACATGGAGCTTATTTGAAGAAGTCCAACCCAACCCTAAGGATACAGACTGCGAGTCAGGCGGAGAGAAAGCACAGCACTTCAAAGCCGACGTAATTGTAGCCGTGGGAGGAGGCTCAGTTATAGATTCCGCCAAAGCCATCGCACTGTTGCATACTTACGGCGGGCCGGTTGTCTCTTACGAGGGCCGGGGCACTGTTCCCGGCGCGGTAACACCCATAATTGCCATTCCGACCACGGCCGGAACCGGCTCGGAGGTTACCAGGTCGGCCGTGGTCACCGATACAAAACGCAGTTTCAAAATGTCGGTAAAGGATGTCAGGCTCGCTCCCGGACTGGCCCTGGTGGATCCTGAAACCACGTACACCCTGCCTGAGGGCCTTACAGCTTCTACCGGGATGGATGCCCTGGTCCATGCCATTGAAGCCTACACCTGCCGCATGGCCAACCCGTTCTCAGACGCCATGGCTTTAGCCGCCATGGAAATAATCTACCCGGCCCTGCCGGTAGTAGTAAAAGAAGGAAGCAACAAGCAGGCCAGGGACGATATGATGATCGGTTCTGTTTTAGCCGGGATCGCTTTTTCTCACGCCGACGTTGGTGCCGTCCACTGCCTGGCTGAGGCCATTGGCAGCCTGTACGATACCCCGCACGGCATAGCCAATTCGATTTTTTTGCCGGCAGTTACGGCTTTTAATGCTGAAGCCGACCCTGAACGCCACGCGCGTGCTGCTTCAGCCTGCGGATTGGATGTAAAGAATATGCAGCCAGAAGAAGCTTCCAGGCTTCTGGCAGAAAAACTGGCCGAATTAAGTTCAGAGATTGGCATCCCACGGTTCAGCAGCCTCGATAAGGCCAACCCAAAAGACTTTGCCTACCTGGCTGAAATATCCGAGCTGAATGGATCAACGCCAAGCAACTGCCGCACAATAACTAAAGAAGATTACCTCCAGATATTGCAGGAGAGTTATAGCAATTAAAATTGCGGCAGCAGGACCAGTACTTTTCAATGTATTACTTTTGGGGGGCAACAAATGGTAAAGCATGAAGTGAAACCATACGGGGAGCCATACGGCTCCTTTGCAGAAATATACGACAGGATTATGGATTCGGTTGATTATGAGGGCTGGGCAGATTATGTTGAACAGCTGCTCAAAATGCACCCTACAAAGTTCAGCATTGAAAAAATAATCGACCTGGCCTGCGGCACAGGCAGCTCCACCCTTCCCTTTGCCCGGAGAGGTTACCAGGCCACAGGAGTAGACCTTTCCGAAACCATGCTAAAACAAGCTCGCGAAAAAACCTGCCGGCAAGGCCTCCAGGTCAATTACCTGCTGCAGGATATTCGCAGCTTAAAATTAACCGGCATGTATGACCTGGCTTTATTGTTCCAGGATGGCTTAAATTATATACTATGCGAAAAAGAGCTGGCTCAAACCTTCCAGGGTATTTATCAAATCATTAATGCCGGAGGCCTTTTTATCTTCGACCTGACCCGGCCCGGCCTGCGCTGTACCGACAAAAAAGGCAGTACCTGCGTCGCCGAGCTGGAGGAGCTCATACTGATCATGGAGAGCTCATATGAAACATCTGAAGATCTGTGGACTGCCAGGCTCACTGTTTTTCAGGAAACTGAGCACGGCCTTTACAAAAAGTACCGTGAAGAACACTATGAAAAAGACCATAACCCTGAAACAGTTGCAGAAATACTATACCGCACCGGCTTTTATGTGCATGCCATATATCCCAGCTTCAAGCTTGAACCAGCCTGCAGCTCTGATCAAAAATTGACCTTTGTAGCTGAAAGAACGGCATGAAAACTGCCCTTAAATAATTCAGTAGATAAATTATAAGTTATACTCGAGGAAGCAAACATTAAATGGCAGGTGAGAAAATGTTTTTCTGCCTGTTTCCTTAAACCCGATGCTTTTGTACCAATCTTTGAGTACCTGATGTTCATCAATTATGGCTACAGAAACCTTTACTCCCCCTCTTTCTTTTACCCGTTGGAAAGAATCCAGCACCAGCTTCATTCCAATACCCCTGTGCCTTTCTTCTGGCACCACGGCCAGCCTTTCCAGGTAGTAAGTTCCCTGCAGTGCTTTCTCCAGGGCATAACATCCGATTAGTTTTCCATATTCATAATAACCGTAATAATTAACCCCTTTGTTCTCTGCACTTTTTAACAGGTCATCTTTTTGCAAAAAAGCGGGGTTGGTCGGAGCATTTTCCGGGGTTATTTCAAAATCTTCAGCTACAGTTATAAACGATGCCCTGATCACAGCAGCCAGTTCTTCTGCCTCTTTGCCCAGGTCAACCTTCTCAATAACCAACGTACCTCACCCTCAGTGTTTATCAAATATAGTATGAAATGTAACCAGGCCGATCAGTTAATTACATAGCAGCCATGTAA
>CAYWIY010000221.1:0-3120 GCA_964458455.1 uncultured Syntrophomonadaceae bacterium | reverse complement strand
TTAAAAAAGTCTTTATTGATGGTTTTGCCGGCTTTTATTTCAACCGGAATTAATTTATCGCCTGATTCGATTATACAATCAATTTCGTTACCATGATTATCTCGCCAGAAATACAGGCGGGGTTTTAGGCCCCGGTTTAACCTGTATTTATGGAGTTCAGATAAAACATAAGTTTCGAACAGGCCACCTTTCAGAAAGTGGGTATCTAACTGGGCTTTACTTTCAATTCCTAGCAGTGATGAAGCAAGGCCTGGGTCAAAGAAATATATTTTCGGTTGCTTGATCAGGCGCTTGTTGAAATCCTTGTAATAGGGCTGGTGTAAAAATATTATAAAGCTGGCTTCAAGAATGGAAATCCAGGATTTTGCAGTGTTATGTGTAATGCCGCAGTCATTTCCGAGTGAGGACAAATTGAGAATTTGACCGGTTCTGCCGGCGCATAGTTTGATGAAGCGCTGAAAAGTGCTTAAATCATTAATGTTTTTTATCAACCGGACATCTCTTTCAATATAAGTTTGAATGTAGTTGGAGTAGAAGATTTCTGGTTCAATATGTTGATCAAAAATCCTGGGATAAAAACCTTTAAAAAGCAACTCTTCCGGGGAGTCAATTTTATAACCTGCATTAAATAGCTCTTCTGAGCTTAGAGGTAGCAGTGTAGTAATTGCAACTCGTCCGGCTAAGGTTTGCGATATGGTTTCTTGAAGCAGGTAATTGTTCGATCCTGTCAGAATGAACATGCCGGGTTGATTTTTGTGATCTACAATAGTTTGGATATAGGATAATAATTCCGGTGTTCTCTGAATTTCATCAAGGATTGCCCCTTCTGGATAAGTCGCTAAAAATCCCCTGGGATCGGTCTGGGCAAATTCCCTGGTGTCTGGATCTTCGAGCGATACATAGTTTTTTCCTGGAAAACAATATTTTACCAGAGTTGTTTTGCCGGACTGCCTGGGCCCGATGACTGAAACTACCGGGAATTTGCTGGCAAGGTTTAAAAGGTTATTATGTAATGTCCGTTTGATCATATTGTAACTATAGCATTAAGTGTACAGTTTGTAAATGCTATTACCAACTTGTATTAACTTCGAGACACAATGAAATTTTTTGATGCCAAATCCGCTGCTCGTGCAGTCAGAAGTTAACGTTTATCCGAGGAGCCTGGCTTGTGTTTACAAGTTTTTCGGGTATCTTTTTGGTATGAAATCCCTGCCAAATTTTTCTCCAGGTGCAGATGTAAACACTGCACCCCCTTTGGTTATTGATCATCGTACATGTTGATCATGTTCTTAAGGTTCTTTAGCAGCTGTTCTTTCAGCCACTGCGGTTCTAATACCTGGACGGCCTGGCCCCAGCTCATCAGCCACGGGATCATCTCCCCGGCTCCAGTAACTTCAAAAGTTACTTCTGCTTCACCCCCGGGCAGCATTTTCACTTTCTGGGTGTCGTGGTAGCTGACCAGGTTGAACCGTTCAGCAGGCCCCTTGAAGACTTTGATGCGCACTTTTTCCGGCTCGGCCGGCTTTTCTTCATCGATGTTCCACACACCCCAGGATTTGCTGTAAACCTCATGGATTGAGAAACCTTCCGGCCATTTAAAAGTGCTGTTTTCCACTATTTTCAACTCCTTGATCTGGTCTAATAAAAAGATGCGCCGCTTTTGATGTTTCATGCACCGGGCTACCAGGTACCAGCTGTTTATTCTACTGATCAGGCCGTAGGGCTCGCACTCGCGATCGGTTACCGCCCCGTCGTAAGTGCGCAGGTAGGTCATGTAAAGCCTTTTGCGGCTCCTGATCGCCTCCATGATTTTCTTGATCTTGTCTACGTTTCGGCCGGGTTCGGCCGGTTCGTGGCCCGAAACATGGATGTGCTGCTCGATTTCCCGGAAGGCGTTCTGGTAGGTGTTAATCCTGGCCAGCAGATCCCTGAGCAGGGTCTGGATGACCGTCTCGAAGTGTTCTTTTAAGAGCCCGCGCTGCTGGGTATATAATCCCAGGGTCATCAGCAGGGCCTGGTTGGCATCAATGCTTGTTGCCGGCAGGTCGCCGGTAAAAATATAGCGGGTCCCGCCTTTTGTGCGCTTTGACTGGATCAGCGGCGGCACAGCATAATCTTCATCCTCCTCACCGTATTCTTCTAATTCTTCCCCTACTTCAGGGTTTTCCCCGTAGGCGAGGGGATCAAAAAGCAGGTTCAGCCTGCGGATGCAGCGGTAAACGGTCTTGTTACTGGGGTAGCTTCCCCGGGCTTCTTCGTAGGCTTCTTTCAAGTCGTTCATGGTTGCCCCGCCGCCTGGGGTTTTCTCCATCACGGTAAAAACTATTTTAACCAAAGCTTCCGGAAAATCGCCGGTACGTGCGTACGCATTCACCAGAACTCACCTCTGTTTAGTGTGGTGTTTTGGGTTTGCCCGGGTTTTAAAGCCGGGCTAGACCTTGATGTTCTAACCTGGATAATAGCAGTGATGAGGGACACATATGGTTCACATTGAATACTTCGAATACTTCATTTGATAATTATTTCTTTGTTCTTCATATTAATCCTTCCCTCCCTTCTATTTTGCTAAACCCAACTTTACCAGGCGTAAGGGACACATATGTGACACCCGGTTTTGCTACGCTTATCCTTGCAAGAGAAATTTAGGGTTAAAGCGAGGTCAAAAATGTATACACTGATGGAACGTTATGAAATGCTAAAAGAAAAAGTGGTCGAACGCCGGTCTTCTTTCATGCACTTGATGAACTACCTGGAGGCTGAAACCGACTGGCTGAAAAGCCCGGCCAGCACCCGGTTTCACCTGTCGAGGGAACAGGGTTTGCTGGAGCATTCCTGCAACGTGGCAGAAACCATGCTCAGTCTAAAAGAAAATCTCGCCCCGGAAATAACAGATGAAAGCTGTGTTATCGTCGCCCTCCTGCACGACCTGGGCAAGGTGGGCATGCCGGGGCGGCCGCAGTACTTAAAAGGCGTAAAATACCCGTACACCTATAACCGGGATCTGACTTATTTAAGTGTGCCCATCCGCAGCATCTACCTGGCCCTGCCTTATATCGAGCTCAGTGAAGAAGAAGTCCAGGCTATTGTTTACCACGACGGCCAGTATGTCGATGACAATGC
>CAYWIY010000220.1:0-3127 GCA_964458455.1 uncultured Syntrophomonadaceae bacterium | reverse complement strand
CCATGCCCCGGATAATGTGAAGACAACCGGCCCTGGCTGTTGAAGAAAAACCGCTTTCTTCTGCTTCGTCAAGCAGGTCCAGGCAAAGCTGGTCGGATTCTCTCAACCGGCCCTGGTAATAAAAAATACGGGCCAGTTTAAATCCTGCCAGCAGGGTAAAAAAATGATCATTGACCCGGCGGCAAAAAGCCAGGGCCTCTGTGAATATATCCACGGCCCTGTTAATACTACCGCTAATCGCAGCTATGTCACCAGAGAGAATTAAAAGATTGCTCTGCCACATCGAATCATTTTCAGGAAGATTTGCCAGGGCTTTCTCTGAATCGCGACTCATACCGGCGACATCTCCGGAAAAAAGTCGCAGGTATGCCCTGACTGCATAGTAAATGCCCTGCAGTTCTTGCTGATCGGTGGTTTTAGTTAGCTGCAGGCCTTCTTCCGGGCTAAAGATCAAAGGCCTGGCTTTTCCTAAAAGCTCTTCCGCCCTGTTAGCATCACCTGACAGGTAGGCAAGCATGCTAAAAAAAGTTAACAGGCGAGGACGTTTTTCAACTATTTCCTGGGGGATTTGCTCAATCCACCTGGTCAGGTTTTTCTGCTCCCCCCTGTTAAATAATGCAGCTGCATTTTGTTCAAGCAGGTCTGCCGCAAAATTATGGTCAGCTGCCTTCAGGGCATGAAGCGCTGCCCTTGAGGGTTGACCATGTTCAGCAAACCAGGTCGCTGCTTTTTTATGTAATGAAGCTAATTTTACCTTGCCTTCTCTAGATACAAGGCGAAAGCGAAGCATTTCAGCAAAAAGATTATGATAACGATACCACTGCCCTGAATGATCCAGGGATGTAATAAACAGGTTTTCTGCTTCTAATGTGCGCAAGACCAACCCGGCATCTTCACGGCCGCTTAAAACTCTGCAGACTTCGGGTGTTAAATATTCCAGGATAGAAGTATCAAGCAAAAAGTTAATGATTTCAGGATCTTGTTGATCTAAGATTTCATCAGAAAGAAAATCCAAAAGGTAACGGTGGGACTGGTTTAAGTTTTTTATAAAGGTATCTTTCTCCAGGTCCTTTACGGTTGAAAAAATTGAGCCGATAACCTGCAGGGAAGAAGCCCAGCCCTCAGTTTTCTCATCAATCATTTGGGCTTGCTTCGTATCCAGCTCAAAGCCAGAAATTTTTTTTATTAACTGAGCTGTTTCTTCCAGGTCAAAGCGCAAATCTTTCTGCCGCATCTCAAACATCCAGCCTTTACTTCGCCAGCGAGCCAGCGGCAAGGGAGGGTCGGCTCTAGAAATTATGATCAACTGAAAATTTGGCGGTAGATTTTCTACAAGGAACTGCAGGCCGCGATTTATACTTTCATCATCAATATGGTGATAATCATCTAAAACCAGTAAAACCGGTTCTTTAGTATCAGCCAGCTCATTAAGCAATAAAACCAGCGCTTCTTCATATTGAATATCCTTATCCGCACCGGAATCAAGCGAGATGGGACCGGATTCAAGAATGGAAAGCATAGAGGCGCCAATCTCATAAGTCCTATTTAAAGCGGAGGCAAAATAAAGCCAGAAACGACCTGGATCATTATCTGCTTCATCGAGTGACAACCAGACCGTTGATCCCCTGTTTTCAAGCCATGAAGATACTAAAGTAGTCTTACCGTAACCGGCCGGAGCTGAAACGAGGACAAGACGATACCCAAAATCATTGTTATTAAAATTTACTGCTTTATTTAGATACTGGTCTAATAGCCTGCAGCGCTGAAGGGTTTCTGTTCGCAGGGCAGGCTTGATAAATTTTGTTTTAAGCAAAGATTCTGTTTTGGCCATTATAAACTCCCAGGGTTCCTTTTTTGAATAAAAAAGTTCACTATAAACGAGTTGAATTTTATTTATTAAAGGTCTGGGGCTAAGCGTTACCCGGCCGGTTTTGGCTAAAGGCGCTCTGTGAACGAGATCATCTGCGAATACTTAGTGTTTAGGTAACTATCTCCACTGACAGCTGTTTCTATGAACAAAACGGCTTGATTCATGAGGCAGTAAACACTTCTATGAGTCAAACATCTGTCTCCCTTTTACTTTCAGACGACAAATGCTCTTTGATCTCATTGATAAATTGCTCTAAATCAACCAGGTTATTCTGTAAAATCTCATAGAGCGTTTCGAGATCTATTTTCCAATACTGATGAACCAGCCGATTACGAAAGCGGGCCATTTTAACCAGTCTTTCCTCTACGAAATCCTGGCTCAACAAGCTTTCCTCAGCCAAAATCCTAAAGGAATCGCTGTAGTCATCGGGCACACGGAAGCCGTTCTTACTGATCAAGTGATTGCAGATATCTATAGCTGCTTCAATTGATACAATAAAGTTATACTTGGCACTGCTAACCAGGTGCTGATCAGCTTTTAAATCAGCTATATCTTTAGCTTTAAGTTCAGATAAAAGTTTGTGGGCACCCTTGATTTCTGAGAGTAAGTTAGTTATTGTTTCTTTCTCATACTTGATCATCTTAAACCTCCCTGAGATAGCGGTCCCGGTAAGGTAAAATGTCAAAATAGCGGTGGTAAGTTCTCATTTCAAATTTTGTCCGCAGGTTGTCGTTGCGGACCATCAGGAGGCACCCTTTTTTTATTACCATATAAGAAAAGGCAGGTGGAGCATGATTTAAGATCTGGATATCCACAGGATAGTTAAAGCTTTTCTGGAGTTTATCCTCAAGCTGAAGCTGGTAATCAAGCTGCTTGTATTTCTCTTGCTCGGAAAGATAAATAGCTATATCGAGATCGCGAAAATTCCCTTCCTCACAGAATGAACCGTGCAGGTAAGCAAACTGTATTATCTCTTCCTGCTCCAGGAGGTATTTTAGTTCTTTAACCAGCTTTTTTTGCTCGGCCCGGTTAAAGTAAAAGCTTTTTTTCATTTTTGCTTTATTTGCCACCTGAATACACCTATTATTGCGATAGTAATTTATAGGGCAATTAACTCTCCCGTTAAAAATTCTAGTTAAATAGCCCTAAACAGATTATAGCAGATCTGCGGGAGGCGGACAAAAAGACAGGTAAAAAGGACTGTACCAACCGGTATACTTGTTGGTGACAAAATTGCCCCGTCCCCATTGTCACTTC
>CAYWIY010000219.1:0-3129 GCA_964458455.1 uncultured Syntrophomonadaceae bacterium | reverse complement strand
AGGGGCAGCAGGCTGGCCCTGGTGCAGGCCGGGCTGGTAAAAGAGGCCCTGGAGCGCTCCTTTACGGATCTTTCGGTGAGGCTTAAGGAGATCAAGACCACGGGTGATGTGGTTACAGACATCCCCCTGGAGAAGATAGGCGATAAGGGAGTATTTATCAAGGAGTTGGAAACAGCGCTTTTGGAAGAAGAGATCGATGTGGCCGTGCACAGCATGAAGGATATGCCCACTTTTCTCCCTCCAGGCCTTAAGATCGGGGCAATGCTTGAGCGGGAGGAACCCTGGGATGTCTTTATCTCCGCCGGCCGGGGAGGGAAACTGTCCGGCCTTGGAAAGGGAGCCCGGATCGGCAGCAGCAGCCTGCGCCGGCGGGCCCAGCTTTTGCACCGCTACCCGCACCTTGAGGTTAGCCCGGTGCGGGGCAACATAGATACCCGCCTTAAGAAGCTCGAGCGGGGCGATTTTGAAGGGATTATCCTCGCCTACGCCGGGGTGAAGCGGATGGGCTGGTCGGATCTGATCGATGAGATTATTCCCGCAGATATCTGCCTGCCGTCGGTGGGGCAGGGGGCGATCGGCCTTGAAATCAGGTCCGGTGATTTAAAAACAGAAGCGCTGTTGAGTGCCCTGCACTGCTCCCGCACCGGGAGGGCGGTGGAGGCCGAGCGGGCTTTCCTGCGCCGCCTGGAGGGCGGTTGCCAGGTGCCGGTAGGCGCCCTGGCTGCAGTAGGGAACGAAAGCCTTTCTTTGCAGGGCATGGTGGCCTCACTTGACGGTAAGCTGATGTTTAAAGGTGAGAAAAAAGGGCTTCCGGAAGATGCGCAAGCGCTGGGCATAGCCCTGGCAGAAGAGCTGCTGCAGGACGGCTGCGGCAGTATCCTGGATCAGATCAGGCAGGAGTGTGAATAAACTTGAGCAGGAAGAACTCTGATAATAGCAACGCGAACCAGGGCCCGGTTTATTTAATCGGGGCCGGCCCGGGCGATCCGGCTTTGATTACCTTAAAGGGCCTGCAGTGTATCGGGAAAGCGGACGTGGTGGTTTACGACCGCCTGGTTTCACCCCGCCTGCTGCAGCATGCAAGGGAAGAGGCGGAGCTGATCTATGTCGGTAAAAAGCCCGACCGGCACACCCTGAAGCAGGAGGAGATCAACGCCCTTTTGGCTGAAAAAGCGGCGGCCGGGCTGCAGGTGGCCCGCCTGAAGGGCGGCGATCCTTTCGTGTTCGGGCGCGGCGGCGAAGAAGCGGCCTTTTTGGCTGAAAGGGGCATCGGTTTTGAAATTGTCCCCGGCATCACATCCGCTGTAGCCGTCCCCGCTTATGCCGGTATCCCCGTTACCCACCGGGGCCTGGCTTCCGGTTTTACGGTGATTACCGGCCACGAGGATCCGGAAAAAGAGGGTTCCGACCTGGACTGGGCAGCCCTTTCAAGGGGCGCCGGGACCAATGTCATCCTGATGGGGATGGGCAACCTGGGCCTGATCACGGGGCGGATGATGGAAGAAGGGCTTGCGCCTTCCACCCCGGTGGCTTTGATCAGGCAGGGAACCCGGGCCGGGCAAAAGACCCTCACCGGCACCCTGGAAGATATCGCCCTGAAGGCGGAGGAAGATGATTTCGGGCCTCCGGCGGTGATCGTAACCGGGCCGGTGGTGGAACTGCGCCGGACATTAAAGTGGATTGAACAGAAACCGCTTTTTGGCAAAAGTATTGTCGTATCCCGGGCCCGGGCCCAGGCCAGTGAATTTGCAAGAAAGCTGGAAGAGCTGGGAGCGGAAACGATCCAGTTCCCGGCCATAAAGATTGAGCCGCCGGAAGATTACGGGCCCCTTGATCAGGCCCTGGAAAACATGGGGCAGTACCGCTGGGTGATCTTTACCAGCGAAAACGGGGTCAAGCATTTTTTCCGGCGCCTGCGGGAATTGAACCTCGACATCCGTGAGCTAAAAGGGGCAGGTATCTGTGCCATCGGCCCGAAGACCGGTGAGGCCCTGGCAGAAAAAGGGCTGCGGGTCGATTACATGCCCGCTGAATACAGGGCGGAAGCGGTAATTGATCAGCTCAAAGGCGAGGTTAAAGCAGGCGACAGGGTGCTTTTGCCCCGGGCTGATTTAGCCCGCCCGCTGCTGGCTGAAGCCCTGCAAGATCTAGGGGCCCTGGTGGACAATATCAGCTGCTACCGGACCGTAAGGGGAGGCGGTGACGCCGGCCTTTTAAAAGAGTTGCTTGAAGCAGGGGAAGTGGACATGGTCACTTTCACCAGCTCCTCTACCGTAGAGAACCTGGTCGGCATGATCGGCCCCGGGGCAGAGAAGCTTTTAGGCGAGGTAGCCCTGGCAGCAATCGGTCCGGTCACAGCGGGCACGGTCAGAGAAAAAGGGCTGAAGGTGGCCGTGGAAGCAGAAGATTACACCATCGGCGGCCTGGTTGAGGCAATTATTAGTTACTACAGCCGGGGAAAACAGCCGGCTGATCAATAATATTTATCCGCAGGGAGGCAAATAAGATGATCGAGAACCCTAGAATAAGGCCGCGCCGCCTGCGCACCACAGAAACCTTGCGCAGTATGGTCAGGGAAACCGCACTTTTTCCAACCGACCTGATCTATCCCTTTTTCGTGGTTAACGGTACAGAAAGGGTGGAGCCTATTGATTCCCTGCCCGGTATATGCCGCCTTTCCGTAGACCGCCTCCTGGAAGAAGCAGGCAGGGTGCAAGCTTTAGGGATCCCGGCGGTGCTCTTGTTTGGCATTCCAGACTCCAAGGATCCCTTCGGCAGGGCGGCAAGCGACCCGGAGGAAGCAGTGCAAAGGGCCTCTACGGCCTTGAAAGAGCGCTTTCCGGAACTGCTGGTCATTACCGATCTATGCCTGTGTGAGTACACCGACCACGGACACTGCGGCGTCATCGAAAACGGCTGTGTCGACAATGATCGCACCCTGGAGCTGCTGGCGGAAGCGGCCCTGTCCCAGGCCCGGGCCGGGGCTGATATTATCGCCCCCTCGGACATGATGGACGGCCGGGTGGCTGCTATCCGCTCCGCCCTGGACCGGGAAGGTTTTAAGGATAAGGCCATTTTATCTTACGCGGTCAAGTATGCTTCCGCTTTTTACGGGCCTTTCCGGGAAGC
>CAYWIY010000218.1:0-3152 GCA_964458455.1 uncultured Syntrophomonadaceae bacterium | reverse complement strand
GGTTCAACAACAATATCCCCGCTAGCACTGTCAGCCAGGCCATAAAGGCCGTCCTTTCTTATCTTTAACAGATCCCGCTCTTGAATAAATCGAAGAAATGTTACTTCTTCATACTTTAATTCAAGAAGCGGATTCTGCTCAAAATCAATGAAGCCATACCTTTCGTCTTCAACAACGATCAGGCCATAGTTGTTGTAAAATGAATGCTTGAGTAAAGTGGTAATTAATTGGCCCTTTTCATTAAAAGCAACCCGCTTGTGGTTGCCATCAATATCGAGAGGTAATATTAAGGGATCGGTTTCCCCTACCTGTTGCGGTCTTACGCCTGGATGATCCCAGAATAAGCCATAAGCCAAATCGACACAATTAAGCTCACTGACCCGAACTACCTTCTCCCCTTCTGTATCGATCAAGCCATATTTGCCATTTTCTCTAATCGGCAATAAATACCCCTTGAGATCCTCTTTTAGAATCAGCCCTTCTAAATCATAGCCCACTTCTCTTACCGCTGTTTCCAGTTCTCTTACCGCAGTCAGGGTGCGGTTTTCAACAGCGCTAAATTGATAAGTTTTATCTTCACTGACGACTTCATCATCTTCTAACCACTTCTTGAACCGGTATCCTTCTATTTCCTTTGCTTCAACTTCCACTGTTTCGCCGTACTCGAAAGTTCCTCCACCGGTAAGGCTACCTTCTTCGATATCGCACTCAAGTTTGATTGTAGGGGTTTTTCTTGAAAACTCAGCAACCAGCTCTTTATCTTCTTCTACTTTCAGCTCTGTTTCTTTATCGCTATGCTCCAGCTCTGTTCCCTTTACTTTCCACCGGTCAAAAGTATATCCCTCTTCTGCCTCTGCCTTAATGGTAACGGTCTCGCCTTCACTGTAAATGCCGCTTCCAGTTACCGTGCCGGCATCTTCAGGATCTGCTTCGAGCTTCACTTCGTATTCCGCCGCGCAACCGGAAAGCAAAAAAGCTATCATTAAAGCAACAACAACCGGCAGGCAGGTTTTTTTAATTATATTGTCGAGCATAATAGGTTCCCCTCCTATTGATTAAACGGTAACATACCGGGAAACCGTATTACAACTTATGAAAAGCGGTGATTATTGGACACAATAGAAATTTTAAGCTCACAAGGACATATGTGTGTCCCTTCCCCCTGTTATTCTTTAATGTACTTTTCACCACATGCCGGCAAAAAGCCTTAATTGAAAGGAGGGCAGTTCCAAGTGGCATCGGCGGTCTTTCAAAAATTCACTTACCGGAATGTTGCCTGTGCAACCAGGTTCAACTTTAAAAAGACACTGCTTGCAGGGCTGCCCCTTTTTCTGGGAGGGTTGATTTATTTACTTTTCCGCCCCGGCACACTGCGAATTTTTATGTGGCTGGACTTCGCTGGTTTGCGGGAGCCCCTTGAATTATTAAGGGTTCATACCTTGCAGCTAGTGCCCCTGATGCCCGAGTGGTCAATTTATTCTTTGCCAAACGGCCTCTGGGCTTTCTCCTATGCTTTTATCATCACCGCTACCTGGTGGAAGCAGTCCGGCCGTTTAAAGCAGATCTGGCTATTATCCCTACCGGCAGTAGGGCTGGGGTATGAGCTCCTGCAGTTTTCCGGAGCGATCCCGGGTACTTTTTGCTACCATGATCTTTTGTTTTGCACGGCTGGTATTGCAGCTGGTTTTGCAGCTGCTATAAATCTTGAAAGGAGGTTGCAAGTATGAAAAAGGCAGGTGGAATCGTGTCGTTAATCGGGAGTCTTTTCGGGGTGGTCATGGCCTTTATCACCCTGGGTATCGGAGGTCTGGGTGGAGCCTTCGGTGGAGAAGGGGCGGAAACCGTAATCGGCCTCGGCTGGGCGGGTATTTTCTTGTCTTTTGTGATCATCGCTCTTGCGGTGGCCAGTATTTATTCCGGTTCGCTCATCCCCCCGGTAGCAATAATTGTGTTAGCCCTGATCAACGTCATCGCCGGCGGGACCCTGGTTGCCATCTTCATGGTCCTTACGCTGATCGGGGGCATCATGGCTTTGATCGGGGCGCGCAGGGAAACCAGTTTGAAAGGAGGTGCGGTGAAATGAAAAAGCGAGGCATATTATCAGTGCTTTCGGTCCTGGTGCTTATAGTATTTGTTGTGCTTGCCATAGGCAGCACAGAAGACGAAGAGCCGGAAGCGGTTGAGGAGGCACCGGAGGAAGAGCCTGCTGAAGAGGTCGAGGAAGCAGTTGAGGAAGACGAAGAAATTGATGGAAACTCGCGTACAAACCCGGCCGGCTTAAATGAAGCATTTGTTGTGAGCAAAGACAGTATTTTTGTCGGCAAGGCCACTATTGAACTGGAAATGGTAGAGCTGGTTTCAGGCGATGAAGCCTGGACAATGGTCAGGGAAGCCAACCCGTTTAATGAAGAACCGGCAGAAGGCAAGGAGTATATCCTGGCTAAATTCAGAGTCAAGGTTATTGAAACTGAAGAAGACGATCCTTACGAAGTAAACCACGCCCAGTTTGATGCTGTCAGTGAAGACGGGGTTACTTATGATGAGTTTATTTCCGTATCAGGGTTAGAGCCATCGTTGAGAACTGATCTCTATGAAGGCGCGGAACACCATGGTTATACCTACTTTATTGTTGATAAGGACGATTCCCCGGTAGCTGCTCATGACAGGGGCAGGAATTCAGAGGTGTGGTTTGATTTACGCTGCGGGCAGTAGGGTGCTCAAGCCCACCGGTTATAACCCCCGGTGGGCTTGCTGGACCTTGCTCGAAAATATTTTCCTTGAGCAAGGATTTTTCTTGATCGTAAAGAATAATCTTTATAGTACTCTAATATATAGAAATCGCTCCCAAAAAATCGTTCTTCAGAATAATTTAAGAAAAATAGCTTCAGAAATCATTTGATTGTCAGCGGGGCATCAATTATGAGTTCAGATCAATACAAGCATTGCCCGTACTGCTGGGAAGAGATCAGAATAGAGGCAGTTAAGTGCAAGCACTGCCATTCTTATCTTGACGAGAAAGGCACCATCGTAGAAGAGGGGGATGCTCAAAAGGTAGAAGGAGCTCGCCCGGCTGACGGGGAGGCAAGTCAAGATAAAGATGCCGGTGGCAATGCTTTAATCGGCGCCGGCAATTCGATGATGGCCTGCGGGTG
>CAYWIY010000217.1:0-3159 GCA_964458455.1 uncultured Syntrophomonadaceae bacterium | reverse complement strand
CACAGCGGGTAATGAATACTTTGCTGGTATGTACAGGGAGGCCGACGGGTGCGATGAAGTCAGGAAAGCGGCGCGGGAGCAGATCAAGGCCGGGGCTGATTTTCTTAAATTGATGGCTACCGGGGCTTACATGAACCCGGGGGGTATACCTGGGGCTTCGCAGTTAAGCCGCGAAGAAATGGCGGTAGTGGTTGAAGAGGCCCGTAAGGTAGGACTGAGGGTGGCAGCTCATGCTCACGGCAAGGAAGGAATCATCAATGCTATTAAAGCCGGGGTCCACACTATTGAACATGGCACTTTTATAGATGATGAAGTTATTGAACTCATGATAGATTGCGGGGTTTACCTGGTTCCGACCCTGTCTGCAGGTTACTTGATGGAAAAATACGGCCCGGAAAGAGGGGTTCCCAGTTTTATGCTTGAAAAAAGCAGGGGTGAAGACCGGCGCTTCAGGGAAAACTTATGCCGGGCTATCGAAGCAGGAGTTAAAGTTGCTTTCGGAACTGATGCCGGGACCAACTATAACTTTCACGGCAGAAATGCCCTTGAACTGGTTATCCTGGTAGAGCAGGGTTACATGGAGCCCCTGCAGGCCATAAGCAGTGCCACGAAAGTATCTGCAGAGGCCCTGGGGCTGGCTGAAGGACTGGGCACCCTGGAAGCAGGTAAAGCTGCAGATGTAATAGTAGTAAACGGTGTGCTTGATAAAAGCCTTGAACCTCTGCTGGACAAAGTCGAAATGGTTTATACAGGGGGCAGGCAGGTTAGGCCGGTTTTATATAAAGGACAGGAGTATGAGCTAATATGATCAAACAATACGACTTCACTGGAACACCAAAAGAGATCGGACTGCAGCATGGGGCAATCCTAAAGCAGGAAATACACAGCCTTTATGGGAGACTGCTCAAACGCTATACAGATTTTTCTAAAACCTCAAATGAACGCAGCATCATCGGTGCCACCGCTTATTATATTGACAGCACTCAGAAATACGCCCCTGCGCTGATAGAAGAAATTGAAGGAATAGCCGAAGGCTCCGGGCTTGCCTTTGAAAAAGTGTTTTTCATGAACTGTTATGATGAGATGGCCTACTACAATGAAACCAAAGACCAGGTAAACGGCTGCACCTTGTTTTTAGCTACCGGGCGCGCTACGGTTGATAAAAGGACCTACCTGGGCCAGGGCTGGGATATGGACGAATATTTCAATCCCATAATTATCAGCATCAATACGAGTGGATCCGATCATGCTCCCAGGGTCATTATGTTGACCCACCCGGGGGTGGTCGGAGGGGCAGGGATCAATGAACATGGTTTGGCCTTGATCTGGAGTACGGTAAAGGCTGTTGATGAAGATACCGGACTACCTGTGCCGCTGATGATCCGCGAAACCCTGGGCGGTAAAAATTTGAATGATGCTGTTCATGTTTTGTTGAATACGCCCCGGGCCAGTGGATTTAATTTTATTGTTGGCAACCAGTACGGGGGATTCAATATCGAAGCCACAGGGAAAAAAGAAAAAATCCACTATATTACGGCTATGTATGCCCACGCCAACCACTATGAGAATGATCTTTTAAGCCAGTATGCAATCAGGCCGCCGGTGCGCAGTTCTAATACCTATATTAGAAGCGGGCGCATGCGGCAGTTGTTAGAGAACGATTTTGGCCTGATTGATCTCGGTATATGTAAGCAAGCTTTATGCGATCATGCCAATTACCCTTACAGTATTTGCCGTCATACAGAAGAAGGTGAATCCACATCGATGACCCAATCAGGCTTGATTTTTGTTCCGGAAGAAAAAATGATGTATGCCAGCGAGGGCCCTCCCTGCAGTTCCGGCTTCAACCCATTCCCGCTGCAGGCTGGAAGTTAGCTTTTTGGTAGGCCGGGAAGTATTGGTGAGGTACTTGCTTGTTACAATATGGTGTTTCGGGGATAACTTTTGCACCGCCAGAAACTGGTGGTAATAATACCGGCACCGCTTATCATTCAATAGGGGCAATAGGCTGAGTTACTTTATCTCTATGTTTCTAATACTTTGTTAAAAAAGGGGTATTGAAGTGGCTGTAAATAGCACATTTTTTGACAGGATAGAAAAAGTGAGCGATTCCCTGTCTCCCAAGCAGGCGCAGCTGGCTGAATATCTGATCAACAATTACAAGACCGCCGCTTTTCAAACTATCGCCCAGATTGCCAGGGAAGCTAATGTTAGTGAAGCCACGGTAGTCCGGCTGGCTACCTTCCTGAACTATTCCGGTTTTCCTGAAATGCTTGAAGATTTGCAGGCCGTGGTTCAGCATGAACTGGAAGCCTTTGACACGATCCGCCACACCTACAAGGGCGATGAGTTGAAACAGCTAAACATCCTGGAGACTGTGGTTAACAATGACCAGCGTAATATTAACAGGTTGCTTGAGAGTATTGACATTCAAGATATTGAAACAGTGGTAGACACTATATGCCGATCTGATAAAGTTTACATCATTGGATCATATTCGTCCGGATACCTGGCCCAGTATTTTGGCTACAACCTGGCTAAAGTTAAAAAGCAAGTCTCGGTCTTAAGCAGGGACAGCACTGATGCTTATAATTATTACCTCTCCTGTGACAGCAGGACAGCCGTCTTTATATTTTCTTTTCCCCGCTACCCTAAAAAAATGCAGCTTTTAGGTGAAGCTTTTAAGAAGAAAGGGGCGACCGTGATCGGTATAAGCGACAGTATCCTTTCTCCTTTGAAGGCGGCTGCTACTTATTTGCTGGCCATCCCGCAGCAGTATACCTCCTTTTCTGATCCCGGCTGTTCGGTTATGTTGCTTCTGCAGGCAATAATTATGGAATACATTTCAAGAGACCCGGAACAGGCGGAAGCGTGTTTGCAGGAGTTTGATGATTATGTGGAGCAGATTAAATTTCTTTAATCTTTCTTGTTGCAGCGTACATTTATTAGTAAGCCCGGTATAAAACCGGGCTTCTTCGTGAAAAGATCCTTAAATAATTGGTGGAACTAGCATATAATAAAAGTGATAATCTATAGACTAAGTGTTTCTGATTGGGTTTACCATGTATTGAAAAGGAGAGTCATAAATGAACTTCAGGATCGTAGAGAGGCATTTTTCCGATGATGAGACCATGCCCACCATCATGGTGGCAAATATTT
>CAYWIY010000216.1:0-3167 GCA_964458455.1 uncultured Syntrophomonadaceae bacterium | reverse complement strand
ACTTCAACCAGGGTAAACACAACTTCGGCGTACATCCCGGGGCGCAGATCCGCTTCCGGGTTATCCACTTCTATTATCACCGGGAAAGAGCGCGTACCTTCCACCGCCGTAGGATAAACCTTATGGATCTCACCGCTGAAAGGTTCTTCCCGGGATGCACTAACCATGACCTCTACATCCTGGCCCTCTTCAAGTTTATTGATGTGCCTTTCATCAACAGTCAGCTCCACCTTCAAGGGATCGAGCTGGTTTACTATGACCATGGGAGCCTGGGTAGTGGCCATGTCTCCCCTTTCCATAACCACGGCACTAACCGTCCCGGTAATGGGAGAGCTCACCTCGGTCCTTTCCAGCATTCTCCGGGCGGCGGAAAGCTGGGTCTCGGACTGCTTAATCATTGAGCGGGCTCCCTGGAGACCTTCTTTGGCTATCTCCACCTGGTCCTCCATTTCCAGAAGTTCCCGCCGGGAAACCGCCCCGGCCTTAAAAAGCTCCCGCATATTTTCAAGCTCGTCCCGCATGCGTTCATATGTTATTTCCGCCTCACGGTACTGGACCTGGGCGCTTTGTAGAGAAGATTCGGCAGCCCTGGCTTCATCGCGGTAATCTTCCCCGTCCAGTCTGGCCATAACCTCGCCTTCCGTTACTGCATCACCCGCGGAAACATACACCTCTTCTACTTCTGCTGTTATTTTCGGGTAAACTTCCGCCTCCCGCCAGGAAGCTAGCTCGCCACTTCGGACAAGCTCATCGGCCAGTGCCCCTTCTTCCAGGACAGTTGTAGAAACCCGCAGAGCCGGGGTTTCATTATTAAATTCTTCGTTTTCATCTGTTAACCCCTGGCCTATATCGTCGGTACCTATGCCTGATATAGATATTATGCTGAACAAAGCCACGGTGCTCACAACCACGACAATTATTACCCGGGAAATATTTTTAAGAGGCAACCGAAAATCCCTCCTCTTGAACTGTTTTCAATCGTACCTTACGGTTAATGCCTGCCGGACACAACTTCTTCTTTACAAAAACCGTTATAGACGATATTCATAACCTCATCAACCGAATTCTGCTCCAGGACATCTTGACTCTCGTAAACATAGGCGCTGTACCAGAGTGCAGCTACCCCGCCCATAAATATCTTCGCCGCCAGGGCGGGATCCATGTCCCTGAATTCGCCTTCCTTTATGCCTTCATCAATAACCTGACGGACCAGGTCAATTATTTCCTGCTGGCCCTGGAAAGCCTCCTCTTCCAGGATCAGCGAACTGACCAATTTCTCCTCGGCCAGCATATAGACAAACCTTTTCTGGGTTTGGACAAACTCTTTCTGCATATCCATTACTCTTTTCAGCTTATCGCAGGCACTTCTTCCTGCTTCCATGCAGTTTTCCAAGGAATCATAGTAAACTTTATATGAATATTTGATTACTTCTCGAAAAAGCGCCTCCTTGCTGTCGAAGTAGAGATATATAGTTCCTTTTCCAACTCCTGAAGCTGCCGCCACTTCTGACATAGCAACCTGGTGAAAAAGCTTCTGAGAAAATATCTCCAAAGCAGCTATGATTATCTTTTCTTTTTTATCCTGTTCAGGAAAGTGCCTTGAATCGGCCATGATGTTTTAACCTCCCCCAAATTCTTGATCGGCTTAAAATAAAAAAAGCCTGTTGAAACAAGCCCGTGTCATACCCAGAACTGACTGGCCAGTTCTGTATGTTCTTACTGTAACATCAGCAAGCAACCTTGTAAAGTAAAGTTGGGCTATAGCCAGGGTAGAGCCAGGGCTGCTGCCACCTAGAAAAATTATCAAATATTATCATCCCGCAAACCGGTTTTGTTATAAGTTTCTTTTTTAAACATTTAGGATACCTCCAATATTTATTCAGAGAAAAACCGATCCTTCAATAGTTAAGATCGGTTTTCTCTCTTCGCATGCTATGATACCCTGCCAGGTTAAAAAAATAACCTGACGAAAGTTGGTTTTGGTTTAGTATCCAGCAAACTTTACAATTATATTCCTTCTTATTCAACTGAAGTTTCTGCAGATGATGCTTCTTTCTTCTCAACCAGGTATAAAATCAAGGCACCGGCAGCAAAAAGAGCCGCAGCCAGGTGAATCAACCAGCCGATATATGGTATGTTTGTCAACAGGACCAATACAAAAACCCCGATTAAAGCGGTCCAAACCGGGTGAACCTGTTTGTTAAAACGCTCAAAAGCAACCCGGGCTAAAAAGAAACCGGCAAAAATCCTGGTTATGTAGAGTAAAACTAAGTAAAGCAGCATCGATAAAAAGCTGATCGGTATTCCCACTACTGTTATAAGTAGAAACAGAGCTGCGAGCGGAGCAACAAAAACCACCAGGGCCCCTACCCCAAGGCTTAAACCGGGTTTTTCCCTGATTTTTTGGGCCGTACCTGAGGTGAGAAATGGAAAAATCAAGGCCATTAGCAGGGCAACCACCAGTATAGATACCACAGACCGAACAGTACTCCAGGCAGTTCTAAGCGGAGTTGTAACCGGCCTCTCAGCAGGAGGATCCAATCTTTCCACCTCTCCGGCAATTACTGCCTGGTTGTCAATGGCTGCCTCTCTTTCTGAAGTATAGGTTACTTTGCCCATTATTTCAGCTTCGGGTCCAAAAGAAAGCTCGTTAACGGTGCCCCTTATATCTCCGCCAACCGGGGCATCAACTGCCAGCTGGTTCATGGAAACCCTCATGTTGCGACCTACAGATCCGGTAATATCGCATCTGTTAGCAGCCCCAAAGAAATCTTGACCGATAGTACCGGAAGCATTAATAGTATTGGCTGAAACCATTAAATCCCTTTCAGTTAAGCCTTGAAAATAAAAAGCATTGGCCCCTCCCCTGGCGGTTCCCATTATCTCGCCATTAATCTCTACTGTTTCAGCAAAGACCAGCAGGCCTCCATCGACTGTGCCATTAATAGTTGCTTCCCTGGAAAATATAATCGCATCACCTGTTACTTTACCATCAATAGTTACCATGTCCCCAAAAATATATAAATCATCGTCTATTGTTTCTTCTCTTTCAACTGTAAAATCACCACCAGTCGAAATATTTGCCGCTTCGACATCGGCGGAAATAAAGCCTAATAACAATAATACTGAAATAAATAAGAGCAGTAAAACTTGATGACGGCATAAAA
>CAYWIY010000215.1:0-3198 GCA_964458455.1 uncultured Syntrophomonadaceae bacterium | reverse complement strand
GACATTAAGGGTCAGGGTATCGCCATGTGCCGGAGGCTCGGTTTCTTCAATATCGATGGTGATGCCGTACACTTCATCACCCGACTGAAAATCCTCACCGTCAACCCGCCAGGTCTGTGTCCCCCCGCGGTATTCAAGAACAAGCTGATCTGCGGTTCCGCTGTAGGTCCCGCTGGCCCTGGCCGACACTTCGGCGCTGCCCGAATAAGTCATTTCTTCCCGCAGGTGGTTCGAACCCGGGACCTCTGGAACCTGGCTGTGGATCACCGAACGCATCTGCCTTTCTATCCGCATCACGTCTCCGCTGCCCTGCAAAGGCCCGTCGTCTTCGTCCTGCACCCGCCGCACAAAGGTGTTGGCCTCGTTGTAGGCTTCCACGAATAAGGAGATGTCTTCCATCGCCTCATCGATAGCGGGGGCTATTTCGAGAGTGGAAAAGCCTTCTCCCTCCAGGGTAATTTCTACCCCCTGCACTACATCATCAAATACATTTGAGCTGCGGGACATGCCGAGCCCGTTATAGCTGAACTCCGCGTCCTGAGCTTTTTGGGTTTCATGTATATACTCCGGCCCCGCTGCCCCGGAATCCGGCCCTAACAGGTGCAATAGCTCAAGCACACGGTCTGTGCCGTAATCTTCTTCACCATCTTCATCTAAAGGCTCAAAATCAAAAGCCTGGATAAAGCCTCCCTTACCCTCTTCTGCACTCTCTAAAGTCAGGCGGTAATCGCCTTCACCGGCCCGCACAATGTTGGCCTTTACGCCGGTCTCTTCGCTAAGCTGATTGATGCGCTGGGCCACGGTTAAAAGAGAATCGTCCTCCTCAACCGTGACCAGGCCGCTTTCATCCACGTCGCCTTCTTCACGGACATCAAACTTGAAATTTTCTACTGACAAAACGTTGCCGTTTTCATCTTCTATTTCTGCGCGCAGGCCAAAAGTTCCAAGGGGATGGTCACCGGCAAAAGCAAAGGTGTCACCGTTCTGGTTCAAAGCCACCCATTCTTCCCCCTCCTGGCGGATTTCAAAGAGCGGCTTATCTAAGTCCACATCCCAGCCTTTATCGCTAAAATATTCGGCCAGGTCTTCAGTGATATCTTCACCTTCTGCATCGGTAAAGTCATCCATGTAAACCTTGATCTTTTCTGCGCCGGCCTCTGCCATATCTTCGGTAAAGGCAAGTTCCTCGGGCTTGAGCTCATAAATATCGCCCACATCGCCGCTCACAAAGGCCTGGAAGCCGGCCCCGAAGCTGCCGCGCAGCCACTCGTTCACCGTATCGTCAAATTCAAGTTCAGCCAGGCCTTCAGGCTGCCTGCCAGTGCCCAGGTAAAAAGAGCCGCTGTAGCCGAGTTCCTCTTCCGGGTTGGCAATCCTTGCGCCTGCCACAGGTGGGTCCATGGCTACCGCATGGTTGGTAGCCAGCTGGGTCACGTTAAAATTATGCGACCCTTCATCGGGAGTACCGCTGATTGAGGCGGTAAGCACGTCTTCGTTGCTTGATTGGGGCACCGCAGCGGTATAGGTTCTTTCATCAAGCAGGGGATCGAGGGTCCTCCTGTAGGTGTCGAGAACCGTATTGATTTCCCGCCACAGCTCCCGGATCGCTTCAGTTTGTTCAAACTGGGCTTCCTTGCGCTTGATCGGATGCCTTTCCAGCTGCATTAATTCTTCTATGATATTGTTGACGTCCAGTCCGGAAACAAGACCCGAAGCACTGATTCCCATTTTATACCACCCTATCTCATTAAGATGTCTTGCCTTTAAATCCCCTGCTTTTTAACAGCGAATATCCTGCATTTTCCCGAGAGAGTTTTGCATTGCTGCGGCCATATCCAACCGCTTGCGGTCGGGTATTTCACGGATAATCTCATCACTTTGCATATCGACCACCTTGATCATCCAGCGGTTTGTGCTTTGATGCTTCTGGTAGCGCACTGAGCGCTTTGATGGCCCCTGTGTTTCGGGTTCTTTTATTTCCCGTGCTTCCGGGCGCAGCTTCTGCTCAAATTCCCGGCCGGCTTGAAAAGTTCCCAGGTTGTCGATTTTCATAGCCATCACCTCGTTTTGCTAAAAAAAACCCCGGGTGGTTAGCTCTTTTTTCCACCCTTACTATAAATATCGTCAGCTGCGCTGAAAAATAAAGCGATAAACACTATAAACCGGCAATCTTTTAGCCTTTGAAGCGGAAAGGGCGGATTATTTTTCCGCCCTGCCGCTATCAACTTGCAAGCCGGTTTACTGCAGCAGCGTCAGAACCGACTGCGGCTTCTGGTTGGCCTGGGCCAGCATCGAAGTCCCGGCCTGCTGCATGATCTGGTTGCGGGTGAACTCTACCATTTCCATGGCAAAGTCGAGGTCGCGAACCCTGGATTCCGCTGCAGACAGGTTTTCAGAAGCCACGGTCAGGTTATTGATCGTGTGTTCCAGCCTGTTCTGGACCGCCCCCATCTTGGCCCGCTCAGAAGAGACGTTTTCAATGGCGTAATCGATCTGGCTTAAGGCCCGGTTGGCCGATTCCCGGTTGGTAACCAGGATATTATCCACACCCAGGGCTTCAGAGCTCATATCGCCAATGGCCGCCCCTACGTCCTGTAAAGGGTTAGCCCCGATATGGAAAACCATGGTGTTGTCTGAAAGGTGGACGAATATCTGGGAAGGTTCGCTGTCTTCATCCCATTCAAACTGCCCTTCCCCATCTGGAGTGACAGAGATCCCGGCCATGGGGTCAAACTTAACATCCACATTCTCATGGACCACCCCAACCAGCATGTTTCCGACGATGCGCTCGTTTTCCGCTATGACCTCACTGGGATCATGGGCATTCCTGACTGTAACGTTGAATTCGTTTTCCTCCGACTCCTGTAAAGTAGTCAGACTGAGAGCATTGATAATACCCTCGTTGCCGCTGAAGCGGATTTCCCCGTCGTTGCCGGTTACAGCCGACTGGATCACAAAAGTACCCTTGACTGAGAAAAAGCCTTCTTCCTGCTGCTCCCCATCGGCAACATACTTAACATAAGCTTCGGGTTCACCTGGATTAAAGTTTTTCTGATCCAGCCCCTCATGAATAGCTTCGTTTAACTTGTCCTCGATATCGCCTATGGTATCAGAACCAAATATACTCACCGAAGTGCTCTTGCCGTCACCTGAAACCAGGTTGATGGTCTGCGGATCCTGGACCAAAAAGTTGCCGTT
>CAYWIY010000214.1:0-3203 GCA_964458455.1 uncultured Syntrophomonadaceae bacterium | reverse complement strand
CCCAGGATTTTTTACCAATTACAAGCGAAGAAATGAAAGCCAGGGGCTGGGATCAACCAGATTTTGTTTTAATCAGCGGCGATGCTTACGTTGACCACCCGTCCTTCGGGGCAGCCATCATCAGCCGCTACCTGGAAGCACAGGGCTTCCGGGTGGGAATCATTGCCCAGCCGGACTGGAAAAACCCTGCTGAATTCAGGAGGCTGGGTAAACCGCGCCTGGGTTTTTTGGTAACTGCCGGCAATATCGACTCCATGGTTAACCACTACAGCGTGGCCAAAAAGAAAAGGAAAGCAGATGCCTACTCTCCCGGCGGCAAAACAGGCTGCTGCCCGGACCGGGCCGCTATGATTTATGCCCGCAGGGCCAGGGAAGCTTACCCCGATGTCCCCGTGATCCTGGGGGGTATCGAGGCCAGCCTGCGTAGAATGGCGCATTACGACTACTGGGAAGACCGCCTCCGCCCTTCAATCCTGCTCGAATCAGGTGCAGACCTGCTGACTTACGGTATGGGAGAAACAGCGATACTTGAAGTGGCAGAAGCCCTGCAAAGCGGACTTCAAATCACAGATATTACCTATGTCAGGGGAACTGTGTACAGCTCTAAAGAAATTGACAACCCGGAAGATACCATTATCCTTCCTTCTTACCAGGAAATTAACGCTTCTAAGAAGCAGTTTGCCAGGAGCTTTGCTATTCAGCAGCGCAATACTGAAGCCCATAACGCCAGTGCTCTGGCTGAGCTCTACGAAAAGGCCTATGTGATCCAGAATCCCCCGGCTTACCCTCTTTCAACTGAAGAAATGGACATGATCTACCGGCTCCCTTTTAAAAGGACTTACCACCCTGTTTATGAAAAACAAGGAGGCGTGCCGGCAATAAGCGAAGTTAAGTTCAGCCTGGTCAGCAGCCGCGGCTGTTTTGGCGGTTGCAGTTTTTGCGCCCTCCATTTTCACCAGGGCAGGACGGTCCAGCCCAGGAGCATAAAAGCAATAGTTGAAGAAGCAGAAATGATCACCAGCGACCCTGATTTTAAAGGATATATCCATGATGTCGGGGGTCCGACAGCAAATTTCAGGCAAAAAACATGCTCGAAACAGGAAAAGGAAGGCCCCTGCCTGGACAGGCTGTGCCTGTACCCTGAACTCTGCCCCAGCCTGAAGGCCGATCACAGCGAATACATGGAACTTCTTCGCAAATTAAGAAACCTGGACGGGGTAAAAAGGGTTTTTATCCGCTCAGGCATCCGCCATGATTACCTGCTTTATGATCCCGACCCGGCATTTTTCAAGGAACTGTGCCTTTACCACGTCAGCGGCCAGCTGAAAATTGCCCCCGAGCATGTGTCTCCCGGAGTCCTGGCCAGGATGAGAAAGCCGGATAAAAAAGTATACCTTGATTTCAAAAAGAAGTACAAGCTGATCAACAGGGAACTGGAGCTGGAACAATACTTAGTCCCTTACTTCATGTCCAGCCATCCCGGTTCCGACCTGGAAGCGGCAGTGGAGCTGGCCTGCTTTATCAACAGGTACGAGCATGTGCCCAGGCAGGTGCAGGATTTTTATCCCACCCCTGGAACACTTTCAACCTGTATGTTTTATACAGGCCTTGATCCGCATACCATGGAAAAAATATACGTTCCGCGATCCCCGCATGAAAAGGCGATGCAGAGGGCCTTAATCCAGTACAAAAACCCAAAAAATTATGCCCTGGTTTATGAAGCCCTGCAAAAAACAGGGCGGACCGACCTGATCGGTTACGCAAAAAAATGCCTGATCAAACCCCGCCGGAAACCAAAAAAGGGAAAGCGCAAACAAAAGAAGTAAGATCTATAATATAATTAATAATGCAGATTGCATACTGGCAGCTATAAAGGAGCAAGTATGGACAAACATCGCATCTACAAATACATCCTGCGCCTGGCAGCTTTTTTTGGCGGCTTATATATAGTAGCCAACGGAATTGTTTCCACCATCGAGGCTAACCTGGGGGTAAACCCGTGGGACGTCCTCCATATTGGCCTATCTTACCAGACAGGGCTGACTATAGGCCGGATTATCCAGGTCGTGGGCTTGCTGGTGGTGGGAATTAGCTACATCATGAAGGTAAAACCCTCAATAGGCACCCTCCTTAACATCATCTCCCTGGGCCTGTTCGTGGACCTGGTCATATACATGAACTATATCCCTTCCCCGGAACTATTATGGCAAAGGATTGCCCTTTTCATTGCCGGTGTAGCACTTTTTGGTTTTGGATGTGCCATCTATATAAGCGCTAACCTCGGGGCGGGGCCAAGAGACAGCCTGATGCTCGCCCTGGGCAGAATAATCCCCTACCGCCTGGGAACGGTGCGCACATTCATGGAGGTAGCAGCTGCCGGCACAGGTTATTTGCTGGGTGGCCCCCTGGGTATAGGAACAGTTATATTCGCCCTTACGGTGGGCTATTTCATGGATGCCGGTTTTACGCTTATAAAAATGTTCAAAAAAACTATTCTTTACAAAACCATAATAGCTGAACAAGCATAACCGCTATTATATTTTATTAACTGCTGCAAACAATTATTAAGGGGGGTTACTTTATGATAGAAAAGGAAATGCAGTGGCAGTCACTGGACGGCTTGAATTTGTTTGCCAGGCAGTGGGAACCGGAAACAGCTGCAAAAGGAGTAATCTGTTTGATTCACGGCCTGGGAGAACACTGCGGCCGTTACAGGCACTGGGCCGAAAGATTAACCGGAGCAGGCTATGCCATGGTTTCAATCGATCTGCGGGGTCACGGAAAATCAGGAGGACAGCGTGGCAACGCCCCTTCCTTTGATCACCTGGCCGATGACACCGGATTAATGCTTGATTATGCGCAAGGCAACTTCGAAAACCTGCCCTGCTTTCTTTACGGCCACAGCCTGGGCGGTATGCTTGCTTTTTTCTACCTGATCCAGCGAAGGCCCCGGCTCACAGGGGCAGTTATAACCAGCCCTTTTTTGCACTCAGTGCTCGATCTCAGAAAAGAGCGCATCGCTATGGTTAAAATACTAAGCCCGTTTCTTCCTAACTTGAGCAGCACCAATAACCTGGAAGTGGAAGCTTTATCCCGGGACCCGGCGGAAATTTCTGCGTACCGTCACGACCCGCTGGTTCATGACCGGGTTTCTTTGCGCATGGCAAAAGGTTTCCTCGATACGATCAACTATATCTATGACC
>CAYWIY010000213.1:0-3212 GCA_964458455.1 uncultured Syntrophomonadaceae bacterium | reverse complement strand
GAAATAGAAAAAGAGACTAATGAAATCAAGGCCCAATTAAGAGATATCTTCTCATAGCACTGTTAAGTCGCTTAGCGATAGTCACATTATGAAGGGCAGTCCTTATTACTGAACAGGGACTGCCCTTCATACCCTGATTAAAATTTATTTCCGCCTTTGCTCTTGCCCCTGGGCGAAGTTTTTTTGATTTACAATACCCAGTCGGCTTGCTGGTTAAAGAAATAGTTTCCAATCCTACCAGGTAGATATGTTGGGGGGGTTATATTGAAGAAGGTAATTGTAATTCTGCTAACGCTATTTTTTATGTTTGCTATTCTTTCCTGCGCTACTGAACCTGAAACCGCTGCTGAAGGTGAATACAAAAGGATCAGCGCTGAAGAGGCAAAGGAAATGATGGATGAGGAAGATGTGATCGTCATTGATGTCCGAACCGAGGAAGAGTTTGAAGAAATCCGGATTGAGGGAGCCCTCTTAATCCCCGACTATGAAATTGAAGAACTGGCAGAAGAGAAGCTGCCCGATAAAGGTGCCACAATCCTAATTTACTGCCGGACCGGCAGGCGCAGCGAGGATGCTTCCCGGGCCTTAATCGAGATGGGATACACCAGTGTTTATGATTTCGGCGGCATCGAAGACTGGGAATATGATATAATTGGTGAGTAATAACCCAAAATCATTATGTGGTTATGTCCGTTGCATGTTCTGTTAAAAAACAGCACTTTGCCGTGCTTAATATCTGGAAATAGGTGTAATAAACTAAAAATGGGCGGATTCTTTGCATTATTGGCGGCACTTTGCTTTACTCTTGACAGTATTTTAATCCGTTTAGGATTAACGGCGGATAATTCCGGAAATGTATGGGAAATTCGTTTGGTCAGTATGTCGGTGACCTTAGGTGTGTTTGTCGTAGTAGTTGCTATTGCAGAAGTTTTGGGCTTTAATATTATCCAGGATTTCAAAGAGCTTTCACTTGAAACATCATTAATACTTATTTTGTCCGGTATAATGGGGCCTCTACTTGGATTGCTTCTTCTTACTGCTGCGGTTGCTCAGGTTGGATCTTCTCATGCTTCAGCCCTTTGGGGTGGTTCAAATCCACTGTTTGCAACTTTGTTTGCTTATGTTGCTCTGGGCGAAACCCCCGATTTAATTGGAAAGTTATCTGTTATGGTGATTATTGGCGGGATAGTTGTTGTTGGATATCATCGCCATGCTGGAACTATTATGCTTTTGGAAAAAACAAAGCTTGCAGGAGGCATTATTGCAATACTGTCCGGTCTATGTATTGCTGTTTCACAAATTGGCAGGGGTATGGCGCTAAATCTTGGAGCAACTCCAAATACTGTTTTTTTTATTTTCCAAGTCACAGCACTGACAGTTATAACCATGGTTTGCTATAGGAAAGCCGGAAAGTTTAGTTTCTTCAAACGTATTAGTCGTAAAAGCCTGTACTTATATTTAGGAGCAGGTCTCTGTAATTTTGTTGGAGCCTACAGTCTTTTATTGGCTTTTACATTTATTCCGGTTTGGCATGCCGTTGCCATCAGAAATATCCAACCGGTCTTTGCAGTCATATTGTCGTTTATATTATTGAAACAAGTCGATATGATTAACACCCGCTTGATATTAGGCGCTTTTCTTGTAACTGTAGGAGTGGTTGTATTAAATTTATACTAATATTTCAAAGAGGAGATTATTATGGATCTTCAGGGCGAAGGTAATAGTTTATAGGCTGCAAGCTGTGTCAACGGTAAAAGGGAAAAGAAAGAAGGAAGAATTTTTTTATGCTCGCTCAATAAGGAGCAATAAAAGGAGTTTGGGGTAATCATATGACCCCAAACTCCTGTTGTTTCTGGTCGGAGCGAGAGGATTTGAACCTCCGGCCTCTTGGTCCCGAACTCCATTATGTCATAAACTCTTGCAGGATTCTGTGATATTATATCCCTCAAAAAACCCTTAAACCAAAGTATCTTGGATGACATATAAAATATTTTATGATCGCCATAAAATTATTTTTATGGTCCAGTTGCCGTACAAGCTGCGTACCTAAGTTGTCTCATTTTTATTCATACCTGAATGTATGAAAAAAATTAATTAAATTAACATCAAAAATCTCTTGCTATTCGCCTTTAGTTGTAGTGTAATCATTGCCTGTTAAATCTTTAAGAATTTTTTTTGCCTCTATGCGGGGTTCATATGCAGGATCATCTAACCGTTTTTTCAAGGCCTCAATTACATCTGGCTCTTTAAAATTAACCAGGGCTTTAATGGCTGCGGTACGGATATGATGTTGTTTTCCTTTATCAAGAGCTTCTATCAAGGCAAGCTTAGCTTCTTGATTATTGTAGTTGCTGATTTCTAGGGCTATGCTATTGCATTTTGGCCAGTTAGACTTTAATAAGCTTTGCTTTAAATCTTGAATTGATATATCTTCCATACATAATCACCTTCCTTTTTAATAAATATAACTATCATATTAAGAAGTTAGTTTTTGATAGCGCTTCATCAGGTCCGCAACCCTTTCGGCTTCTGTTTTAAAACCTGGACCACCATAGACGGCAACAACAGCACGATTTAAGTTATTATGTGCCTTTGTTAGCTCAGGCGGCATCATAAGCGGATCGTAAAGATCTGAAAGAGAACTATCGGTGTAAAGTTTTCGTGCGTCAAGAACCTGCTGTGCACCATTTTCTATAGCCTCTTTTTGCTTTTCTGAAGGGTCTGGCCAAGGGAAGTTGTTATAAACTAAATCTTTAGAATAACGGTAATCACTTTTCAGCCTTCCACACACAGCACGTACCCATGCCATATGTACATGTGATGTTAAAATTCCAAAGTGGTATAATGATGCGCCTGGAATCATTAGTATTGAATCGCTTACAATAACTTTTGGCCCTACAAAGCCTAAAGGTATATAATTTCTCCTTTCAGATGAAACACGTGGTATAACAATATAGTCTGCATCAAATGCGCATTGTTCCCTAAATAACGTTGGGGTTTCGGCTAGCTGTCTTCTACCTGGATCCGGGCTATTCCCCCTATCCTGCTTGCATGCCTGAACACGCTTTATAACTTCAGGCATTTCCTTCAATTTTGATGGAGGCACCCCAACAAGCCACAAGCACCATCTTTTTTTTCCATTGATAAACTCAGCAGACCCCATAAACGGCCTTATGAACTGTTTTGAAAGCGGATCTTTTTCTATAAAAGCT
>CAYWIY010000212.1:0-3229 GCA_964458455.1 uncultured Syntrophomonadaceae bacterium | reverse complement strand
CCCCGGGCAAGTCCTTAACCCGGCCACCCCTGACCAGGACAACCGAGTGTTCCTGAAGGTTATGTCCGATCCCGGGAATATAGGCTGTCGCTTCGATTCCATTGGTCAGGCGGACCCTGGCAATTTTCCGTAAGGCTGAATTAGGCTTTTTAGGGGTGGTGGTCGAAACCCTGGTACAAACACCCCGCTTCTGTGGTGAACGATCCAGCGCCGGTGCTGTCCTTTTCTTGGTTATCTGCTTGCGTCCCTTACGAACCAGTTGATTGATTGTCGGCATTAGTCCACCTCCTTTAGTCTTCCTTTAATATTGCAGCGGCTGCTGCCTTGACCTTAATCCCAAACATCTTGCCAAGCCGGGCCATCGATTCAACTTGCTGCAGTTCCACTCCCTTTGCTTTACAGGCGGAAACTACAGGCTGGACAACTTTATCTTCGGCATCCCCGGCCACAAAAACTTTGTCGGCTTCTCCCTTTTCCAGGGCTTTCATGGTTTCCTTGGTACCCACTACCCTGTGCCGAGATTTATTAATTAAATCTTCCTGCATCTGCTCTTCCAACGGAAAGGCACACCATCCCTCTTAAAAACCTCTCCACACAGCGCCCTAAGGCGCACTTTAAGATTTTAACACCGTATGCTACCCTTGTCAATTAAAAATTTACTTTTTTACAAGCCCACTTAAGGCTTATTTTCGGGTTTCCGGCCATGGTAGCGGAGGGGTCTTCGAAGACATTTAGTCTTCGAAGACCTCCGGATCTTCTTCCAGACCTTCCGGTTTTTGATCGCCGGTAGCTGTAACTGCCGTTTCTTCAGTATCAAGGCCAAGATCTGCCACCGGTTTCTCTTCTGCTTCCGGCTCCGGCTCCACGCCGATAGCCCGGACATCGATATTACGGTAACGGCTCATTCCCGTGCCGGCAGGAATCAACTTGCCAATAATCACGTTTTCTTTTAAGCCCAGGAGATGGTCCTGGCGGCCTTTAATCGAAGCTTCGGTCAGAACCCGTGTAGTTTCCTGGAATGAAGCAGCCGACAGGAACGATTCAGTAGCCAGGGAAGTCTTGGTAATACCAAGCAATAGCGGCCTGGCCACAGCGGGACGTCCACCTTCGGCTTCCACGCTCTCGTTTATTTCATCAAACACGTGGCTGTCTAACATTCCACCCGGCAGAAGATCGGTGTCTCCCGGCTCTTCTACTTTAACTTTCTTGAGCATCTGGCGAACAATTATTTCTATATGTTTATCACTGATATCGACACCCTGCATCCTGTAAACCCACTGTACTTCTTTGAGCATGTAGAGCTGAACTCCTCGCACGCCTTTTACCTTAAGCAGTTCGTGCGGGTTGATCGATCCTTCGGTCAGTTCGTCACCGGCATTGATATGCTGGCCGTTTTCAACCTTGATGCGGGCCCCGTATGTAATGGGGTAAACCCGGTTTTCGCCGTGCTCCGCAGTCAGCCTGATCTCCCGCTTATAGCGAGTTTCAATCACTTCAACCTCACCGGCTATTTCAGCAATCAGCGACTGCCCTTTTGGCTTGCGTGCTTCAAACAGCTCTTCCACCCGGGGCAGGCCCTGGGTAATATCGTCGCCGGCCACGCCGCCGGTGTGGAAAGTCCGCATGGTGAGCTGGGTTCCAGGTTCGCCGATAGACTGGGCGGCGATGATTCCCACAGCTTCGCCAACATTGACTAACTTGCCGGTGGCCAGGTCGCGCCCGTAACATTTGACGCACACGCCGTGCCGGGTCTTACAGGTTAGTACCGAACGGAACAGGACTTCCGATATTTTATGCTCAAGGATCTGCTGGGCCATTTCTTCTGTAATCATGGTATCGGCCTCGATCAGGACTTCACCCGATTCCGGGTGGTATACCGGGTCAAGGGTATAGCGACCGATCACCCGGTTTACAGCCTCTTCGAGGTTTTCATCATTTTCAAGGAACTCGCTCAACCTGATCGACTGGCCGGTGCCGCAGTCTTCTTCGCGGACAATAACATCCTGGACCACATCAACCAGGCGGCGGGTCAGGTAACCGGAGTCTGCAGTCTTCAGGGCGGTATCGGCCAGGCCCTTGCGGGCACCGTGGGTGGATATAAAGTATTCCAGCACGGTTAAGCCTTCGCGGAAGTTGGCCCGGATCGGGATGTCGATAATCCGCCCGGCGGGGTCGGCCATCAGGCCGCGCATTCCGCCCAGCTGGGTAATCTGGGATTCGTTACCGCGGGCCCCGGAATGGGCCATCATGTAAATCGGGTTAAGCTCATCAAGGCCGGTCATCAAAGCTCCGGTAACCTCGTCTTTGGCTTTGCCCCAGACTTCAATAACCCTGTCATAGCGTTCTTTTTCTGTAATCAGGCCCCGTTCGTACTGCTGTTCGATGGCCTCAACTTTTTCTTCGCCTGACTGCATGATCTCCTGCTTCTGTTCCGGAACGACGATATCACTGACCGCTACGGTAACACCGGCGCGAGTGGCATAATGGAAACCAAGAGTCTTAACTTCATCCAAAATTTCCGCTGTCTTGGTATTGCCGTATCTCCTGAAACAGCGCGCAATCAGGTCGGCCAGGAAATCTTTCTTAATCGCCTTGTTCCGCGGCAACTCCTTTAGCGTTTCAGCCGGGTTAAAACCTTTTATCGGTACAAAGTTTTGCTCCGGCAAATAGTCACTGAAGTCGGCATTGTTCATATATTGAAAATCACTGGGAAATACATCGTTAAAGATGACTTTACCCACGGTTGTCAGCAGGTATTTCTTGCGGCGCACAAATTCGCGCCCCTTGAACCCGCTGGCCTTGATAAAGATGCGGGCCTGCAGGTCAATATATCCCAGGTTGTAAGCGGTGACCGCTTCTTCTGGATCGGGGAATACTTTACCTTCACCTTTAGCCCCGTTGCGCTCGAAGGTCAGGTAGTAGCAGCCAAGGATCATATCCTGGGTCGGCGTTGTCACCGGTTTGCCCTCTTTGGGGTTGAGAATGTTATGGGCAGACAGCATCATCAGGCGGGCTTCCGCCTGGGCTTCTGCCGACAGGGGCACGTGGACAGCCATCTGGTCTCCGTCAAAGTCGGCGTTATAAGCGGCGCAAACCAGGGGATGAATTTGGATAGCCCGGCCTTCAACCAGGACCGGCTCAAAAGCCTGGATTCCCAGGCGGTGCAGGGTAGGCGCCCTGTTTAACAGCACCGGATGGTCCTTGATCACATCTTCAAGAACATCCCATA
>CAYWIY010000211.1:0-3237 GCA_964458455.1 uncultured Syntrophomonadaceae bacterium | reverse complement strand
CATGCTTAATCTTCATAATATCGGTTTTCTGCACTTCTCCATGGCCGGCGTCAGCTTCGATACTCAACTCATAGTTGCCCCCGCCGACCGCCTTCTGGCCGAACTGGTCCACCGTGCGCAAACCGCCCCGCATGTATACCCTGGTATTTAAGTCGCTGGTACTGGTTAGCGCTGCGGAAGAACCGTCGAGCAATTTCTTGGTATTGAACTCGGTCGAACTGGCAATACGGTCGATTTCGCCCCTTAACTGCTCGATCTCCCTTTGAATCTCGATCCGGTCTGAAGAAGTAAGGGTATCGCTTGCTGCCTGCACGGCCAGCTCGCGCATGCGCTGCAGAATGGAGTGAGTTTCATTTAATGCCCCTTCTGCAGTCTGCATCAGTGAAATGCCATCCTGTGCATTTCGGGTTGCCTGCTCGAGACCGCGGATCTGGCCCCTCATTTTTTCACTTATGGCCAGACCGGCGGCGTCGTCTGCGGCCCGGTTAATGCGCAGGCCCGATGAAAGCCGCTCGAGCGACTTATTCAACCTGTTGTCGGTTGAATTCAGGTTACGATACGCATTTAACGCCGACAGATTTGTATTAATCCTCATTTTGATCAAGCCTCCTTTGTGAACTATATCGTCACCGGGGAGGTAAACTTAACCCTATCAGTAAATTATTTATTTTATAAGGAAAATCTTGAAAATATGTGGAAATAGGGAAATAAGCCTGCAGGGAACTAGCCCCGAGGCCTGGTGCGGTTCTGCTATGAAGCTGTCATAGAAAACATATCGACACCGGGCTGAAATAATTAAGCCCTGCAAAATTCTAGCAGGGCACAACAAAGCCGGCCGAACGCCCTGGCCCCTTGAGCGTACGGCCGGCTTTATATAATTATGGAGGGTCCCTTGATTACTGGTGAACCTTGATTGTTACATCGCTATCGTTAAACAAGCGCGATAAGAGCAGGTTGCCGATCCTTAAGACATGGGCAAACAATCTTTTGCTCCCCGTCAACCTGTAGAGGTCATCTGCCAGGCGGTGGCATTCCTTGTATACTTCGAGCCTGGTTATGGCGGTTGGTTTTACGCCGCTTAAAGAGTCGGACAGCTCCTGCATTTTTGCCAGGCCTGCCTGCTGTTCTTCCCTTGCACAGTAATTCTCATCAAACAACTCACGGTAGTTGGTTACAGCCTTCAAGTTCTTTGTGTTTTTCATTGTATTATTCCCTCCTCCTGACCATAGTATCGTCGGCTCGGAGAAATAATTAAGCCCCTGCTAAAGGCAGGGGCAAAAAAACTCTTAAATTTTTGATTATTAGCCTGCCCTATTCCCGCAGGGACTGCCAGGCCTGCCTGGCCCGGTGCCGCATGGCCTGGCTGCAATCCTGGTCATTTGCTACCCTCGAAAACCAGAATACCGCATCCTTGTTCCGCCCCAGGCGCCGGTTGAGCTCCCCGATCAGGTAAAGTACCTTGGAGACATCCTCCAGGTCGGATTTTTCATATACATCGATGTAGTAACCAAGGGCCTCGTTCAACGCGGCCAGTTCGCTTTCTTCATCACCCCTGAACCGGTAGATCCAGGCCAGCTGCAAATAGAGGCTGGCCATAACGGCGTCGCTTTCCCTTTGCATCCTGGCGCACTCAATAGCCCGCAGGTAGGCTTTTTCAGCCAGGTTGTTATCCCGTTTGCCGCTCATGTCCTCCGGCAGGGGCTCAATCTTTTCTTTCATTTTTTCGCCCGGTTCTTTAAAATTCTCCAGGAAAGCGTAGCCGCACTGCGGGCACACGAAGATATAGTAGTAAAAAGGCACTTCGTTTTCGTAATGGGTGCAAAAATCAGGATCCGTTTTAACAATCGCCTGCTTGCTCTTCCTGGCCATAAGGGTTTCAAAATCGGTGGCGCATAATTTACAGGTTACATTCTTATTTAAAAAATCATCCATGACTGCAGCCATCACTCCCTTGCATATCTTTTGTCTGTAATGAGAACAGGTCCTGTTATGAAGCTAGCGGCGTTGATCAAGCATAACGCCGATCATCTCGGTAATGCGGGCAGAAACATCAAGGATTTTTTCAGGCGGGATCTCGCGGATCACTTCATCTTCCAAAACATCTACAACCTGCACCATCCAGCGCTCCGAATCTTCGTGAAGCTTAAAGCGCAGGTTGAGAAAATCCCGCTCTGCTTCTTCGTTCAGCTTCTCTAAAGACTCTTCTAATTCTTCCCGGAGCTTTTCTTCATCGCTCAAGGCATGCTTCCACTCCGGTTTCTCCTGCAGCTCTTCACGCTGCAGCTCAAGCAGGGAGCGGCTCATAACCAGGCGATCGGTGCCGCCCTTTTCTTCATAAACCGGCTGCCTGCCCCCTTTAGAGCGCTCCTCAGCAGTGCCATCATAACGCGAAAACCCGCGATCTTCTGTTTTTTTGACCCCGTCCTGGGTTTGTGCCCGTTCAAGGGCCGGGTTCAAACTTTTTTCAACCCGCATAGCTGTCCACCCCGGTGATTACTTCTATCCAAAGGGCATATTTCCTTTTTTTCAGACAGCAAAAAAAGGCAAGCCTGAGACCGGCCACCCTTATTTGCTGTCCCTGAGCAAGTTTTAGCGGGCTAGTGGTAGGCAGACTGCGCGCTTTCGCCTAAAGTTTCGTGCATTTCTTTTTGCCAGCGCCGGTAAGCAGGAAGCAGGGTAAACTGTATTATTTCCATGGGCCGCGCTTTGCTGTCTCCCTCGTAGGCGAGAAGCATAAGCTGCATCGCCTCGGTAACCTTGCTTCCGGCAGCCTTAAGACTGCTTTCCTCGTAATTTTCCATGGTTGCAATTAGCGCTCTTTCGGTTTCATGAAAAGAATTGGCCACATCTGTGAAGATCTCGGCCGTATCCTCGAAATAGCCTTTCATAGTGAGCGAGTTGATATGCTCCAACCCTTCGGCAGTGGTTTCGCTTAAATCGATGATCATCCTGTGGATCTCTGACTTTTTTTCTGCTTTAATTGTTTTTTCTTTCCCCTTTGCTTTGCCTGGCATTTGTTTCACCACCATAGAAATTTTTTTATAATTATCGTTCATTATTTAATATCGCCCTATTGAAGAAATCATAAAGGGGTGATTTTTGCCAGCTACAGGCAACTTCACTGTTTGCATAATTGATGCTAACCCGAAATACAAGCACTGCTTTAGGCGCCACTTCTTTTTTTTCGGCTGGCCCGGCTTGACAAACCAGGCACTTCCCTATATTATATAATCATAT
>CAYWIY010000210.1:0-3241 GCA_964458455.1 uncultured Syntrophomonadaceae bacterium | reverse complement strand
TCAAGCAGGGCAACCTGCCCGGATTCACCGTTGACCCTGATCATCTGCCCGTCCTTAATCAAGTTGGTTGCTTCCCCTACGCCAACCACGGCCGGAACTCCATATTCCCTGGCCACTACCGCACCGTGGGAAATCGGGCCGCCTGATTCCATGACGATGGCGCCCAGGTTCAAGAACATCGGGGTCCAGGCCGGGTTTGTGCCCCTGGTTACCAGGATATCGCCTTTTTCCAGCCTGGAGCTCTCCTCGGGCGAGTAAAGGATCCTGGCCCGGCCTTCATAAACACCAGCCGAAACGGGGATACCGGTCAGGCAGCCGTCCACTTCTTCCGCTGCAGCAAAGATACTTTCGCCGGTGCTTGCAAGCAGGCGGGGAGCCGAAATGTTCATGAAACGGTTGTAAGCTTCTTTGTTTGCTGCGGCTTTATCTTTAAGGTTTTCCCCGGAGCGGATATCCCTGGTATGGACATAAAAGATATCCAGGGCCTCATCGAGCATCCCCATGCTCTTAAGTTCCTCACCTATTTCGATTAACAGGCGGCGGACCACATGGTATACCTGGGTCAGGGCAAATTTTGATTGCTCTCTTAAACCAAAGACTTCCCGGTAATTGCGGAGCAGCCTTTCCACCTTAACCGCCAGCTTTTTCCGGCCCGCTTCTTCCAATTGGGCGGCGATTCTTTTAATCGCCGCTTCTGCTTCTTCCGCCCCCTGGTAGAAATTTTCAAGGCCCTGTTCATAGCTCTGGTTGTCAATATAGGACTTGATTAATCCGATTACATATTCCGGTTCCTCGTCCCACCTGGGAATCCCGATATCCACTTCTTCAACGGAGCGGTGGCCGTATTTTTCCAGGAAAGCAATTACTTCCGGAGCTTCGATTGATGGTTCCTCGCCCCGCTCGTCCAGGGCTTTGGCTGCACGCATCATATCCATGCCCATTTCAGTGGTGGAGTTGTAAGGAAGCGATTTTTCGACCAGCCTGAAATCCGCGGTGTCTTGCAGGTAGCGTGAGGCCATTTTCTCCGCCTTTTCAACATTGCGGAAGGAAGGGGCAATTAAAGACAGCGTGCTCCATCCCGACTTAATAAAAGTATCCAGCCGCTCATCGATATAGTCCAGCTTTTCTGAGATCGTTCTCAAATTGCCTGCACCGGCACGGGTATCATCAACCACTTTTTGCCAGCCTGCAAGCGCTTTTTCCCTGGCTTTCAAGGGAAACATGGTCCCGTAGGCCATGGCGGCACCCATCGGCCAGAATAGCTTCAGCGTAGGAATTAATTTTTTAAGCATATAGGGAACTATGATGCTTTTTCCTGCTGTTATTTCTTCCCCGTTTTTTTGCAACCACTGCAGCAGCGCATTTGCAGCCAGGGGATCCTGGTCGGAGATATAATCATTGTTAATCATCTTCTCCCATTTCTTTTCATCCCGCAGCATCTCGGTATAATCGAGGAAAATACGCCCTCCCACACTCTGACACCACCACAGGTCGTCTTCATCTTTGATGTTTCTATCGAACAATTTCGCCGGCCCCACTACATTAACCATGAAAATGTGCTCGCCCATGGGGGTCAGGGGTTCCTGCATTCCCTGCGAAAGGATATTCATGTTGATGTGGATCCTTAGCCCTCCCCTGTTTTTGACCGGTTCCGGCAGGGGGTAGAGGGATGTAATAGGCCGGGTCTGGACCAGGAAATATTCTCCACCCTGGTATGCCCATTCGATGTCCTGGGGGGAACCAAAATACCGCTCAACTTTATGGCCCAGATCCAGGAGGTGGAGAACCTCATCCCGGTTCAGGGTAACCTGCTCCTGCATTTCTGGATCTACCGCCACAAATTCAACTCCATTTTCCTTCCTAACAGTCATAACTTCTTTTTTTGCCGCACGCTCTTCTAAAATAGCGTTCTTTTCTTTATCCATGATCCACTGGTCGGGAGTGACTTCACCGCCCACTATGGCTTCACCGAGACCCCAGGATGAATTGAGCAGCATCTGGTCTCTTCTGCCGTTGACCGGGTTGGCGGTAAAAAGGATTCCTGATTTTTCGGCATTGATCATCTTTTGGACGACCACACCGTGGGCCAGGTCGCTGTTGCCGATGTTTTGCTTAACCCGGTACGACAGGGCCCGGTAGTTCCAGAGCGAAGCCCAGCACTGTTTGACGGTCCTGCTGAGCTCATCAATTCCCCTGACATTCAGGTAGGTATTATACTGCCCGGCAAAAGAAGTCCCGGGCAAATCTTCCGCCGTGGCAGAAGAACGGACTGCCACCTCCATATTGTCGATCGATTCATAGGCTCTCTCAATGGCTTCCAGGATATCGTCCGGTATAGCTGCCTCTTCAAAATAGCCCTGGATTTTTAAAGCCGCCTCCTCCAAGCTCTGCAGGTCCTCTTGATCCGCTCCTTCCAGCAGGGTGTTAATTTTTTCCTCCAACCCGTTCGCCTCGACAAACCGGCGATATGAAGCGGTCAGGAGGACAAACCCTCCCGGAACAGGCAGCCCTGAGTTAATCATTTCACCCAGGTTAGCTCCTTTTCCGCCGACATCCAAAAAATCGGCTTTGGTAATCTCGTCCAACATCCGGGTATAAAGATCTTTTTGCTTTCGTGAACCCGCTACATTACCATAATCGGCTTCCCCTGCGCTGCCATTTAAATCTTTCAATTCATATCTTTTCATCTTACCAGCCTCCGATAGTTTATTTTTAGCCCTGCGGCTCATACTCCTAATTATTTACCCTTTCCGCTTCCAGGGAAATCAAAACGATTCCGGCATCCCTGAGGCGCAGGATCAGGCCGTACACTGCGGGCATATCGATCAATTCACCGCTTATAACCGAGCTGCCGTCCTGCTGGTTGCTAATCTCAAGTCCTCCGAAATAATCTTTTATCCAGTGATCCAGGTGGGCTTCGGAAATAACTTTTACCTTCCAGAGGTATCCCCCGTTATCGCTTTTAAAACCCTTGCTCTCTTCCATCTTGTCCCTCCTTTCGGCTTTCTGCCTGAAAGCAGCCCGAACTTGCAGTATTTCTTTTCGCTGATCCTATCTTAATTAATAAACCCCCGGCCCGGACCCGGCAAAAGTTAGGGTTTTTAGCCCAACCTCAAAACCTAACTTTTGTCTGGCTGATATGAACTCTTTTATCGATAATAATGCTGCATTCCACATTATCTTAAATCCACTATTTCTTACCTAATCAGCCCGGTTGTGATAAAATAACTTCAGCATATTT
>CAYWIY010000209.1:0-3253 GCA_964458455.1 uncultured Syntrophomonadaceae bacterium | reverse complement strand
GCTTCCCCGCAGTTCCTGTAAACTTCAAGCACCATGCCCTGCATACCGATATAGGGCTTGAGCAAATCAAAGTTGTGCTCCCCGGGAAACCCGGCATTGGCAATAAAGAACTGGCGGGGCATATGCCTGACCCTTCCCTCATGATAAAAGCCGCCGTCTTCACTGCGTTCAATATGGGGCATGGATAAGGGCAAAAAACGGTCCGTGAAATTCTTCAGGACTGCCGTCATAAACATCCCGTATACAGGGGTGGCCAGGCCCACATAATCAGATTCCAGGAACAGCTCTATCAGTTCTTCCATATCATCTTTGATCGCACATTTGCCTGGTGTTTTTTCCCAACAGGCAAAACAGCCCAGGCAGTACTTAATGTCTTTTTCAATTAAGAATACTTCTTGTGTTTCTGCTCCGGCCTCCTTTGCTCCCTCTAACAAAGGCTCGACAATCTGGTGGCTGTTGCTCCTTTTCCCCCTCGGGCTGCCATTAAATACGGTCACTTTCATTAAAATTTCAATCCCCTCATAAATAATTAAAAACAGCTAAGCTGATTTTAGCATGAATCAATTAAAATAAACATATTCGAAAAAATTTTTATCAACCCATAAACCCACAGATTGCGTTGAGTATCTCTCTGCTTAAATCAAAAAAAAATGACCCTGGTTAATCAGATGCTTATTTTTTTCTTGCCGGGTGTTATAATAATATAAGTTTTAGCCATTATCAGGCTTTACCGCCAAGGCTATCATTATAGTTGTTTGTTAATCCTTCTACTACTGGAAAGCAGGGTGATCAGAATCATGAAAACAGCCCTTTTTGTTATGTATATGTTTTTGTTTGTGTTTTTAGGAACCAATATTACCACAGCGGCGGCTCCCGAAGGACTTGATACTAATGCAATAGATGACTACATCGAACGGGAAATGCGCGCTTCCCGCATCCCGGGGCTGGCCCTGGGGATAATCCAGGACGGTGAGATAACCTATTTACAGGGCTACGGCAGTGCAGGAAGCGGGCAAGAAGTTGCCCCCGAAACCCCCTTCATAATCGGCTCCTTAAGCAAGTCTTTTACCGCCCTGGCCTCCATGCAGCTGGTTGAAGCGGGCAAGCTCGAACTCGACGCCGCGGTGCAGGAATACCTGCCCTGGTTCACCATGGCCGGAGATTATGATGCCGGTGAAATTACCGTGCGCCACCTCCTGGTGCAAACAAGCGGCATCCCCAACTTAGCCGGGGTTACCAGCCTGGCTGAAAGCAGCACCAGGAGCATGGAAGAAGAAGTGAGAGACCTCAGCACTACCGAACTGGTTAGCGAACCGGGTGAGACATATATCTATTCCAACGCCAACTACCTTATCTTAGGCCTGATCATAGAAGCAGTTAGCGGACAAAGTTACTCTGACTATGTCCGCTCCCATATCCTTGACCCCTTAGAAATGGATAATAGTTATCTATCCAGGCAGAAGGGAGAAGCCGGGGGAATGGCTTCCGGCCACGTCCGCTGGTTTGGGCTCACCAGGGAGTCACGTGTCCAGTACCTGGACAACTCCCTGCCGGCAGGTTTTATTATTTCCAGCGCCGGGGATATGTGCCGCTACCTGCAGATGTATTTAAACCAGGGCAGCTACGACGGCACTGAGGTTCTTTCCAAAGACAGTATCGAAGCAATGTTTGAGCCCGGTGTCACCGGGGAACATGGTGGCGGCTATGCCATGGGCCTTTTAAAGAGGGTAGAGGGCGAAACCACGATCATAAATCATGACGGCTCCACCCAGGGCTTTAATGCCGGCATGGCTTTTTCACCCGAAGAAAAGTGGGGAGTAGTTGTTTTGACCAACACCAGCGGCCAGATAGAACTGACAGCCGGCGCCATTACAATGGGCATCGCTGATTTCTTAATGGGAAATGAACCGGAAAGCATTACCAGGTCACCTTTTATCGCTTACCTGATCCTACTCTTAATCATTCTAGGCCTGCTGGTTTTAGCTGTGCGTTCTTTCATTATTATGCCGCAAAGGTGGAAGAAAACACTTAAAACAAATCCACCCAGGGGATTTAAAAACCTGGCCAGGCGGGTTATCCTCCCGGTAGTGGTGGAGCTGCTGGCTCCATTTATGATCCTGGTTTACATACCTGCCGGGGCCGGTTTCCCGGTCTGGAGGCTTTTAGCCCTGTTCCATCCCGACCTGGTTTACGGCCTGCTCCTGCTGGCATATATAATGCTGGCAAAAGCTTTATGGCGCGCTTTTATCGCAATAAGAATTATATCAACCCCGGGCCGAACCTGATTATTATCAATTACCATTGATATTTGAAGAAATTGGCCTCCTGCTCGTACGGTTTAACCAGTTCTTCCAGGCGCTTGATTTCATCTTCAGGCAGCTTTTCAAACTCTTTTGCAATCCGGGCATTTTCATCCACCTCGGATTCATTGGAGATCCCAATAATGGCTGTGCTGATCGGGAATGAAAAAACATAATCCAGGGCCTGCTTCATGGCCGGCAGCCCGTCTTCACGGAATATTTGCTTCCTGGCGGTCACTTTCATAGCTATAATACCCATCTCTTTTTCTACCGCTTCAAGAAGCAGTTTTTCCTGGAATGGCATATAATGAATATCCCCGGCATTCAAACTCATCAAGAGGCAATCGAAAGGATACTCCCTGATACCCTGCAGCAGCACATCGGGATCTTTATGCCCGGTTATCCCGGTGTAACTGATCACTCCTTCATCCTTAAGCTTTTCCAGGGCTTTGATAGCACCATTACCGGCAAAAATCCTTTTCAGATCTTCTTCAGTCCGCACATTGTGGAGCTGATATAAATCAATATGGTCGGTGCGCAGGCGGTCCAGGCTCTGTTCAATCAAACGCATGGTGCCGTCATAGCTGCGGTCGCCAGTCTTGGTAGCCAGAAAAACCTCATTGCGGCGGTAGTCCATCACCCGGCCAATATTGTTTTCACTGCCGCCCCCACCATAAGTCGGGGCAGTATCAATGTAGTTTACACCACTGTCAATGGCCCGGTTGATGATTGCTTCAGCTTCTTCAACTCGTCCTGCCTGTTCTACGGTTGCTTCACCGCCCAGGCTGAATAAAGAAACAGCATAACCGGTTTTACCCAGTGTCCTGCGGGGGATCATTTTGGCATCCTCCTCGGGGTCAATATCATTTTTCTCCTCTTCCTTCTCTTTCTTTTCTTCCTTATCCTCTGCTCTATCTTCTCCCACTTCCAGATCATGATCAGCAGTTTCTTCA
>CAYWIY010000208.1:0-3261 GCA_964458455.1 uncultured Syntrophomonadaceae bacterium | reverse complement strand
GCCCGTGGTTGCGCACCACCCAGTTTACCCGCCTGAGCTGGCTTTCTTCCAGCATGACCCGGTAATGATGGGGCGAAAAATCTTCGGTTTCAATACCCCGCTCCAGGAACCTTTCCTCAAGGGTACTAATATCAAGGGATACCTGGCCGGGTTCATTGGCAGCAAAGTAAAACATGAACCGGTCGCCGGCAGGCAAAACCCTGGTAAAAACGTCTTTTAGAGTATGGTAAATAGTGGTGTTGCGATTTGCGATTACAGTTCCCCGCAGGTCGGGAGTAGAAAGGGCTCCTGTGACCAGCGCTCCGTCCTCATAAAGTAAATCCTCGGCTTCACTGAAGAACTCTTTCGTATAAAAACGATTTAATACGGCCGTAGCCGGATCAGGAACATCTACAATAATTAAATCGTATTTTTCCTCGGCCGTTTTAACAAATAAACGGCCATCTGCATGGATCAGGTTGATTCGTGGATCCTTAAGTGTTTCCAGCGTGGCCTCGGAAACATAAGGGCGGGCTGTCTCAGTCAGCGCTTCGTCAAGTTCAATATAATCAACCTCTTCCACCGGGTGTTTGGCTATTTCACTCAGTACGCCTCTCAAGCCGCCGCCGATTAAAAGCACCCGCTCCGGCTGGCGGTGCTGGACCATAGCCAGGTGGGCAAATTCCACCGCTTCCTGCTCTTCCATACCGGGAGCAGCAGCTTCGGGACCGGCAGTGCTGAAAACCAGGTGACCGCTCTGGTAAAAAGTGAACTGGTTCTGGCGTTGAACCACCATGATAGTGCCATGTTCCGATTGCCGGGTATCCACCAGTTCGTGGTCGGGAGTAAAATAATTCCACTGGAGCTGGTAAGCCCGCTGATCAATATCCTCCAGGAACGGAAAAACTATGACGGCCAAACCCAGCAGGATTAGTGAAACCAGGCGCAGGCGGGCAGAAACCAGGTTCCGGGCAGTTGTTGAAAAAAGAATAATCCCCAACGCACCCAGCATCAAAAACCCGGCCAACACCGCCGTTTGGAAGGCATTGAGATAGTGGACAAGAACAAAGGTAAATATAATACCGCCCAGCATATTTCCAGCTGCTTCTCCGATATAGGTCTTTCCTGCTCCTGATGTATCTTCCGCCAGGTCACTTTCTCGCCACACCCTGGCAAGAAAAACAAACTGCGCTCCCAGTAACAGGCAAACCGGAGCCATGACCAAAAAACAGGAGACAGTCATGTCAACCAGGGACAGGTATGCACCGGGTGGAATATCGAAAAAACCCCGCAGCATCCTGATAGCCGCGATACTCAGGGGTAAAAGAACTAAAATCCCCCCTGAACTAACCGTGAGCGTTGAAAGGGGCTGAGAAACCTTTTCAACAAGCACCGCGCCCAGGCGGCTGCCCGCCCCTACCCAGATCATCCAGGCAGCCAGGATCAACCCTATGGAAAGCTCATTACCGTGAAAAACCATTAACAATTCACGCAGCAGCAACACCTGGCCAAGCTGGGAAACGATGCCCAGCATCAAGACAGCCGGGAAGTGAGGCGGCAATTTATGAATTAACCTCTTTTTCACAGGTCCCCCCTCAACAGGATTATGCATTATATTTGCATTCAATTGCTCACCGGGTCCAGGCATAATATGTTACTCCTATCCAGACTCAGCGCTCCGAAAACTTCAGCTGGTTCAGATTAAAACAGTTGAAAGAAAAACTACAACAAGTACTGCCAGATTAGGTAACTGGCAACACCCAGGAGCATCTGGGCTGCTCCTAGAATATTAACATCTTTCAGAACAGCGGGCAAAGAAGCTTTGTAGTATTCTACAGTAAGCAATGTGCACATGTGCAGTGGCGAACCGAAATATCCAGCCAGGGAGCTGATGAAGATCAGGGCCATATAGTATAACCCTTGCGGCGCCTCAGGTATTATGGGCATGAAAAGGGAAACACAAATGCCTATGGCGGCATAAGGGTTACCCATAATTATCCCGGAAAGGTAAGGAATTAAAACAACCAGGGCCAGCAAAGGCAGCCCGTTTCCAAGCATGTAGTGCATTATCTCGTCGATCACTTCACTGTGATCCAGGAAGTCTTTGAAGATCAAAACAGCTACAATGGCCAGGGCCATCGGCCAGTTTATACCTCTCAGCAGGTAATTAAATCTCACCTTTGCCGTTTTCCAAACCGAGCTTTTCCTGGGATAATATGAGAAAAAGGCTGCCACAATGCCGATTAAGATAGCCAGGGGATAATACAGCTGGAAAATCATTAAAAGCAGGATAATCACAATCAGGGGAGCCAGGCTGTACATCAATTCGAACAGGTCTTTCGAAAATGAATTCTCTTTCAGATCCCCTTTAGCCAAATCCACTTCCACCTGCCTTGTGTTAGTTACACCACGAAAGGCAAGTTTAAAAATAAGTAGAAAGAATACTACAAAAAGGGGCAGGTTAAAATAGATATAATCATACAGGCTGTAGGGGGAAACCTCGACCAGAAAAAGCAACCCCGGGTACAGGGGATAGACAAGGTATTGAATATGGCGAAAGGCAATATTTGCCACTGCCATCCTGTTGCGGCCCAGGCGCATACCTTTTCCTGCTTCTTCCACCAGGGGGGCGGAAAAAACCGCTCCACCGGGAAAGGTGATCAGCCCAATAAGAAGGGGCAGGAGCACCATCTGGTAACGAAGATCCTTGATCAGGGAAGACAGGGAAAGCATTATTTTTTTTAAATTACCGGTTTCTTTCAGGAGATTGCCAAATGCAGTCAACGTAATGACAATCAAGGTGAGGGTAATCAGGGTTGGGCTGCGCAGGGCCTGGTATGTAATAGAGGCAATCTCTTCAAGGGGGAACCGGTTAAAAACAACCACAATGGCTGTACCGGCAAAGATAGATAGGTACAGCTCAAAACCTCTCTGGGTCATAACAATAATAACGACTAGTGCAACAACGACTCCGATTAGTTCCACGTTTTAAGCCACTCCTTCTGCAACATATATATAATAAGCCTAAAATAGCGGACAATCAACAGTGTGAATGTACGGCGTCAAGAGGGCTTCTTTTCCATTTATGCTTTTAACCTGAATTCCCGGGATTTTATACCTATGCCGGCGGCTCCACCTCGAGCAACCGGTAAAGCTCGAGCTGTTTTTTAGTCACTTCGCCCAGATGGTGTTTTTTCCCAGGGTGCTCAAAACGCTCAATGATATCGAGCTCATCGAGCAACTCCTGCAGGGTATAATCGTGGTAAAGATTTCTTTCGCGCA
>CAYWIY010000207.1:0-3293 GCA_964458455.1 uncultured Syntrophomonadaceae bacterium | reverse complement strand
GCAAACTCTCTTTTACTGCAGGGGACATGTTGTAAACCAGCATATCGTCTTCAATCGGTACAATTTCATTTACACCCTGTTCTTCTATAGCCCGGGCTGCTATCTCGTCAACATCCTGCCCGGCAAAAAGCGCCGCCGGCATGATTACTTGTATTTCCTCTTCTTCCGGAGATATGACCGCCATTAAGTCCTGGAAAAACCAGAGTTCGCTGCGGCTGGCAACATAAAGGAACGCACCTGCAGCAGCTATTATGATCACTAGTACCGTAAGGGGAAGCAACCACCTTTTCTTCCCTTCTCCTTCTTCCCTGTAGCTTCGCCTATCGTGGTATCGGGCCATATTTTCTTCGGTCCTTTCATCGTTTTCAAACTGGGGATCATTTGATCTATCCATTCTGCTTCACCCCTCTTATGGCCTATTATAAACAAAACGGGCAATTCTGACCACTCGCTTTTTTAGTACCGGCAGGATAAATATTAACAACTGAAGAAATAATATTTATGAACACCAATAAGTTTCAATCCCAGATCTGGGAAAAAGATATATCAATTATAACCAACCCGCTGATCTTCAAGCAGTTGGCCCTGGTTTCGATTGGGGCCGGGCTGTTTATGGCCGTGCTGCTTACAGTAATTCTTGCTGTTAGTGGAGACTACACTGGCATTCCTCCCATGCTTCTTGTTTCGTTGATAACCTCCTTTGGACTTTTTCTACTCCTGCTTCTGGTATCCCTGCTATATTTTCGTAACCGCATTCGTGTGAAGTTTACTGTAAACCACAAAGGAGCGCTCTGGGAAACTATCGATAAAAGAGCAGTAACCGGGATCCGTCTGTCAGTATTGTCAGGTATACTCGGAGGCAGCTTGCAGGCTGCCGGGGCCGGAATTCTGGCTGCCGCCCGAGAAAAAGAGTTTATTTCCTGGAACGAGGCAAACTCTATAGCATATGATAGTAGCAACCATATGATCATTATCAGGAACAACTGGCGTCCGATCATGATGCTGGTCTGCTTGCCGGAAAACTACAAGCAAGTAGCAGAACTTATCCGGTCTGTTCACCCCGATAATAATAGAGAGCACCAGGATATAGAACCCATAAAAAAAGGCAGGAGTAGTGAAACTGCACTTGATTAAATTTCCTTGATCATATGCCAAGCCAGGCCGACCCTGTGCTTTCGGTCGACTTTTTATTTCCTCTTATGGTAAGATAATTGCAAGTTGTTAGGGTCAGCAAAAAACTTTCATGCAGGAGTTTAGGCCAATGCCAAAAGTAGCCCTGATCGGCGCAGGCAGCGTTGTCTTTGCCAACAACATCCTGGGGGATCTGCTTACCTACCCGGAGCTCAAGGACAACCTTTCCATTTCCCTGATGGATATTGACCCGGATCACTTAAAAGTTTCAGAAGGATATGCCCGCAGGCGGCTGCAAAAGGAAGGTTCCGCATCGCCGGTAACAGCAACCCTTAATTTAAGCGAAGCCCTGAAAGATGCCGATTACGTCATCAATATGATCCAGGTGGGTGGTTTTGAGGCCACCCTGAAAGACTTTCAAATCCCGGCTAAGTACGGGCTGAAGCAGACTATTGCCGACACCCACGGGATCGGCGGGATCTTCCGGGCTCTGCGCACCATCCCGGAAGTTTTAAAAATCTGCCGGGAAATGGAGAAACATTGTCCCCGGGCCCTTTTGATCAACTACTCCAACCCCATGGCCATGAACATCTGGGCTGCTTACCGCTCCAGCCCGGTCGCAGTGGTGGGCCTGTGCCACAGCATCCAGCTTACAGCGGCCATGCTGGCCAACTACATGGAGATACCCTTCCCTGAGCTTCGCTACCGGGCGGCCGGGATCAACCACATCTGCTGGTTCCTGGAGCTGGCCTTTGGGGAAGAAGACGCCTACCCTCTCTTGTTCGAAAAAATGCAGGATCCCCAGGTCTATAATTCAGACCGGGTCCGCTTTGAAATCATGAACCAGTTCGGCTATTTTGTCTCCGAATCGAGCGAGCACATGGCCGAATACGTGCCCTACTTTCTGCCCCGGGAAGAACTGATCGAAAAACTAAAGATCCCGGTCAATGAATATATCAGGCGCTGCGAAGAACAGGAAGAAGAATTTGAAAGAAACCGGGAAATTGCCGCAGGCAAAAAAGAAGTCCCGAACCACTTCCGCACCTTCGAATATGCCGCCCCGATCATCGAGGCTATGGAGACCAACCGGCCGGCCTGCATCTACGGCAATGTCGAAAACAAGGGGCTGATCACAAACCTGCCCCCGGGCTGCTGCGTGGAAGTGCCCTGCCTGGTGGATAAAAACGGCATTCAGCCGGTCCACGTGGGTGAATTGCCCCCGCAGCTTGCCGCCCTCAACAGGAACCAGATCAATATCCAGGAGCTTACCGTAAAAGCGGTCCTGGAAAAGAAACCGGAATACGCCTATCATGCCTGCCGCCTGGACCCGCTGGCCTCGGCAGTATTGAGCTTAGACCAGATCAATGCCCTGGCCGGCGAGCTGTGGCAGGCCCACGGTGAACACCTGGCCTATTTCAGACGATAAACAGGGAGGGACCGATGAAAGCAGAAAAGCCCTGGTGGGAAAACCCGGAGGTAACCGGGATCAACAAGGAACCGCCCCGTTTCGAGGCTGCTTCCTACCCCGATCCGGAAACGGCCCTTGCAGGTAAAGACAGCCCCTACCGCCTGGATTTAAGCGGGAGGTGGAAATTCAGGTGGTCGCCCAACCCCGCCAACCGCCCCGACGCCTTTTTCCAGCCCGGTTATGATACTTCAGACTGGAATGAAATACAGGTCCCCTCCAACATGGAGATCGAAGGTTACGGAACCCCTGTATACCGCAACTTCGGTTATACCGGCAGCATCAACAAGAAAAGAATCCCGGCTATAGATAAAAAAGACAACCCCGTCGGTTCCTACCGGCGGGATTTTGAAGTACCCGCCGGCTGGCAGGGCCGGGAAGTATTCATCCGTTTCGGGGGTGTAAAATCTGCCTTTTACCTCTGGATAAACGGCAAGTTTGCCGGTTACAGCCAGGGCTCCATGAACCCGGCCGAATTCCGGATCACGGAGCATTTGGAAGAGGGCACCAACACGGCGGCCGTGGAAGTCTACAAGTACTCAGACGGCAGTTACCTGGAAGACCAGGATATGTGGCGGCTTTCTGGCATTTTCCGCCCCGTCCACCTTGTAGCCGGGCCCGGCTTTTGCATCCGCGACTTTCATATCCTTTCTACCCTGGACGATGCATACCGGGACGCCTCATTACAGGTGCGGGT
>CAYWIY010000206.1:0-3323 GCA_964458455.1 uncultured Syntrophomonadaceae bacterium | reverse complement strand
GACGGTTATAAAGGCCGGTGAGATTGTCGTGGAAACTCATGTGGCGAATTTTTTCTTCTGCTTCATTTTTTTCGAAGGCACTTACTAGTATATTGGCAATAACTTTCAAGAGAGAAATTTTTTCCATTGTCCATTTCTTATTTTCTTTTATTGAGTCAAAACCGAAAAAACCCATAAGCCTATTTGTGCTGCACAGCGGTACATTTATTAGGGATTTAATATCCTGGCACTGAAACTCTTCCCTTTCTTTCTCTGCCTCTGGCGGCAGTTTAGTCACATCGGGTATATAAATATAATCGTGACTTCTAATCTGTCCACCCCACCAGGGAAAGCTTTCTATTGGCTGGTTTTGCATTTTTTCCATGTACGGTTCTATACCTTCGGTATGCCATTCATGGGTTTTGCTCATAAACTGTTCGTCTGAATGAAATTTGAAAACATAACTGCGGTCTACTTGAAAGAATTCGCCGGCTCGTTTAAGCAAGTAATTAATCCCTTCATCTATTTCTTCCGAAGGAAGGGTTACAAATTTAGAAGATATTTCTGATACCATTTTTTCAAACTGATAACTTTGCTTAAGGGCTTCCTCCGCCTTCTTGCGATCTGTGATATCCTGACTGGAGCCTACTATATAAGGGATTTTATTTTCATGGAAAATAGGAGTCAGGGTTGTATTCCAAATTTTTGATACACCGTTTAAATTCAGTGTCTCCTCATAATATATAGGCATTGAAGCACTTACACAACGCCTGTAATTTGCAGCAATTTTATCCCCCAGTTCATCTCCTACCAATTCCTGGGGACTCTTATTCTCTATAAACTCAACTGTTAGCCCCGTTAATTTTGCATGGGTTTGGTTGTTTCGAATATACTTGAAGGTGTTTGAATCTATTACTTTTATAAGGAACATGGCATCTTGTGTTCCCTGGAATACTGTTTCATGTTCGTTTAATATCTTTTTTAGATTCTTTTCTGCCTGCTTGCGCCCGGTGATATCTTCAAAGGTTGCATATACCTGAAAAGGCTCAGTTTCTCCTGGCTGAAATAGTGGAATGGCCACAATATTCAGCCAGACATAATCATTTTTTTCTGAATGATAGATTCCTTTTGTCACCGGGCCAACTTTTTTGCCTGTTCGCAGGGCGATCATGGTCGGGTGTTCCGTTCCGGGAACAAATGTGCCGTCCTCTTCGATCATATGCCAGCATGGGTCCATGGAGGTTTTCCCCTGCATCTGCTCCCGGGTTAACCCTAATAATCTTTCTCCCGCTGGATTAACGGAAATGATGTTCTTGTCTGCAGCCTGGTAGATGATTCCCTGGGCCATAGTCTCAAAGAGGCGGCGGTGCTTCGCTTCGCTCTCGAGCAGGGCTATTTCATTTTCTTTTTTCTCTGTAATATCTCTTGCCACAGAAACCATCTCATAGCCATTTGTTTTGGCTTTTAATATAGTATTTTTGGCAGAAATCCATCTCCAATGACCGCTTTTATGTCTGGCTCGATATTCAACTGTCATCTGTTCTATATATTTACCGGAGGATTCCCTGTATTTTTCTATTACTTCTTGCAGTTTTGAGTAAATGATACCTATATCATCAGGATGAACAAATTCACAAAAACTCTTGTCTATAAATTCCCCCGCTTTGTAACCAAGGATGGCTTCGCAGTTCGGGGAAACGTAGGTAAATACCCCCTTATCTGTAACGCTAAAAATGAGATCCCCAATATTTTCAACCAGAAGGCGGTAACGTTCTTCGGAAGCCTTAAGAGCTTCTTCCACTTTTTTACGGTCACTAATATCTCGTGTTATGCCCAATATTCCGTAGGAAGAACCATCCTGGTCGCGCAAAAAAGAAGCATTAACTTCAACCCAAGCAGCTGAACCATCTTTTCGGTATTGTTCAAATTCCACGGTTGTTGTTCTGTTCGGATTGGCTTTACCCGATGCTTCCAGTTCCATTTCATTTTTAATAACCCGAAGGACTTTCTTTAGGGAAGAAGGTGTTAATATATCATGGACACTTAATGACATAATTTCTTCTACAGTATAACCGCTTATGCGCTCCACTGATGGGCTTACATATGTATAATTCAAGTCCAGATCGGTGGTCCAAATAACATCGCTGGCATTTTCAGATAGTAGACGATATTTTTCTTCACTTTTTCGCAGCTCATTTTCTGCCCTTTTACCTTTGGTAATGTCGGTATGAATTCCTATGAGTCCGGTGATATTTCCGTTATCCTCCTTATTTGCAAATGCCCGCAGATGAATGTCCAGCACCTGTCCGTCTTTTGCATACATCTTCACTTCGCCTACCCACTCTTTTCCAGACATAATTGTTCGAAAAACCTCTTCACCGGTCTTTTTATTAACAAATAAAGTTTCCGCTGGCCTTTCTCCTACAGCTCCAAATAATTCACTAAAGGCTTTATTTTGGTAATAATGGCGACCTTGGGGTGTTGACATGCCTACAGCATCTTTAGAGCTCTCAAGGGATGCTTTAAAATTGATAATCTGTTTATAGGTAAAGGCATCGGGCAGTTTTTCGATTAATAATCTGTGTTTGTAATTTCCGGGTTCCATGAAGTAACCCTCCTGTATAAAATCAACAATAGGTAATATTTTCGATATTTTAATATATCTTCCTTCTTATGGAAAATAAAATGCAGGCATTTTAACCTTTTGATATTAATACTATTACTAATTATTGTAATCGGCGCAAGTATAAAAAACTTTATTTGCCATTTTTAAATAAGTTAATAAGTTAATACACTGTGTTGTCACCTTAAAATATCACTTACCCATGGTAAATTCCTGTAAGCAAACTCTTTATATAGCTTACCCTCCGGGTTTCCGCAAAGTTTACCATGAGACCATCTAATTTCTATTCTAAAAGTAAAGTTGTATATATCACCATTTTTACTTTTCAGGGTTATAATAATACCAACTTCAGGCTGCCCCTTCTCCAATCTTGGCGAAGCTTCTATGCCCTTAATATCATAACTATCATTCCACGTAGTGGAATTCGGGACCTCTACAGCAAACTGCTGCCTACAATCCATTCCAGCTAAAATATACTGGGTAGAGTTTATCCTAAAGCAGTTTTCACAAAAATTCTTTATGCTATTTCTTCCTCCACTGGTGCTAAATAATTGATTAATGTTTCTATTAAATATATTTGCAGATTTTTCGGCAACGTTACTACATAACTCCCTGTATAACTGCTGAGCCGTAGTGTTACTATTATAATAAGGTGTAATATGATTCGTGAACCTCTCATGGCTAAAGCCACGAGCTTCTAGTATCACTACTAGAATTTCCT
>CAYWIY010000205.1:0-3330 GCA_964458455.1 uncultured Syntrophomonadaceae bacterium | reverse complement strand
CACCAGGACATTCTCTTCTCGCCAGGCATGGGACAATTTTACCGGCACTTCTGCCAGAGGTTCCACCAGGGCGACCTCTTCATACCCGGCTAGTTCCCTGAGCACCGGTGCTTGAGCTGCAGGGTCGGCCAAAACCACCCTGGCATCATGAACTTCCACTTCCTCGTACTGGTAAAATACCAGCTTGTCAATTATGTCATTAAGCGACCAGGTTACGATCACAACGGCGCAACTGAGGGTCATACCCAGGAATAAAAAAGCGGTCCTGCTGCGGTTGCGGGCCAGGTTCCTGACTGCCATTTTGCCCTGGATGGTGAGCATTTCTGAAAACAAGTATATTTTTTCAAGCAGGGTTTTCTTTCCGGAAACAGGAGCGGGAGGCCGCATTGCCTCGGCCGGTTTTAGTTTTAAAGCATACTTGCAGCCCTGGTAACCGGCCACCAGGAATATTGCAAGAGAAATCAAGAGCCCCAACAATAAGTAATATAGCGAAAAACCTTCATATGTTTCCGGAACATGGAAAAATTCAAGAAGCAGCCAGGTTAAGGGATTGGCCAGGTAAATTCCGATCAACCCTCCCAGCAGGCCGCCGACAAAACCGACAGTCAAGGCGTAGGCCATATAATGCAGGGTTATTTCCCGGTTGCTGTAACCAAAGGCCTTCAGTATACCGATCTGCCCTCTTTGCTGCTCTACCAGGCGCTTTAGCATATTGTAAATAATTAAAGCGGCTACAAGTAAAAACATCAATGGTAAAGCGGTAGACATTCTATCGATCTGGTCCACTTCTTCAGTAAGCATTAAATGGCTGGTTTGATCTTCCCTCGGATATAGATTAACCAGCCCGTATGGCTCCAGTTCCGGCTCCAGCCTGTTTTTAACATCGTCAAAATTTGCGCCCGGTTCCATGGTAAAAACGACATTGTTAACCCGCTCCCGAAGGTCGGGAAAAAGGTTCCACATCGTTTCTCTAGAAATAAAAGCAATGCCGTATTGCTCCGGGTTGGGGAAAAATTCACCTTCTGTTCTCAAGGGATAGGTAAACTCAGGGCTCATGGCCACCCCTTCAATTGTGAGCTCCCTGGCTCTTTCTCCTGCAATAATTTCCACCTGGTAGCCCTGTTCCAACCGGTAAGTATCATAAAACTGGTTATCAATCCATATTTCAAACTCGCCAGACCTCAACTGCGAGCCCTCGAGCAGCATGGCATTGTTCACCCGTTCTGGATCTTCTAAGTCCATGGAAACAAGCTCCAGGTAGACTCCTACATCTCCTTCCGGCCTGGTCACCCTGACCTGTCTTTTGACCCGGCCGCTAACCTGGTCTATCCCCTCAACCTCGCTTAATCTTTCCACGTCCCTGTAAGGCATGGACATAATTTCGGCAAACCCGTGGGCAAAGTTTTGGTCTTCGTAGAAATCTTGCTGGGACAGGCTCAGGTTATCGCTGGCAATGGAAAAGGCCGTAAAAAGGAGCAGGCCCATAATAACCAGGACCAGGCAGGCCAGGTATGATCCCTTGCTGCCCCAGATATCCCGGAACATTTTTCTCCAGAGCACTACCAGCTCACCTCCTCCGGAGGAAGGGGTTCTTTGTTTTCTTTAATCCATTCCACCATGCCGTCTTTTAAATAAATCACCCGGTCAGCCATAGCGCTGATGTTGTTATTGTGGGTGACGATAACCACCGTTTTGTTGTATTGCTGGCAGAAATTTCGCAGCTGCCTGAGGATTTGCCTGCCCGTTGGCAGGTCCAGGGCCCCGGTGGGTTCATCGCACAGCATCAGCATGGGGTTCTTGGCCAGGGCCCGGGCTATTGCCACCCGCTGCTGCTCACCGCCCGACAGCTGGGAAGGAAAGTGCCCTTTTCGATCGCTCAAACCAACCTGCTCTAAAAGTTCCCCTGCATCCAGGGGGTCACGGGCAATCTGGGTCGATAGTTCCACGTTTTCATAAGCGGTCAGGTTGGGCATTAAGTTATAGAATTGAAAAATAAAGCCCACCTGGTTGCGGCGGTAGCGGGTTAGCTCTACTTCGTTTGAAAGGTGCAGGGCTTGTTCCCCCAGGTATAGCTCGCCATCACTGGCCTGGTCCATACCTCCAACGATGTTAAGCAGGGTGCTCTTGCCCGAGCCGCTTTGCCCCAGCACTACTACCAGTTCACCGGAATAAAGCTGGCACTCCACCCCCTTTAAGGCCCAAACTGTTACTTCCCCCATCTGGTAGCTTTTCTTTAAATTTTTGGCAACGATCAGTTCTTCCATCTATCTACCCCTCCCCGTGTGTGAACTTGATTGCCTCCTCTTCTGAAACGCCCGCAATACCGTATAACAAGTAGTCGGCCATATCAGGCAGGAAGGTTTCCTCAGAAATATTTAACATTTCATGAGAGAACTCCATCCCGTCTTCTTTGCTCCATTTCATAAAGTTCAAATACATCCATATCGACAGGACCTGGCCCATTCCAAAGAGCATGTAATTCCTGGTGCGTTTTATCTCATCTAAGTTTTCAACCTGCGAAATAATGCCGGCAAGTTTTTCGTTTTGGTTGAGGATAAATTCCATGTAGAGGTTAAGCATCTCTTTGGAAAAAAGTAGTTCACCGAAAATGATACGAAATGTCTGGTAATTTTCCTGGAATAAATGCAGCCTCATTTCCAGCATCTTAATAAATAATGACTTTAAATCTTTTTCCTTTGCAGGGTAATGATCAAGATAACTTTCAGTGGTATCGACAATTTTCTGCATCACCGGGACAACGCATTCCATGAGTAAATCTTTCTTGCTGTTAAAATGACGGTATATTGTTCCTTCGGAGAATCCGGCTTCCCGGGCTATCTCAGCCGTAGTAGTCCCTTTGTAACCTTTTTCCGCAAAAAGGCTGCGTGCCGTTTCTACTATCTTTTCCTTGGTGCCAGAGGGTTTTTCCATGATCCCTACCTCCTGTAAATCTTTTTATTAGACTGCCGGGATGACTGAACGCCTGGGCAGTTTGGTTTGCAAAATATCATATCCCCTGTTTACTCAGATCGATTTGCTCAGCGCTGCTAATAAAAACAGGTGCGAGTGAGCACTTACTTACAGAGAGGATACCAAAAATACTTAACCCTGTAAAGGGGGATAAAACGATAATGTTGGCAAAGAATTTTAGCTTAATGCCTGTGACCTTAAGCTTGAAAAAGCAGTATGCCGGCTCTTGTTTTTTCTGTGCTGGCCGGAACACTAAATTATTTCAAATCCATTATGATATTATTAGACCAGTACACTTAATCATTGAAGCGGCGATAGGAGGAGAAAAATATGTTCCGGGAAATGCGAAGGGAAAAACAG
>CAYWIY010000204.1:0-3344 GCA_964458455.1 uncultured Syntrophomonadaceae bacterium | reverse complement strand
ACGATCCCAATCGGGTGCAGGTCTTTCTTGAACCGCCATCAGGGCTTCGTTAAAGCTAGCATAGATCTCTTCTTTTACCCTTAAGATAGCTTTTGAACCATTCGCTTGCTTCCAGTTCCCCGGCTTCAAAAAAAGCGATGTGCCGTGTATCAGCCTTGAAGAACTTGCCAAATGTATAAACATTGTATATACTTAACTCTGAGGTGATGGCAATGTACACGAAGGTGCAGAAGTGGGGTAATAGCAAGGCTGTTCGGTTGCCCAAACATATTGTGGAGGAAGCAGGTATTAAAGAAAATGACCGGGTCGAACTTTATGTCCATGATGGCAACATTGTAATAGCTCCCGAGAAGAAACATCTAAAGCTGGAAGACAGGGTAGCCAAATACAATGGTTGTTACAGGCCGGGTGAGTGGGACACCGGTCAGCCTGAGGGAGATGAAGTATGGTAGCAAACTATACCCCTGTACAGGGAGACATTATTTTATTAAACTTTAATCCACAATCAGGTCATGAACAAAAAGGACAGCGACCGGCCCTGGTAGTAAGCAACCGGGTTTTTAATAAATTAACCAGCCTGGCCCTGGTTTGTCCGATTACTCAAACAAAAAGGGGTTTTCCTTTACATGTAGACCTTGGTACCGGCATTAAAACCAGGGGCTTCGTGATGTGCGAGCAGGTCAAGTCTCTCGATTTGGTGGCCAGGGAAGCCCGGTTTGTCGAAAAGGCGCCGGTAGAGGTAAGAGAGCAGGTTTTCGATATATTGTACGGCATGATCGAAGAGGTTGGCTCGTAGCTATAAAGGAAAAATGCTTTGTATCGGAGAATGTATAGTTGGGAGAGGGGGTGCCTGCTAAAGATATGCAAGGCATAACACTGTAGCAGGAACTCCGTCCCTGTGCTACAGTCCCTGTGCTACACCCACGGGAAACCTGCTTCATTTACGCCGGTTATTACGGCATTAAAAGGGCTGTTGCAGAAAATAGAGCCGAGGAACTCCTGTACTTTTTTGGTCTCTCGGCCAGGGGAGATAAGTGATGGAACTCACTCTGCTATTATTTGTTCGATAATTTCCTGCATTTCCTCGAAGTTGAAAATACCTGCTTCTGAAAAAACAACTTCACCTTCATTATCCAGGAAATAAAAATAAGGTATGTAGGGGGCTTCGAATTTTTCCTGTTCTAGTAGTTGTTTAGCTTCATTAGTGTCAATGTCTGCAATAATAAATTCGACTTCTCCAGCATACTGTTCTTTTAGAGCCATAACCACGGGCTCCATCATCACACAGGCACTTCACCAATCAGCATAAAACTCAATCATCATCGGCCTGCCTTGTTCCAGTGCTTCGTTATAAGCCTGGTAAGGGTTGCCGGTTATAATAAATTCATCATTTCCTGCCGGTTCTGTAGCTTCAGTATCATCCGCTTCCTCTTGTTCAACTGCTTCTTCCTGGTCGGGCGCGGCATCTTTTTCTACCACCTGGCTGTCACCGTTGTCATCTGCAATGATTTCAGCTTCTTCCGCTACATGTTCTTCTCTGGAGATCCCGAACAGTTCCGGATAGTAAGTTAGCAATATGGATAAAACTGCAAGTCCAGCCAAGGCCAGTATGATAATTCTTGATGTTTTTAACAAGTTACCCCTCCACTTCTGCATTAATCGATTCCCTTATCACCATAATAACATAGTAAGTCAAGCGGAATACTATATTTTTGCGGCTGATAAAAACTGCCTGCGGATTGTATTAGCCATGAAGATAATATATAATCTATATAGTTTTAATAGTATTATCGTTGATTAAAGAGGAGGTTTTATGTTTGTCATGGCTCTGGTTAGGATTTAAGTTGACTAATATTGTAGCTGGCTTAAACCAGGCTGGAATCAGGAGAGAAGCGAGGTAGTGTGATGGAAGAAAGTAAAAGGTCCTTGACTGAGAAAACCCTTAAAAGATATGATCGCATCGCTCCTGTTTATAATTATATAGATAAGCTAAGCACACCTTTTTGGATGCGGGAGAAAGCAGTAAGCCTTGCTTCAGGAGATGTCCTTGAAGTTGGTGTAGGGACGGGAGCTAATTTACCGCTGTATGCGCATGACTGCAATGTAACTGCTATAGATTTTAGCCCGAGGATGCTGCAAATAGCCAGGCTCCAGGCTGATAGATTAGAAATTCAGGTTAATCTTATACAGATGGATGTCCAGGCTCTCACATTTGCTGATTGCAGTTTTGATACCGTTTTGGCAACCTGCGTATTTTGTTCAGTTCCTGATCCAGTCCTTGGATTAAAAGAAATACGCAGGGTAAGTAAAAAAGATGGAAAGATTATCCTGTTAGAGCATATGCGTAGTGAGAACTTCGTGATCGGGCTGATGATGGATCTATTTAATCCACTTTTTACTTACATTATCGGAAACAACATAAATCGAAAAACGGTTGAAAATATCAATACAGCTGGGCTTAAAATAGAGGAGATGGAAAACCTCAAATGGGGCATATTTAAGTTGATTGTTGCATCTCCCTGATAATATATAACAATTTTGCCTAAAGGGCATCAGCTATGATTTTGGGTTTTTGATTGGAATATCTGGCTCAATTGGAAGCAGTTCAAGAACATTTTGAGATCTGAGGATATCTTTTTTGCAGCTATAATAAATACGACTGATTAAAATATCCCCCCGAAGGGGGACAGTTCTTCTGAGTCATACTTTGAAAAATTTTAAATCAGTATTTTCATTACTCTTTAAACACAGAGGAACCGTCCCCTTGTGTGGTTGTGCTTGTGTGACACAGGCTACCCCAAAAAATTCAGGGCAGCTATGGACACGAAGTTTGCCAATACATGCGAGATTGCAGCCAGCCTGATTGAGCCTGTTTTCCAGGCTACCCAGCCCCAGCAGAAACCAAAGAATCCGCCCCCCACAACTCCCGCTATTAAGGCTGCATCAAACCCAAAAACCGCAGCATATGGAGCAGCATGCCATACTCCAAAAGCAACACTCGGGAACAAGAAGCCGAGGAAGCGGTTTTCGGGGAATGCGGTAATATATGTCCCCCTCCAGAGCAGTTCTTCTAAAGTGCCGTTTACCAGGGACACCGGCACCGAAAGCAATACCAAAGTTAAGGTTATCTGCGGCCAGACTTCGGGCAGGCGAAATCCAGCATATATGATTACCGGCAGGGCAAGCAGTAGCCAGTCGAACTTAGCAATGGGTTTCCCAGGGGCTGAAAACATCTTTTTAAACCCTTCCCATCCAACTGTCCACAGAGGGAAAATAATACACCAAAATCCCCAGTAAAAGAAGTAACCGTAAAGCAACCCGCTCATGCCAAACCTCTCCACCAG
>CAYWIY010000203.1:0-3420 GCA_964458455.1 uncultured Syntrophomonadaceae bacterium | reverse complement strand
TACTACTATGACACGGTTATGCGCCATCCCAACGAAGTTGATTTTATGGACGTTTCTCCGAAGCAGCTGGTCAGTGTGGCAACCGCCCTGATCCCGTTTTTGGAGAACGACGACGCCAACCGCGCTTTGATGGGCGCCAACATGCAGCGCCAGGCGGTTCCTTTGCTACAGACCGAAGCGCCTTTTGTAGGGACCGGGCTGGAAAGCAAGGCTGCAGTAGATTCAGGCGCCGTGGCAGTTTGCCTGGCCGACGGTGAAGTGGTCCGGGTTACAAGCAACGAGATTTATGTCCGCCGTGACGATAATGGTGATGAAAAGAACTACAGGATTAACGGCCGGACCAGGGAACGTTTTGAGACAGATCGGATTCCCGGGTTTGACGGCCGGATCGATGCTTATTTCTTGCAGAAGTTTAAGCGCTCCAACCAGGGGACCTGCGTTAACCAGCACCCCACTGTCAGGCGAGGACAAAAGGTTAAGGCCGGTGAAGTCATAGCCGACGGTTCCTGTACCGACATGGGCGAACTGGCCCTCGGCCGTAATGTTCTGGTTGCCTTTATGCCCTGGGAAGGTTACAACTACGAAGACGCTATTTTGATCAGTGAAAAGCTGGTTAAGGAAGATACTTTTACTTCCATTCATATAGAAGAGTACGAATCCGAGGCCAGGGATACCAAGCTGGGCCCGGAAGAAATTACCCGCGATATTCCTAATGTCGGCGAAGAAGCCTTGAAGGATCTTGACGGCCGGGGCATTATCCGCATCGGGGCCGAAGTCAGGGCCGGCGATATCCTGGTTGGCAAGGTCACTCCCAAGGGTGAGACTGAATTGACCGCAGAAGAACGCCTCCTGCGGGCGATCTTTGGAGAAAAGGCCAGGGAAGTGAGAGATACCTCCCTGCGCATTCCGCACGGCGAACAGGGCATCGTGGTTGATGTCAAGGTTTTCAACCGGGAAGAGGGAGATGAGCTTTCCCCCGGGGTTAACCAGCTGGTCCGGGTTTACGTGGCCCAGAAACGCAAGATCTCCGAAGGGGATAAAATGGCCGGCCGGCACGGAAACAAGGGAGTTATTGCCCGAATCTTGCCGGAGGAAGATATGCCTTTCCTTCCCGACGGCTCCCCCCTCGATATAGTTCTCAACCCGCTGGGGGTTCCGTCGCGTATGAATATCGGACAGGTCCTGGAAGCACACCTCGGCTGGGCGGCAAGCACGCTCGGTATTAGCATTGCTTCGCCGGTTTTTGACGGTGCTTCCGAAGGGGATGTTTTCGAATGTTTCGGGGAATCCGGCCTGCCTGAAAACGGCAAGACCACCCTTTATGACGGACGAACAGGAGAACCGTTTGATGAGAAAATAACGGTAGGTTATGTGTATATGCTTAAGCTGGCCCACCTGGTTGACGATAAGATCCACGCCCGTTCAACCGGGCCATATTCGCTGGTAACCCAGCAGCCGCTTGGCGGTAAAGCCCAGTTTGGCGGCCAGCGTTTCGGAGAGATGGAAGTATGGGCGCTAGAAGCCTACGGTTCTGCTTACACTCTCCAGGAAATCCTTACCGTCAAATCCGACGACGTAGTAGGAAGGGTAAAAACTTACGAGGCTATCGTCAAGGGTGAAAATATCCCTGAACCGGGCGTGCCGGAATCGTTTAAAGTCCTGGTTAAAGAACTGCAGAGCCTCTCCCTCGATGTGAAGGTGTTGAGTGAAGAAACCGGGGAAGTTGAAATCAAGGAAGGCGAAGACGAGAGCGACTACCGCCGCCTCGATGTAAATATTGAAGGAATGGAATCAGATGAAGACGACCTGGATCGTTTCATCTACCAGAAAGAAACGAAAGACGAAGGTGAAGAAGAAGAGGGAGAACAAGAAGAGGAAGATGAAAGCCTGGAAGAGGTTACCTCAAAGCAGGGCGATGAAGGTGAAGAAGACCTTTCCATACCCCTGGACCTCCAGGAAGAAAATGTTGAAGAAGTTTCTTTAGACCAGCTTGAAGAAGATGAAGACGAAGATGAAAGTAGCGATGAACAGGAGCCTGAGTCTTCCAAGCAAAACAAAAGCTCCGAAGAAGAGGACGAAGAATCGGAAGAGCTGGAAGAAGATGAAGAAAGCATCTACTAGTAGCGCAGGTTAAAACCTGGCGAAAGGAGAGATCTTTTTGTTGGACGTTAATAACTTTGATGCCTTGAAAGTCGGGTTGGCATCTTCAGAACAGATCAGGGCCTGGTCAAGAGGTGAAGTCAAAAAGCCCGAAACAATTAATTACCGGACCCTGAAGCCTGAGCGTGAAGGGCTCTTCTGTGAAAAAATATTTGGGCCGCAAAAAGACTGGGAATGTCACTGCGGCAAATACAAGCGAGTTCGCTATCGCGGTATTGTTTGTGATCGCTGCGGGGTTGAAGTGACCAGGGCCAAGGTGCGGCGTGAACGGATGGGCCATATCGAACTGGCTGCACCTGTTTCGCACATCTGGTATTTTAAGGGTATCCCGAGCCGCATGGGGCTGTTGCTCGATATGTCGCCGCGATCCCTGGAAAGAGTGCTTTATTTTGCCGCCTACGTGGTAATCGATCCGGGTGAAACTTACCTGAGCGACAAGCAGCTTTTGACCGAGGCAGAATACCGTGAGTATTATGACAAGTACCAGGCCCTCTTCAAGAGCAATAAAGGCTTTAAAGCCGAGATGGGCGCTGAAGCGATTAAAAAGCTACTCAAGCGGCTTGATCTTGAGCAGATTGCCCAGGACTTGCGTGAAGAACTGCTCAATTCCAGCGGGCAGAAGAAGGTCCGGGCTATCAGGCGCCTGGAAGTGGTTGAGGCTTTCCGCCAGTCGGGCAATGATCCGGCCTGGATGATCCTGGACGGGATCCCGGTTATTCCTCCCGACCTGCGGCCGATGGTTCAGCTTGACGGCGGCAGATTTGCTACCTCGGACTTGAATGACCTGTACCGAAGGGTGATTAACCGTAATAACCGCCTGAAGAGGCTGCTTGACCTGGGCGCTCCCGATATTATTGTCCGAAACGAAAAACGGATGTTGCAGGAAGCGGTTGATGCCTTGATCGATAACGGGCGCCGCGGCAGGCCTGTCACCGGGCCCGGCAACCGGCCGCTTAAGTCACTCAGTGATATGCTTAAGGGTAAGCAAGGCCGTTTCCGGCAGAACCTGCTCGGTAAAAGGGTCGATTACTCGGGCCGTTCCGTAATTGTGGTCGGGCCTGAGCTCAAGTTATACCAGTGCGGATTGCCCAAGGAAATGGCCCTGGAACTGTTCAAGCCCTTTGTGATGAAGAGGCTGGTCAGCGACGGAGAAGCTCACAATATCAAGAGCGCCAAGCGGATGGTGGAAAAAGTCCGCCCCGAAGTATGGGATGTTCTTGAAGATGTGATCAAGGACCATCCGGTGCTGTTAAACAGGGC
>CAYWIY010000202.1:0-3487 GCA_964458455.1 uncultured Syntrophomonadaceae bacterium | reverse complement strand
ATGCCTGATGCTGATGCAGAAAAGATGTTTCCCCTGCTGCAATCAGACCAGCTCAGTAGCGAAGATAAAAAGCAATACATGGCCATGCTTTATAAAAGCGCTTATACCATGAATATGCTGCATGAAATTGACTGCCTGCAAAACAATGCCCAAAAAGTACAGAAAGAAGGAATCCCAACGGAAACTCCTATGTACTTCTTCATTTCAGAAGGCAGTGATGTTGACGCCCCGGGCTGGCGGGAAATCCTGACAGATTATGTCCTTAAAACTAAGTCCGGAAAATACAAGTACCTTAACTGCGGGCACTACCTGCATCATTACCGGGCAGAACTAATCGCAAAAGAGGTTTCTACATTTATCAAAAACCTCTCGTTGTCAAAGTATTGACATTTTTCAATATACATGATAGCATTAAGTTTACCAGGTTCCGGGAGGCTGAAAAGCAGTCCGGGTCCGGTCTAAGGGGATAACCGCAAAAGAAAAAGGCTCAAACCTGGATCTAACACGGTAAAACCCATTAAGCCGGATCGTTGTAAGGGGCCGCAGTGGAAAGGCAGCGTGAAGGTTGAAAGCCGGAACGAGGCCAGGAAGCATAGGACCCATGCAGCTCAGAACCCCCAAAGAGCCAAGCGGAAGCTGAGCAAAATCGTCTTGAGGGACGACAGAGTTCAGCTGCCCGGAAAAGAGGGTTTTGACGGAAACGCGAAAGGTCTGTTGGAACCTGGTTTTATTATGTTCCAGAGAATGCACTTCTCATGCCTGTTTTTTCTTCAACCACTAACATTACTTCCACTATTTCTTTTACTGAGTTTTTCCGAAATAACCTTAGCACAGACAGCTTATCACCGAAGCTCCCAGTAGTCCTACAAAAATTGGCATGAATGAGTATCTATTGAACAGCTTGTTCGTGGAAAGAAGCTGTTATTGCTCTTTTACAAATTCAAATAGTATTGTTAAGCGGTAAGGATACTTAGATTCACTATAATAGGCATGGAAAATAAACCGCTAATGATTTTCACACGGGCTAATCAGATGACGCCGCCACTAGTTTAGGGCGGCTTTTATTATCGCTTAATAATTCTAAATGAAATCCTCATAAAGAGGAGGTGAAAAAACTCCTTGAGCAAAAACAGCATGGAGCTTCAAGATGGAGTTTTTTAGAAAGGTTGCTGGCGAAAGGAGGTCAGGTAAAGATGGGAGAGGTAAATGTTACCTACTATGGGCATTCTATGTTTTTTGTAGAAGATCCGAGAATTAACCTGATCACAGACCCTTTTGGTGAAAGTGTAGGCTATCCTTTGCCGGAACTGGCAGCCAAACTGGTGCTTGTAAGTCACGATCACCTCGGTCACAATAATGTTGCTATGGTTAAAGATGCTCGTCACGTACTAAACAAAATTGAGCCCTTCCCATTTCTCATGGGATCGGTAAGAATTGTGGGCTTAAGCTCTTATCATGATGATCGGCAGGGAAGTAATCAGGGCGATAACATTATCTTCAAGTGGAAAATGTCCGGGTTGACTTTTGCGCACATGGGAGACTATGGAGAAGCAGCCCTTAGCATGGAACAAGCTGAATTTATTTCTGAAGCGGATGTGCTCATGATCCCTGTGGGTGAAAGGCATACCATCAGTTGCCGGAAGGCACAAGAAATCGTAGAAGCGATCAATCCCGCTATTGTTATTCCTATGCATTATAAAACAAAGTGCTGTAAGAGAGATATAAATGACGCCAAAGAATTTCTTTCTTTTTATGATAATCCTACTTTTAATACTTCTACTGTTACTATTTCTCCCGATAAACTACCTGAAAATACTGAAGTATGGGTGCTTGAACCCATACATTGAAATAAAAGCATTATGAATAATTGACTTTTGAGCATTAAACCAGGATTAGTATAATTGGTTTTCGTAAAAAATCTTGTCGGCAAAAAGGAGGTGCCGCCACAATGATGCGCAAAAAATGCATTAATTGTTACGAATACACTTATACAGAAGATGATAAAGAAGGCCTGGAAGTTTTTTGCGTTTACTGTGGAGAGGACTTAACTGAAGAGCCTTTGTTACCGCTTGGCGATTTCAAGGGTACTGTTAAGTTTCCTACAAGGCCTGTATTGTCTAAGCTTTGAAAATCGAATACTGATAGCACACTACAAGACCACCGGCAGTTCTGGTTATTTTGCAGGCGGGCCGTAGTTTTTACCGGTGCTATCCTGGATGCACCGGTCAGGCAGGGGCCAGGTTAAAAACCCGGCCCTTTGTCTTTTAGTTCCCCAAACAACCCTACCCTCAAACCTAACTTTAGTATGGTCAAAATAAGAAAAAGACCAGCTATAATAAGTTTAGAAGCAATACAGTAGACAGAGTTCCCGTTTTAAAACGGGCTCAACAATCAAACCAGACCTGCTAATAAAATAGTGAAAGGAGCAATAAAGATGTATTTTGAAAACAAAGTGGGAAAAGTATATTATGAGGATTATGGCCGGGAGGATGCCCCTTACATCCACCGGTTACCTCGCTGATAAAAATAGTAAATCCCCTGATCGGGCTTTTTATTAACCTCTATCCAGAAAAAAAGGTCTTCAAAGCCTTTGCCAAACACCGGACCCTCAAACCTGAAACCAGGGCTTACCTGGAAAGAGTTGCTACCGAAAACGGGAAAAAGGTCATGGCTCACCTGACCCAGGAATTAATGAGGGATATGGTACGCGGGCTGCCCAACCACACAACTGAACCAAAGCTGTTATGCCACGGGGATCACGAGATCTCAATGGTCCAGAACCAGATGAAAAAATGGCATAATCAGTGCCCGCAGACCCGGCTGGAAATAATAGAAAACGCCCATCATATTGCCAACCAGGATAATCCTGACGGAACAAACCGGGTATTGTTAGATTTTCTTGATGGCATCAAGGAGCATGAGAAATGACAATTAGAAAAAGCAAGACGCTAAAAGTAATCGGCATTATTTTTGTTTTACTGTTACTTATCCTGGGAGGAGGTTTATTTGCCGTTACCAGAGGACTAGCAGAAATGCAGGATATTGTGATCAACGATGTGAATACGGATGAACTGCCAGATGGAGTATATACAGGCGAGTTCGATCGCTACCGGTTAAAAGTTTATCGCCCAGGCAGCCAGGCTGGAAAAGGCGATCGCCAGGGTAAAACTTAGCAAAGTCCCGATAATGACGTATTCAGCAACTAATTGAACTTTAGATTCTTCAAAGCGTAAAATAGATTTTGCTGCCACTAAAAATCCTATTCCCAAAGGTTGCCCGATTATAATCAGAATTAAGATCAACAACCTTTCGAGCTGACCAATCAATTTGCCTCCATTTTTTAAACCCTCGGCTGGTATATCGTTTTCTTTAAAAACCTCTTTCATGTATCGTCCAATAAAAAAACCGGACCCAGGCACTACTATACTATAAGCAGCCAGCATAATTATTACCTCGTAGCCAATTCCCGTAAAAGCAATAACCGGCA
>CAYWIY010000201.1:0-3546 GCA_964458455.1 uncultured Syntrophomonadaceae bacterium | reverse complement strand
CGCAGCCCCTATTCCAGGCCCAGGCGCCGGTAGACATGGTCCACCCGCCGCATGTAATAGGCCGGGTCGAAGCAGCCATCCAGTTTTTCAGGTCTCAGCCGGTTTTTGACAACTTCTTTTTCAGCCAGGGCTTCTTTGAAAGAACGCCCTGTTTCCCAGGACTCCATGGCGCACTCCTGGACCAGGTTATAGGCTTCTTCCCGCGAAAGGCCGCTTTCGACCAGCTCCAACAGCACTCTTTGCGAGTAGATCAAGCCCCCGGTCAGATCCAGGTTGCGGGCCATGTGATCCGGGTAAACCCGCAGCTCCCCGATCACCCGGACCATCTGTTTAACCATATGATGGACAATGATCGTGCTGTCGGGCAAAATCACCCTTTCCACCGAGGAGTGGGAGATATCGCGCTCGTGCCAGAGTGCTGAATTCTCCAGGGCCGTACCGGCATAACCGCGTAGCAGGCGGGCCAGGCCGCAGATCTGCTCACAAGTTACCGGGTTGCGTTTGTGAGGCATGGCCGAGGAGCCTTTCTGGCCACTGTAAAAGGGCTCTTCCAGTTCCCTCACTTCGGTGCGCTGCTGGTTGCGGATTTCTAAGGCCATCTTTTCCAGGGTGCTTCCTGTGATAGCCAAAGCGGCGGAAAACTCGGCATGGCGGTCCCGCTGCAGGACCTGGGTTGAAACCGGTGCCGGTTCCAACCCCAGCTCCCTGCAGACATATTCTTCGATGAATGGATCGATGTGGGCGAAATTACCGACCGCACCGGAAAGTTTGCCCACCCGGACTGCTTCCGTGGCCCGGGCCAACCGCTCCCGGTCTCTTTTAACCTCGGAGTACCAGAGGGCAAACTTCAAGCCCAGGCTGGTCGGCTCGGCGTGGACCCCGTGAGTTTTACCCACCACCGGGGTCTTTTTGTGCTTCAAGGCCTGCTCTTTAAGTGCCTGCTCCAGTTCCAGCAAGCTCTCGTCGATCAAACTTGCCGCTTCCTGGATCAGCACAGATAAGGCGGTATCCACAACATCATAAGAAGTGAGGCCGTAATGGAAATAGCGGCTTTCTTCACCCAGCGATTCGGCCACACAGCGGGTAAACGCTACCACGTCGTGCCGGGTTTCTTGTTCCAGTTCGTCGATCCGGTGCACATCAAAGGCGGAATTTTGAGCGATCAGCTCTGCCGCCTCATGGGGGATTACCCCCAGCTCGGCCCAGGCCTTTGAAGCCAGGATTTCCACGTCCAGAAATTTCCGGTAGCGGTTCTCCAGGCTCCAGATCCGGCCCATTTCCGGCCGCGTGTAGCGTTCAATCATTTAGGTTCACCCTCAATCCATCAACTTATTTCGCCATTACTTATCTCGTCCGGTTTTTTCTCTTAATTTATGGTCTTTCTCTTCCACTTTAGCGGCCAGTTCCTGGCGGTAGTTATTTAATTTATTGCGGACTTCCTTATCTTCCAGGGCCAGGATTTGAACGGCCAGCAGCCCGGCATTAAAGGCCCCGTTAACCGTAACGGTGGCCACCGGGATCCCCTGGGGCATCTGGACGATAGAATAAAGCGAGTCGACCCCGTGCATCGGCTCGATGGCAATCGGAACTCCGATCACCGGCAGCAGGGTCATGGAGGCCAGCACTCCGGGCAGGTGGGCCGCCCCTCCCGCCCCGGCTACAATTACCTTCATTCCGGCTTCTTCTGAGCCCCTGGCATAGCGGGCCGTTTTTTCCGGGTGGCGGTGAGCGCTCGAAACCACCATTTCGTAACTAACCCCAAACAGTTCCAGCGCTTCAGCGCATTTATTCATTATCGGCAGGTCAGAATCACTGCCCATGACAATGCCGACTTTAGCGGCTGACTCTTCAGGCATTATTAATCAACTCCATTCTAAGACATATTTTAGATCGGTCCAAAAAAGTGCAGCAGCGAGATGGCCGCCAGCACATAAAGGATCCAGTGGACCTGGTCGGTTCTTCCGGATACTACTTTAACCAGCGGGAAAGCGATAAAGCCAAAAGCGATACCGTCTGCGATGCTGTAAGCCAGCGGCATGAAAATGATGGTCAAGAATGCCGGCAATGCTTCGGTAAAATCATCAAAATTAACCTTTACAACCGAACCCATCATCAATACACCGACAATAACCAGGGCCGGCGCAGTAGCTTCCGGCGGGACCAGCCCGGCCAGCGGGGCCAGGAACAGGGTCAGGAAAAACAGGATTCCCACTACGATCGAGGTAAACCCGGTCCGGCCGCCTTCAGAAATACCGGCCGTTGACTCGATGTAGGTGGTGACGGTGCTGGTACCCATCATCGCACCTCCCATGGTCCCGATGGCGTCAGCCAGCATGGCCTTATTAACCTTGGGCAGGCGGCCCTTATCATCTAAGTAACCGGCCCGGGCGCCTGTACCAAGCAGGGTGCCCATGGTATCAAAAACATCGACAAAAACAAAGGAGAAAATAACAAAAATGGGAATGGCAAACGTTGCCCTCAAGTCAAACTCGAACAGAACCGGCGCAAGGCTTGCCGGAGGCCCGAAAATGTCGCCCAGCCCTGTCGGAACAGGCTGGATGCCCATGATAAAGCTGACCACCGTGGTTAAAAGGATTCCTAAAAGGATCGCTCCCCTCACCCGGCGGGCCATTAAAACGGCAATAATCAAAAGCCCGATTAAAGAAAGCAACGGACCGGGTGCGGTCAAATCGCCCAGGGTCACCTGGGTAGCTTCGTAACCGACAATAATCCCGGCATTTTGGAGGCCGATAAAAGCGATGAAGAGGCCGATACCGGCCGCCACAGCATGCTTAAGGCTGGATGGAACGGCAATATCAAAATAGGTGACAAGCCCGGTTACAGCCAGGATTAAAAAGACGATACCGGAAATAAAAACGGCCCCTAAGGCTGCCTGCCAGCCGTACTGGGCCGCAACAACAAAGGCGAAAAAGGCGTTCAAGCCCATTCCGCTGGCCAGGGCGAAGGGATAGTTGGTCAACAGCCCCATCAGGATGGTAGTCACTCCGGCGGCAATAATCGTCGCCGTCATAACCGCTCCAAAATCCATACCGGCGGCGCTTAAAATATCGGGGTTGACAAATATGATGTAAGCCATGGTCATGAAAGTGGTAATGCCGGCGGTAATTTCTGTCTTCGTGTTGGTATTGTGTTCTTTGAATTTAAAGAATTTTTCCATCATGCTCCTCCTTAGCATAAATTTTCAATGAAAATTTAAAATGAATCAGGACAGGAACTAAAAAAATCCTAATTACTATGCCCGGTTTATGATCAGCAGTGCAAGGTTCACCTCCCGGAATAATAATTAAAACCCGGACAGATAGGCATCGAGTGAAACCTACCCGCCTGGGCTTTTATCCCTCCGGTGTGACACCCTAAGTTAGAATTCGCAGAAGAATTCGCGGCTTTGCAGGATGTCTGTGCCACTCGGACCAGCCCGGGAACAGCTTGCCTTATCTCACGTTCCCGGCGGAACCCTAGACACACTTTCGCTCGTTTACAAACTTATTCCCGTCGTTAACAAAGTATATTTTTCGCCGTCCATAT
>CAYWIY010000200.1:0-3550 GCA_964458455.1 uncultured Syntrophomonadaceae bacterium | reverse complement strand
ATAAACCCGTTGGGGGAAAAGGAGGAGATAAGTGGTGAGTGATACACAAAAGCTAGTCATATCGCCGTCACCGCACCTTAAAGGCAAAGAAACAGTATCGAGCGCCATGCGCGATGTCTTTGTTGCCTTGCTTCCGGTAGTGGCGGTAGCAATATACTTTTATCATGCCTATGCAGCATTTCTTATCGGCGTTTGCCTGGTAACTGCTGTTCTTACTGAGCTTCTTTTCAAGAAGCTGCAGAAGAAAAAGCCGGCCCTTCATGACTGGAGCGCACTACTGACCGGTTTGTTTGTGGCCCTGCTTTTTACGGCCACGACACCCTGGTGGAAAGCGGCTATTGCCACCTTTATAGCCGTCGGTATTGCCAAGGAATTAATGGGCGGACTGGGTTGGAACCGTTTTAACCCGGCCCTGTTTGGTCGGGTGGCCATGATTTTACTGGCCCCACTGTTTGCCTATGTGGATGACTGGTTTGCGCCCCTGGCCGTAGATATGGGGGCTGTAGATGTAGTAACCCAGGCTACTCCGCTGGCCATGCTTAATGCCGGGATTGAAATGCCGCCATTGGGGCAGCTGTTCCTGGCTTTCCCGGGAGGAGCTTTGTCTGAAGTTTCTCCACTGGCACTACTGATTGGAGCGGCGTACTTATTCTACAAGAAGCATATCACCTGGCATGTTCCGGTGTCCATGCTGGCTGCAATAGCGATTCTAACCCTGATTGCCGGGCAGAACCCGCTTTACCACCTCTTTACCGGTGGTATAATGATCGGCGCCTTCTTTATGGCCACCGACTGGGTGACAAGCCCCTTTACCGATAGAGGCAAATTGCTTTTTGGTGCCTGCATCGGTATCCTGGTCGTGATCTTCAGGCTTGGCCTTTCACCGACCGAAGGGGTGGCGTTTGCGATCCTGATCATGAATGCCTTCGTTCCCTACATTGATAAAGCCATGAAGCGGCCGTCCTTCAGCGAGCCGAAAAAACAAGCCCAGGCTTCATAACTGGCCAAACCTGGGTTATAATTTAAACAGAATAAACAAAAAGGGTAAGTGCCGGGACGGACTAAACGATCCCGGCACTTGCAGTAGCAAGGAGTGAGCAATTGATGATTGGCGCAATAGCCGGAGATATTATCGGTTCAGTCTATGAACATTTCAGTATCAAGACCACAGAATTTGAACTTTTTCACCAGGCTTCAAGGTTCACGGACGACACAGTGCTTACCGTAGCAGTGGCCGACAGCATAATTAACAGTAAAGATTATGCCCAAACTCTGAAGGAATATACTCGTCGTTATCCTAATGCCGGATACGGGGGCAATTTTTTTCAGTGGGCTTTTTCAGACAGTTTTGAGCCCTATTACAGCTTTGGTAATGGATCAGCTATGCGAGTGAGTCCGGTGGGTTTCGCTTTTAATGACCTCCATACAGTCCTGGAAGAAGCCGAGCGCAGCGCTTCGGTTACTCACAACCACCCTGAAGGAATCAAGGGAGCCCAGGCAGTTGCGGCGGCAGTGCACCTGGCCAGGCATGATTACAGTAAAAGAAAAATAAAAAACTATATTACAGAACAGTTCGGTTATAATTTGGACCGGACCCTGGAGCAGATCCGCCCCAACTACCAGTTTGATGTTACCTGCCAGGGATCTGTTCCAGAGGCGATCATAGCTTTTTTAGAAGCTGAAGATTTCGAAGACGCTATCCGCAAAGCAGTTTCACTTGGTGGAGATAGTGATACCATTGCCTGCATGACCGGGGCCATGGCCCAGGCTTATTTTGGTGAAGTCCCATACAAGATTGAGGAAAAAGCTCGCAGCATGCTTCCTCAAGAGCTATTGGGAGTAATTGATGAATTTAACCGTTTTGCCGGTCTTGATTAACTTAAAATGCGTTGTAAGGGGAGTATAAAAAAAAACCGTAATTTTTATACAATAATCATATTACAAATCAATAGTCAGAATGCTATTGTTAATATGCATGAGTTTGAACGTTATATATAATAAATGGTATCATTAGTTTAACGGTTATCATGTAAATACTACAAAGTAAGGAGATGCCTATGAACACCATTATTGATGCTTATGAAGTTAACGGTAAGCCAATCAAGGATTGGACAATTAAAGAACACAATGTAGCGCTGGACACGCTCGGGGCCAGGATTTACAAGCCCTTTCACGGAGTCCTGGTTTTGGGTGGCGGTTCAAAACCGCATATGATTAAGGTCCGCAAAGAAACTGAAGAGGGCGAAAAGGTAATTGAACTGGTGGATGGACTAGCCTGTTATTCTGCCGTACCTTTCGGGCACAGAGATCCGGTCATTACTGAGAATGTTAATAACTTTATTGCCCAGATGGCTACCATTCCTCGCTCAATATCCCACAGTTACCTGGGTCCCTGGCTGGTTAAATTGCAGGAATTTACCCAGATGGACATGTTCCTTCCGAAGAGCAGTGGAACTGAAGCAAATGAAGCCGCCATTAAAGCAATCAGGAAGTGGGCTAAGAACTATGGCGGTAGCGATGGCAAAGGCATAAAAGGCACCCCTTACATTATTACCGCTAATAACGCCTTTCACGGCAGAGGGCTTGGTTCCACGGCCATGATGGATGATTCGACCACGAGAAAAGATCTGGAACCCCTGATGCCTGGTTTTGAACAGGTTCCCTTTAATGATGTTGGGGCCCTGGAAGCTAAATTTAAAGAGCATAACGGTGATATCGCCGCTGTATTTATTGAGCCGATCCAGGCCGAAGCGGGTATATTTATCCCGGATGAGAATTACCTGCGCGATGTCCAGAAGCTTTGTAAAGAAAACAATGCCCTGTTTGTGCTTGATGAAATCCAGACCGGCTACTGCAGGACTGGCTATAACTTTGCCTGGCAACTTTACGGCCTGGAAAAACCGGACCTGATTACACTCGGCAAAGCTATGAGCTCTGGAGTACTGCCGGTTAGCTGCCTGTGCGGCAAAAAAGAAATCATGGACCTCTTTGAACCGCACGGGGAAGGTAGTACTTTTGGCGGTTACCCCCTGGCTTCATTTGTCGGCCTGCTGACTATTCATGAACTCGAAAAAAGAGATATCACCAACCTGGCTGCAGAAAACGGCAAGTACTTGAAAGAAAAACTACAGGAAGTTGCTAAAAAGCACCCGGATAAGGTCAAGGAAGTTAGAGGCAAGGGAATGTTAATCGGGGTAGAGATTTACCCCGAGTATGATGGTCATAAACTGAGTTTGAGTATGATTGAGCACGGAGTTTATGCCAAGGAAACCCATAAAACAAACCTGCGGATAGCTCCGCCGATAGTTATCGAACGTGAAGGAATGGATAAAATAGTATCAGCCCTCGATGCCAGCCTGGCTGATCTGTAAAGTGTTTAGCTAAAGATTACGGGCACCAGTAAATATTAATAATATATGCAAGAAAAAACCGGGAATTTGTTCCCGGTTTTTTTATGGTGCGCCCGGGAGGTTTCGAACCTCCGGCCTCCTGCGCGTCAAGCAGGCGCTCTCCCCCTGAGCTACAGGCGCATGTCTATTAGCAAAGATAT
>CAYWIY010000199.1:0-3557 GCA_964458455.1 uncultured Syntrophomonadaceae bacterium | reverse complement strand
TGCCCATGGGTTATACGAGAGATCACATTGGAGCAGTTGTTGTGCTTGAGTATGCACCACTAGGATTGTATGCTCTATTTTTAGCTGGTCTAACTGCTGCAGCTTTATCAACCACCGATAGTGTAATCCAGTTATGTGCCAGTTATTTGACAAATAATGTAATCAAAGAAGGTTTTAAACCTGACATATCTGACCATGCTCTACTTAAAATATCTCGTTACTTTTCTATCGGTTTGGTGATTTTCGTAGCAATTATTGCTTTATACCGGTGGGCATGGATAACTTTTATCGCAGGTTATGCCTGGGGTTTGCTGGCCATCCTTTATTTTGCTCCCACTCTATGGGGTTTGTATTCAAAGAGAGCAAATACAACTGCAGCAATCGGTTCCGTTGTCGGTGGCCTACTGACATTTGTGATTGCGCAAACTTTAGCGATTTTGGGTCATTGGCCATATGATGTTGAGGCGCCCCCCACCGGGGTTGGAGTTCTCGTTGGAATTATATTAATGGCTGTTTTAAGCTATACGACCAAGCCTCCGGAGGAAGCGCAGATCAGTAGGTACTTTGAAAAAAAGTCAGAGCAATAGTTTAGTTTGAAAAAGGCTGTGGAGATCCGAGCTTATTCAAAGGTAAAAGGTATCTCCACAGCCATATCAACAGGCAGGCAAGGAGGTTGTTGCAGGTGTGGGAAGACATAAATGTTGAAAAGTTAAAAGCATGTGTTGAGAACAAAAGCGAGTATGACAAGCTTTTCCCTCGCTTTATTTCTGAAATAGGAAGAATTGCAAAAAATAAATTGAAAGACAAATATCCTCAAGTTCAGGAATGGGTTGGTCCTTATGCAGGAGAAAAAGTTCAAGCTTTGCATCCCGACATGGAGGAACCGTTTTTTTTGGATTGGGTCTGCTTTGGATTTGAAGGATATCCTCCTGAGGAAGCTCATGTCGGGGTTTTGTTTTTTGTAAACGAATGGCCCATTACATATACTATTGGGGTCCATGCTTTGGATCATATTTGGAGCCCACGGGAAAAAGAAATAAAGGAAAAACTAAACAAGTTAAATAATCCACCAAAAGTATATGATTACCAAGAAGCTTTTAAGGAACATCAATTTAATGATCCAAAGAATGAACTAAATTACAGTGACTTAAACCAATCACTGCATATCATAGCTGACCGGGTGGAAGAATTATACGAAACAGTCAATCCTATTTTAAAACGATAAGATTACGTTCATAAGGAGGGTTTTGATGAGTAAGGAGAATAAAGAAAAAATAACACCAAAGGAAGCCAGGCAGATGTTCAGAGAAGGCCTGGTGGCCACCACTAGCAACTGGGCGCCAGGTTATGCCCAGGCTAATCTGGCTATCCTGCCCAGGGAAGATGCTTATGACTTTCTATTGTTCTGCTTTCGCAATCCAAAGCCATGTCCAATCCTGGAAGTAACTGAGGCTGGTTCACCTGAACCTTTTACTGTAGCACCAGGAGCTGATTTGCGAACAGATCTTGCCGGGTACCGTATTTTTAAAAATGGGGAATGTATAGAGGAAACACAGGATATTACTGGTTGGTGGCGCGATGATTTGGTGGCCTTCTTAATTGGCTGCAGTTTTTCTTTCGAAGAAGCGCTTATAAATGCCGGCGTTCCAGTCAGGCATATTGAAAAGGGCAAAGACTGCCCTATTTATAAAACTGAAGTAGACTGTATCCCTGCAGGACGGTTTTCTGGTCCGCTGGTTGTGTCAATGAGACCGGTACCTTCACAACTGGTTTCTCGTGCAGTAACAGTTACTGCACGTTTTCCTTCCGTGCATGGGTCACCTGCCCATATTGGCAATCCCGAAGGTCTTGGAATCAGGGATCTCAGTTCCCCGGATTGGGGTGATCCTCCGGATATCAATCCCGGAGAGGTTCCTATGTTCTGGGCCTGTGGAGTTACTCCTCAGGCGGTGGCTTTAAACAGTAAGCCTGAACTGATGATTACACATGTTCCAGCAAATATGTTTATAACCGATGTTTGGAATGAATCCCTGGCTGCATTGTAGTACTTCTTAATAAGGTTAAAGCGTTTAAAAGAACCAGATAGAGTGAGTTAATGTTTATGAGGCTTTTATTTGCTTTATATGTATTAATTGAAAAATCAACTGTGTGAATTGTTAATATAAACCTTTACTAGCCGGCGGTCCTGCCGGCTATTTTTATATGGTTAATGTTTTATTACAATTTCATGTCCAGTCTTTTAGAGTTGTTTTGAGCAGGGATCAAGTCGCTTTTTGGCGAACCATACCTTAGCAAATTTTTAAATAATTAATAAGTTGGCTTTGATTTAGGAGGAGTGCCGTTGTGAAGGCTAGAGTAGCAAGAATTAATTTATCAAGAATTAATATAGAAATATTTGAAACGGGACATTTTTATGATTGGCTTGGGGGTAGAGGATATGGATCAAAAATTCTAATGGAGGAATTGAACAAAAACGCGAATCCTTTATCAGAAGATAATATATTAATATTTGCAGTAGGGAGTTTAACTGGCACCACTTTACCTGGTTCTGCAAGGACTGAGATTATCACCAAAAATGTATTAACCAATGGAATATCCTATTCAAGTGGAGGGGGACAGTTTGGCCCGGTATTAAGATCCGCAGGCTTGGATTCTATTATTATCGAGGGCAAAGCCTCGACGCCCGTTTACATTTTTATTGATCAGGGTCAAATTTATATTAAAGATGCTGGGGCATTATGGGGTAAAACCACCTGGGAAACTGAAGAGGTGATGAAATTAAATTATGGTGATCAGGATGTTGAAGTAGCCAGTATCGGTGTTGCCGGCGAAAATCAGGTTAATTATGCCTGTATAATGACTGCAAAGGCTCATGCTTTTGGTTGGGGCGGATCCGGGGCTGTGATGGGCCATAAAAACCTTAAAGCTATTACTGTCCGAGGTGGTAATAATGAAATAGATGTATATAATCACAACCAGTATTCTGTTGAGGTAAAGCGTTACCGGTGGGCCTTGTTATCCTCGGAGACTTCGCATCTCTTAAGACTAGGAGGAACCCATGGGATGGCCGGCGCCGGCGGTTTTACAGGAGAAGTAGCTACTGCGGTTAGAAATCTCCAGGAGGAATGGTGGGCAGATGATAAAAAGGGAAAAGTTAATGAAAATGCTTTTAGAAATTTTGAAAAAACAAGGACGTCCTGCTATAATTGTCCACTGTATTGTTTGCATGAATATAAGATGAATAAGAATGGCGAAGATTTGGAATGTGAGGGTATGCATGCCAACTCGGTCCGTGGATTCAGCTCAAACTGGGATGTGGATGAGCCTTTCTATGTATTAAAGGCTCATTCTCTTTGTAATGAGCACGGCCTGAATGTAGACGAAGTTTCTGCTGTTATAGCGTGGGCTGTGGAATGTTACCAGAGAGGTATTATTACAGCTGAAGATACAGATGGGTTAAAGCTTGAATGGGGCGATGGAGAAACCCTGGTAAAGCTTGTTGAAGACATTGCATTTTTAAGGGGTTTTGGAAAGTTTTTGGCCTTGGGCGTATACCG
>CAYWIY010000198.1:0-3576 GCA_964458455.1 uncultured Syntrophomonadaceae bacterium | reverse complement strand
CGATATCAGGATTCATTGCAGCAAACTGCCGGTCCCACATTTCAATCATCGGGTAAGGAGGAGAAGTTATCACCAGGTCAATGCTGTCATCTTTTATGGCCTTCATTTTTCTTGAATCCTCAAATATTAACCTGTGCTCCGTCTGCAAAGCTGGCTCCCCTTCCAGTTTTCATTTAAAAGTGGCTGCACTAACCGGGACCACTGATCAAATGCGCTTTATTCTGTCCTGGATATGCTGACCTTGTTCCGTTTCGCCTCTTCTTCATGGACTTCTCCTCTGAAGCCCTCGATGGAATCCCTGTATTCCAGCCCGGTTTCACCGACTTGCACGGTATATTTTTCAGGATCGGAAACATTAAGAATAACTACCACCATTTTTTTGCCGGGAGATATCCCCTCTTCTACAATAAACTCATCGATTAAGGCAGTCCCTTCCTGATCGATGTCGGGAAAGTGGTCAATCAACCCCAGCGCTTTTCGCATCATCAGGGTAGCGTCACGGACGTCAATCTCCCCGTCGGCATTGACATCGGCCAGTTCTTGTTGAGCTTCTCCAAGGGTTTCTAAGTCCAGGATATGCCTCATCACCAGGACTACATCGCGAACATCGACTACCCCGTCATGGTTAACATCCCCATAGGTAACCGCCCGGACGCCGGGGCTAAACAGCACCAGGGCTGTAAAGGCACAAAGTACAATCGTTAACGACACCCTGACTGATTTTTTCATGTTAAAGCCCTGCACTTTAAAGCACCACCTTACAGATAAATATTTAAACCCTCTTTAAGGATTCATTTCATAACTGCCGGCCAGGGCCAGGACGTGGTTTTCCCAGATATAGCGGTAGCGATCGTTATCGACCACCGGTTTTTTAAGCATCCGGTTGAAGAAATCCATCTGCTCAGGACTGGCGCTGGCCTTGCTGTAAAGCTTTATGGCAAAACCGGTAAAATCCCTGACCATGAAGTCAGTGATCTGGTCGACCAGTTTCTCCTCCACCTTAAAAATTTCGGCATTCTCCAGTATCAACTGGCCGTATACAACCAGGGTAAACAGTTCCCCCAGCTGCATTAAGAAATCAGTATCTTTTTGCTGTTCGGCATCGGGCGGCGCAGACATTAGAAATTCCTTAAACAGGGCCACCTGGTCCTTAAAAACTTCCACGTTGGGCAGATCCCATTTGCCGTATACGGAGTTGTAATCATGGAAGGTGACCTTGCCAAGCCCCCTGGCCGGGCCCTGGTTAAACAGGAAGTAATCGTGGCCGGGCTGGTCCTGGACAGGCACTTCCGGGTACTCACCGGGATTAAAGAAATAATTGAAGATAAACTTGCTGATCAGGGCCAAATTAACATGTACCGTTCCTTCCAGCTTTGGCAGGGCCCTGATATCGCGGGTGGCCATTTCAAAATAGGTGTCTTTTTCAAAACCCTTGGCAGCGATAACATCCCACAACAGGTCTATTACCTGTTCCCCCTGGGTGGTTACCTTCATTTTAACCGTCGGGTTGTAAAGCAGGTAACGCCTGTCTTCAGGAGAGGCCGCCCGCTGGTAATCCGAAGCCCGCAGGGCAAAAAGTTTCATCGCCACCAGGCGGCAGTAAGCATCGGTCATCATCTGGTTGACATGGGGAAAGTCGGTCACCTTCATTCCATACAGGACTCTGCTTGCCGCATGGTTGAGGGCCTCATAAAATGCATGGGTGCAAATACCGATTGAAGCCCAGCCCAGGTTATACTTGCCCACGTTTACCGTATTGAGGGCTGTATCCCAGGCCTCAGAGCCTTTAGACAGGATATCTTCTTCACTTATGGGGTAATTGCGCAGGGCAAAGTCGGCCACGTAGGACTGCGAGTTGATCACGTTGTCCTTTAATTCGTAGTTCTGGTTCTGGTAATTGGCTGCAAAAAAGACATAATCATTAGTACCGGACATCTTGCCAAAAGTGGATACCATTTCGGCCACATTGCCGTTACCGATATAGTACTTTTCCCCGTTGGCCAGGTAGGTCCCGTCACCTTGAGGGGTCAGGGTCATTTCGGTTGAGTAAATATCAGCCCCGTGTTCCCTTTCAGAAAGGCCGAAAGCAAAAACGTGGCCGTCTTTAAGGAGAGAAGCTGCCTTTTGGCGGGCCTTTTCATTGGGGCTCATCCAGATCGGCCCCAGGCCGAGAATGCTTACCTGCCAGGTATACCAGTAATGAAGGCCGTAAAAAGAGATGACCTCGTTAAAAGCGCAGTTTCGCCAGGTATCCCAGCGGCAATTTTCTTCGCCCTCCTCAGGGGGTGTTAAAAGTTCATAAAATATTTGGTTCTCCTTGATGAAATCCAGCAGGTCCGAATACCAGACCCGGTTGCGGTCGTCTTCTTTGAGCTTCCTTTTACCTTTGCTTTCAAAAAAATCAATGGTTTTGTTGACAATTTCCCTGGACCGCTGATCTAAATGATCTCCTTTAAACTGTTTTGGGTTGAATAAAACCAAATTACTTCCCTCCTAGACCTTTCTTTTTCAGTAATTAGCTGCAGTATATCACATTTATCATAATTGCCGCGCTCACATCCTGGCTTTTTTGCCTGCAATTTTTATCTTCAAACGGCTGCCTTTTAACGATAAAGATTCGGCAATTAATAGAAAAAACCTTTAACCCGGCAACTAATTCTGATTATTTCCTGCCCGCCTTTTTACCTGCCTTGATGAGGACATACCGCGATTATACCACCCTGAATATGATGCAATTAGCGCTCACCTGTGTTAACCTTATATTAGAAGAAAAAGCAGGCAGCCTATTCAAACTGTCTTAAAAGAAACAGGCAACGGTGCAAGTAGTCTATGAATACAAATGAGCAAACCGCCAAAACTCCAAAAACCTGGGTCCTTTTGCTAGTCATTTCAACGGCTTACATTGCCGTCTTTGCTAACATCCAGGGCTTTAAAGCTTTGCTGCCAATGGTCCAGGACGAATTTTTGCTCAGCAGGACCCAGGTAGGTTTATACTCCAGTTTTTATTTCTTAAGCGCCGTTTTCATTGCCGTGTTCAGCGGCAGGATCGCCGACTACCTGGGCACAAAAAGGGGACTGGTCCTGGGAGTGGGCCTGGTAGCCTTTTTGATCATGCTCCACTCATTTTCCCCCCTGTTCGGCCTGATCTTGATCCTGGCTTTTTTTACCGGAACGGCCTTCAGCATGATCACTCCTGCCGTTAACAAGGGAGTGATTGAACTGTCCGAGCCTTCAAAAAGAAGCTTTTCCATGGGGATTGTGCACGGCGGCGGAGGCCTTGGTGGTTTCCTGGGAGCGGTAATGCTGCCCTACCTGGGAGAAATTTTTGGCTGGCGCCAGGCCATACTGTTCGGCAGCATCTTTGCCTTGTTGATTACTGCCTTTATAGTTAAATTTTATCAGCCCCCCTCTATAAAAAAAGAAGAGCCTGAAGAAAACCCCACGGAAAATAAAGCTTCCTCTTTAAAAGAAGATCTGCTGCTGCTTTTAAAAAACAAGTACCTCTTGAGTGTTTTTTCCATGGGAATAGTATTCGGGATGAGCATATCTTCAGTAACCGGCCACTTTACAATCTAC
>CAYWIY010000197.1:0-3590 GCA_964458455.1 uncultured Syntrophomonadaceae bacterium | reverse complement strand
CCCTGATTACCTGGGCAATATGGTCCTTGGGGCCCTGGAAGTAACTCAACTGGGAGATCATCCGGTTGGCTTGATTGTGGAAATTGATTCAGCAGAGGCATTTGCCGGCATAAACCAGATGCGCACTTTAATGCTAACCATCATTGGAATAGCCATTGCCGGTGTTATAGCCTTCGGGGTATTCATAGCCGGCAGTATTGCCCGTCCGGTCCAGGAAGTGACTGCTGTGGCCGGTAAAATAGCCGAAGGTGATTTCACGGTTGAGACGCAAGTTAAGCGAAAAGACGAAATCGGTCAGCTGGCCCAGGCTTTTAACGATATGGGTGAAAGCCTGCGCAGCCTTATCGGTCAGGCTGTGGAGGTGGCCACCGGTGTTAACAGCGGTTCTGAGTCGGTATCTTCTGCCTCAGAAGAGATGAGTTCTTCCCTGGAAGAAGTATCGGCATCCACCAATGAGTTTGCCAGCAATGCTCAAAACTTGAGTACAAATTCGCAGACCATGGCCGAGACCAATTCAAAGATCCTGGAACAGGCCGAAGAAGGCAACAAGGCTATCGAGGAAGCGGTTAACCAGATGCAGGTGATCAATAACCGGGTCAATGAACTGCAGGATGTAATCCAAGAAGTTGATCAGCGCTCCAATGATATTGGAAAGATTTTAAGTGTCATTACCGATATTGCCGATCAAACCAACCTGCTCGCCTTGAACGCTGCTATTGAAGCGGCCAGGGCCGGAGAACAGGGCCGGGGTTTTGCCGTAGTGGCGGAAGAAGTCCGCAAGCTGGCCGAGCAGTCTGCTGAAGCGGCCCAGGAAATCGGCAACTTGATTACCTCTACCCAGGAAGAAAGCAAGAAAGCCCTGGAGAGCATGACCGAAGGGGTAAAAGATGTGGAATCCGGAACGGAAGTTGTTTCCAGGACCGGCACTACTTTTGGAGAAATATTGAGCGCTGTCCAGGGCATTTCCAAGCAGGTGGAAGAGACGGCTTCTGCTGCCCAGGAGTTGAGTGCAGGATCAGAAGAAATGGCCGCTTCGATTGAAGAGCAGTCTTCGACCATGGAAGAGATGGCGGCTACAGCAGAAGAACTGCGGGCATCATCTGAGAAACTGTCCCAGGAACTGAATAAGTTCAAATATCAGTAGAGAGAATTATTGAGTTATTATTCCCGGCGCCGGGCTGATTAAACAGGCTCTAGTAGAATGGGTAAAAGTATAGCAGGACAATCTTATTATCATAAACAGTATAGAAGCCTGGTGCCGGGATAATAATAGAGACACCAAAAGAGCAAAGGTTTTAGTCTAACTGGCACTGCAGGAAAAAGTGTAAGGAGATAGGAGGTTTCAGAAAAGATGGATGAAAGCACCCGGGAAAATGAAACGCAGCTGGTTGTATTTATGCTGGGTGAAGAAGAATTTGCCTGCGAAATAAATAATGTTGCCGAAGTGCTTAAAATGGTAAAAGTTACTCCCCTCCCGCAAACCATAGAATTTGTTGAAGGAGTTATAAATTTGCGTGGAGAGGTGATCCCGGTAATTGATTTACGCAAACGTTTTGGCCTAATGGAAGCTGAACGCACTTCAGATAGCAGGATTATCATTGTTGAAGTAGATGGGCGTATGTTTGGCTTAATTGTAGATTCTGTAAGTGAAGTAGCTGGTCTTCCGAGTAACCAGATCCAGGAGGCCCCGGACCATATTGCCGGTGGGAGAAATCATTTAATTATGGGTGTGGGCAAAATTGATGACCGGATGGTAATCATATTAAACATTGAGCATATATTGAGCGCTGACGAACAAGTTGCCCTTGATCAAGTTACACAGCCGGAAAAGGAAGTGCCACAAATAGACCAAAAAAAACAGGTCTAGCATTTAGTTCATTTTTTTTCATACAATCATTAAATCTAAGCGTTCTACCCTTGGCTATCCACCGAAGATAAGGTAAGATGGTAAAAGTGGTTAATGAATTGCATAGTTAAAAGTGGATTTTTCTTGCGAGCAAGGGAGGAGCTTTCATGTCCTTGTTAAGGGTAATTATAGTAGAAGACTCCGAAGACGATTTGTTGTTATTGTTAAGGGCTTTAAAAAAAGGAGGATATGAGCCTATTTATACCCGTGTTGAAACAAGGGAGGGGTTGATAAATGCTCTCGAAGATGATCGGTGGGAGTTGATTATATCAGATCACGCCATGCCCAACTTCAGCGCACCGGAAGCCCTTGAAGTATTGAAAGAGAACGGGCGTGATATACCTTTCATCATTGTTTCAGGAACTATAGGTGAAGATGTCGCTGTTAATGCCATGAAAGCTGGCGCTCATGATTACATAATGAAAGATAACCTGTCCCGTTTGGCTCCTGCCGTTGGTCGAGAACTGAGAGAGTCCAGTGTGCGAGAACAGCACCGGTTCTATGAAGAACAATTAAAATTTATTAGCCTGCATGATCAGCTTACAGGATTATACAACCGTGCTTATTTTGAAAACGAGCTTGAACGCCTGGATGGAAGTGATGCTTATCCGGTAATTATCATATCAGCGGATCTCGATGGTCTCAGGCTGATTAATAACACGATGGGGCAAAAAGAAGGAGACAAGGTTCTAAAAATATGCGCCGAAGTGCTTGGAAAGCCCCTTTATAAAGATGATGTTCTGGCCCGGGTCGGTGGTGATGAATTCGTTGCCATTATTCCCCGGGCCACTAACCGGAACGCAGCGGAAATCATTAAAACTATTAGAAATGAAATAGATGAATATAACCAAAACAACAGCAACCTGCCGCTTAATATTTCACTTGGTTATGCAGTCAGCAATGATGAAGCCTGGCCCCTGGAAAATGTTTTAAAAGAAGCCATAAATAATATGCGCCTTGATAAGGAAAACCGGGGTCAAGGTGCAAGAAACCAGGTGGTTAAAGCCTTACTGGCAGCTCTTTCAGAGAGGGATTATATCGCCAGCGGTCATGCCGACAGGCTCCAGGAATTATGTTTGAAAATGGGAGAAATGCTGGGCCTGGATCAATACCGCCTGACTGCCCTTTCGCTTGTTGCCCAGGTTCATGATCTTGGAAAGGTAGGTATACCTGACCGAATTTTATTTAAAAGAGATAGTTTGTCGGATGAAGAATGGCAGATTATGCGCCAGCATCCTGAAAAAGGCTACCGGATTGCCAGGGCTTCATCCGATCTTGCTCATGTAGCGGACTTAATACTGCGGCATCATGAAAAATGGGACGGCAGCGGTTATCCCCTGGGTTTAAAAGGTAACGATATACCACTGGAATGCCGTATTCTCTCTATAGTCGATGCTTTTGATGCTATGACCAACGATAGGCCTTACCGGAAGGCCAAGACTAAAGAGCAGGCTCTTGAAGAATTGAAAAATTGTGCCGGAGCTCAGTTTGACCCGGAACTGGTTGATATATTCATGAAGATAGTTTGATATAATAAACCCACCTTACAATTATTATAGATTAAAAAAGGGGATGGTTTTCTTGTCTTTTAACTTTGATCCTTACTATTATCCTCACCCTTCTCGAAGGTTCTTGGTTTATTCCTCAAAAGGCATGGTCGCCACATCACAAACCCTGGCAGCAC
>CAYWIY010000196.1:0-3606 GCA_964458455.1 uncultured Syntrophomonadaceae bacterium | reverse complement strand
TCAACTGTCCATCCGCTGCACAAAGGGACAGTATCTACATGTGCATTGAGTAGCATGCGCGGCCCCCCTCCTCTACCAGGCAAGCGAACTACCAGGTTTTCCCCTTTGAAACCGGTAATCATCTTTTCTTCATAGCGGTGAATTTCAGTTTGGAGCCGGTTATAATATGACAGCCGCCCCCGCAGGAATTCTATAATCTCAGTTTCCTCAAAAAAGAAGCTTTTAATGCTAATTAGCTCTTTTAAAAGCTTAACCATGTCGTCTCTTTTAATCTTTTTAACCGCTTTTTCGTATAATTCCTGCTTATTGCTCAACTACTTCCACCTTTCCGAAGGGAATGATCACTTGTTATTATTACCACTTATGATAAAGAAATAAAAAAGGGCAGGCAAAACAAAATTGCCTACCCTGGTTACGCTTTAACCGGGTATGTACTTTCTTTTTTCTTAATGCCAGATTTACGGGGACAATTCTTACCAGGCATAATTCACTAAGCCCCTTTAGATAAAACCTGGCCACCCAGAGCCTGCTTATCTTAATAAGGCCCGGACGAACCGGATTTCGGGATAAAACTGAACAGCAACTCCCCAATCTTTCGTCATTGACTAAACCAAGAAAACAGATAAAATAATGATAATTTACTGAATAAGGAAAAAAAGATTCTACTGCGGCTGTGGTTTATTGAATAGCCTATTTTTACAGTGCCTGGTTATTTTTCGGTAGTTGAAGTGCTGGAGCGTTATTAACTGCAACTATTGTGACAGCAGTAGAATCAATAATAGTATAAAGAAACGCAAAAATAATTTCATTGTCTCTCAGGCTAAAATTACCGGGTAAAAATTATACATTTTGTATAAACAGGCAGGAATATAAAACCCGAAGTTGAATTATAGAAAGGTTGCCCAAACCAATGATAATGGAGATGCCGTGATGGCCCTTACAGTCAAGAAAGCTATAATTAGCACTGACTGGGGCATTAGTTGAGAATGGGCAGGCAAATGTGCCCGCCCATATCTAGGAAACATCAAACACTCGTTTTAATTTGATGCTATGTTGTTTTTGTAGGTGATCCTCAGGAAGAATAAACTATATTCCCATTGCTTATCGTATATTTTATTTTCATATCTATTATTTTGTCTAATTGCGCCTCAAATGGATTATTATCTAGAACAACAAAGTCGGCCTTCTTACCTTCTCGTATCGAACCCCTTTGTTGTTCTTCGAAACCAATTAAAGCACCATTAATTGTAAGCATTTTTAGAGCTTCATATACACTTATTCTTTGGTCCTCACATGGCCTGGCCACAGCTGATTGAAGGTTTACAAGAGGATTCATTGGAGTTACTGGACTGTCAGAATTTGCAGCTACAGCTATACCTTCATCAATTATGTCTCTGAATGGATGCATATTCCTAACCCGCTCCGGCCCTAATCTATTACCATACATTTGGTCCCATCCAAAATGATATTCAAATGCCGGAGACATACTTAAGTATATACCTAGCTGTGCTGTCCTTTTTATCTGATCCTGGTTTGGCAGGGAATAATGCTCAATTCTATGTCTATGGTTTTTGTTGGGAACCTGCTCTAAGCCTGCTTCGAACGCATTAATTACCTGCTCAATAGCACGATCGCCGATTGCATGCAAGGCAATTTGACAATTTTCTTTATTAGCCTCCAAAACTATCTGGTTTACCTCTTCTTGTGTTAAATAAAGCAAACCTTTTTGGTCAGGTTTATCATGATACGGTTTTGACAAAGCAGCAGTGTAAGCACCTAATGAACCATCAAGGTTCACATCTCCTGCAGCACCCTTTAAACCCAGCGATACAGCATCTTTAATAACCGGTGACCGACAATAAAATTGTACATTAATTGGAAGGTCGTCCACTAGTGCCCTGACTCTCTCAATGTCCCACGGATATTCAATAGCATGGACAGTGGTAATTCCCTTACATGCAGCATTTTTACAGGCTTCTTTTATAGCCTGGACCTTCCTTTCCGTAGGAATTAAATCAAAAACCTGCTTGCGAATGTAATAATGGGCATCAGCCGTCATTATACCGCTCATTGTCCCATCAGACGCAATATCCACACCTCGGGTATCTTTATCTATCTCCACCTCATTAAGAGCTGCAGTGTTCAGCACAGTCAGGTTATTATCAATTCTTTGAAGATAAACAGGTTGTTCCGGCAAAACTTTATCCAGGTCACTTTTATTTGGAAATCTCTTATCTGCCAATTTAGAATCATCAAAGCCTCTTCCAATTACCCACCCACTCTCTTTTTTAGATTCAATTTCCAATTTATCAAGGATATCATCAATGCTGCGGCACTCTCTAAGATTTACTTCGCTACTTTGCAATCCTGTCATAATTAAATGAACATGACTATCCACAAAGCCAGGCAAAACAACGTAACCATCAAGATCCAATAATTTAGTGTTATTCGCTTCCAGCGCCATTATTTCAGATTCACTACCAACGTTCATTATATTGCCATCTTTTACAGCAATTGAAGTTTTCTTTTTAACTTCTTCAATGTCAGAGTCCATGGCTATTACAGTAGCATTTTTAAGAATCAAATCTGCAGAAACAGACATCAGGATCTCCTTTCCCTCAAATAGTAAGTTGTTTGAAACAGCAAAGAAAACATCGATATCTTTAAGATATGACTATTAGCTTAAATGGAAACCACCCATATTGGACTGGACCAGGCAAGCCCTTTATCTTTTTGGGTGACGCGGATGTAATAATAAGCCCAGCTTAAATCAAAAAAACTTTCATCTACAAAGTCAATACTAACTTCGTTAGAATCCGCTTTTTGGCAATATATTGTTTTCCCTTGTCTAATTATCTCGACTTTTTCTATAGTATCAGAACCTAAAACCCATACTTTTAAATTGACAGGGGCTCCCTCTTTTACTTGTATTTCTTCACCCATTATTGCATCATTGATGTAAAAAGTTAACAGTATTCGTTCTCCAGTGGTTGCATAAACTCTCCTGTTCCAAAAAGCTTCCCAAATCCCTTCCCTTGTCAATTCTTTAGCTACAGCACAAGTCATCCCGTTTCGATAACCTTTTCTTCTATGAACCCAATACGAGTAGCCTGGACAACCTACATGGGTATCACTTCCACCAACAAAACCTAAACGATAGCCCCTGTTTAAAGCATCCTGAACTGAATATCCAAAATAATTTCCACCACCTAAAATAGGCCTTTCACAACCAGGTCCTTCAGAATTCCCCCAACCAGAATAAATTTCAACCAATCTCTGATGATAAGCATCGTGGAGGTCCCAGTTCGTTAACATCACATTCTTGGCAGTATGATGAGGTACTGTAATCGCTTGCCGCCTATTTAGCATTTCCCATAGTTGAGGTGGAGTAAAACTTTGCTCATCTGTACAACTGAAGAGTGGTTCATCATTGTTTAGATAATAAACATTTCGGTCTCCCCCAAACTCCGTACCGGGACCATCATTATGGTATTCATAGCCAAGGATTGTCACAAACTGATGGGGATTATAATATTTGTCATTTACTTCTTTAATGATCTCCCATTCTTCCTTAGATAAAAGATGAGTAGCGTCTTCTTCAGCCTG
>CAYWIY010000195.1:0-3611 GCA_964458455.1 uncultured Syntrophomonadaceae bacterium | reverse complement strand
TTAAATGTATTTCTTGAAGTTTATGCTTTAAAACAGGTAAAAGCATCCGGCAGTGAGGAGCTCTTTGATGATAAGAAAGTTATCTGGGACAAAAATATCGCCCAGGTGCGTATACTTCAGGCTCAGTTAGCGGAGGCTCTGCAAGATACTGTGTCAAAGAATGCTTATGCCAGGATACACAACCTTTTAAACGATTACCATATTACGATCATCGAGTATCTTACCCAGTACCTGGATATTTTAAATGTCCGTTTTCTGAAAATGGATAAAGAGAAAAGGCTTAAAAATATATCGATAAGTGCAAAGCGTATAGCCAATCCGAATGAAGATTACTTCTTTTTAAAGCATCAAGTAAGGAAAGAAGCGGATAGATTAAATTGTTGTGTAGAAGACCTTAAAGTAAATCTTGATTACCCGGAAGATATCGTCTGGTAGCCTGTTTGATAGCAATAATTATCATTGTGTCTCGAAATTATCTAAATACAGCGCTCTGCTTCTTTGACCAGGCTGTTTATATCCCGGGATTTTTCTTTGGAAAGAACCGGTTTTAATTCTTTGCTCGTTATTTTTTCATAAGCCTCTTTAGCTTTTGTTAAGTAATTACCCTTTCTATCCTGTAACAAAGCCTTCCGGGACCGGTGGGTAAAAGTGAGGGGGCTCAAGAGGCTGCGGCAGTGCCTGAAGGTGTGTTCTTTGTCAAGGAAGTGCCCGCCCGGTTCCACTTGCAAGAGTTCATCCCAGGCCAGGTTATCTTCATCAACGCTTAATCCTGCAGAGAGTTTTTTGACCATTGCGGCCAAATCATTGTCAATAATTAATTGCAGCGGGCACTGAGTGCTCGCCGTTTCGACCTGGCCTGCTCCACCAAGGATATCACTTCCGGCTGCTGCTGCCATCAAAGCAAGCATTGAGCGTTCCCCCTGCGCCTGCCCGTCTGTTTCAGTAGAATCAGTACCAAAACCGTAGGTATGCACAGGTAGGTTGAAGGTTTCTTTGATAAAGTTAGCCGCAGCTGCTGCTCCCTTGATTGTCTCAACACTGGCCTGCCTGCTGTATCCGCTTTGCATATCCATGCTGAAAATAAGGGGGGTGGCAATTACCGGGGTGCCCGGGTTTAAAGCCTGGGCTGATACAAGCAGGGTAAGCGTTTCTGCTACTGCAAGAAGAATTGTTCCAGGCATGGTTAATGGAGCAGTTCCGCCGGCGCCCGGGAGGCTGCAGGCATGTAGCGGAATCTTTTTCTGACAGGCCTGCACAATAACTTCTAAATCCATGAACTTAAAATCAAGCGGGCTTAAAGCGCAGGTAATCAAGCTAACCGGGGGCACTTTGTTAAACTCACCTGTTTCTTCAGCAGCAATTTCTGCCATTTTAATCAGGTAATAAATACTTGAGCTGCTGTAGGGCTGCACAAAGATATGTTTAGGGCTGTAATTTAAAAATTCCTGGAGGGCATAAATGTCGGCATGCTTTTCCGGTATATCCAGGGGTGTGGGAAAAGCGCAAAAATCAAGATGATCCAGTTCTCCAACCAGGCGGGCCCAGGGCGCTAGATCTTCCAACCTGATCTGGCGGTAGGCCCCGCTAACCGGATCAATATAACTGGTTGAACCGGTCCCCGTGCGGGCATAAAAGCTATTATTCGGATGGGGTATGTTTAGGGTATGTTCTGGGTCTGTTGCCCGGAGGGAAAATGTTTTGGGTGCTGCAGTAATTAGTTTTTCTGTAACATGTGAAGGTAACCGCACTACACTGGTATCCCGGTCTACCAGGGCGCCTGCGCCTGCCAGGGCATCTAAAATAACGGGGTGATTCAGGCGCACACCTTTGTTTTCAAGCAAATCTAACAGTTTCTCTTTTAAGTGGACTTGCTCCCTGGGGGAGAAGAATAGTTCCGGCATGCTGTTTTAGAGATCCTTTCAGCAATTATATTATTTAAGCTCGGTAAAATCATGGCTTATCAGGATTTTACCATATTTTCATATTATAAGGGATGTTTCCTGCTTAAGCTTCCATTGTCTTGTTTTTTGCATTAATTAGCTGTGACTTTATATTCATAAGTAATTGATGTATTTTTAGTATGAAAGGAATGATGTATATGCGGACCACGTCAGTTTCTCTATAACTAAATGATTTGATCATAAAAAAGTATACGGCAATCAGATATATCCAAGTGTATATATAAATTCGGTGGTTTGCTGTAGGTTTAAGAGATGAAACTCTTTGCTTGCCGGTTTTGTCTATTATTTAGAATCGATTAATTGAATCATAATGGAATTTTAAGGGAGGGCTAAGCGATGTTCAGGGCAGGGAAACTCACCCTGGTTGCTTTAATTGTTGTGGTTGTCTTAATAGCTGTTTTGAGCGGTTGTGATACAGGGGAAGAAAACGGCCCGGTGAACGGCGATTCTGGTGGGGCAGTTAAGGAGATAACCGATCAGGAATTAGATCCTGCAGAAACGGGGATCCAGGAAGGGTATGTGATTGAAATTGACGAATCAAGAATTTTGGTGGTGAGCGATATTTCTAAAGAAAAGGCGTTTACCCTGACTGCAGAAAACTTGTTGGAAGGTAACATCGGCACTGAGGCAGTTTGGTACAAGGTTAATTATACAGGGGTTTATGAGGTTGGGCAGCTGCTGCGTGTTAAATCGGAAATGATGATGGAGAGTTACCCGGCTCAGTCAGAGGCAATCCTGGTCCAGATCGTGGAGGAACCTTAATAACACTGCCATGGATAGTTACAAAAGCCCTGGATGTATGAGAAGGCCTCATAATACTTGCCATTCTGACCCTACTTCTTACTATAATATTTTAGAGGTTTGCGGGATTCTGTCATTTAACCTGAACAAAAAGCAGCTCTTTGACTTATACTACCATTTTCCGCGCAGGTATAATCTGAAAAGTATAAGGCCCCTGAAGCCTGATACGTTGTTGCCAGCTTATTCAATCTCCTCTCTTATGAATGTGATGAGCAAGAAGGCTTCCTTTGGTGACACCCTGGTGATATGTGCTGCAAAAGAACTTGGGGTGGAGTAGGAGTAGTATTGATGAAAGAGGATAAAATGAAATTTATGAGTTTAAAAAGATGTTATGAAAATGAAGAGGGTGAAATTACTGTCAATTATTTAACTACTATTTTGCCCAGTGATGGTTAATTTAGAAGTTCAATGAGAATTATTAAATCACACAGGTATTTCTGCCCTCTTCTTTGGCTTGATAAAGTTTAGTATCTGCTTCTGAAATGATTTCAGTTGGGGAAGACTTTGCATCGGGGACCCTTGAAATTACTCCGATACTGACGGTGACATATTCACCTGCCCTGGAATCTTCGTGCCTGATTTGCAGGTTTTCTACCGCTTTCCTGAGGGTTTCCGCCAGATGAAAAGCCCCTTCAGGTTCAGTGTCGGGAAAGACAAGAGTAAACTCTTCACCACCAAACCGGGCAGCAAGATCACCCGGGCGGCGGCAAAATTCTTTAAGCACACTGGCCACCTTTTTCAAACAATCATCACCGGCCAGGTGTCCGTAAAAATCATTGTAGTTCTTGAAATAATCAATATCGACCATCATCAATGTAAGATGGTTGCTGCTGCGCAGCATTCTTCTCC
>CAYWIY010000194.1:0-3613 GCA_964458455.1 uncultured Syntrophomonadaceae bacterium | reverse complement strand
GGGGCTCTATGAAAACCATAAGGTTCTAACTTACCCCCGCACCGACTCCCGCTATATATCAAGCGACATGGTCGATACCTTAAAAGACAGGATCCGGGCCTGCGCCGTGGGTCCATACCGCTCTATAAGCGGGCCTCTTTTAAAAGCGCCGGTCCCAGCAAGCAAAGGCTTTGTTGATGACAACAAGGTATCAGACCACCATGCCATCATCCCCACCGAAGAGCCTGTTTCCCTGAATTTATTAAGTGCCCGGGAAAAGAAAATATACGACCTGGTGGTAAAACGATTCCTGGCCGTTTTATCTCCTCCCTTCGAATATGAACAGACCACGATCAAAGCCGTAATCGAAGGTGAAACCTTCATGGCCCGGGGCAAGATTATCCGCAAGGAAGGCTGGAAAAAGGTTTACAGCAGTGATTACGAAGACGATGAAGATGAACAGGGCGAAGATGCGCGCCTGGCAGATCAGGCCTTGCCCGAGGTGCACGAGGGGGACCGGTTAAAGATAACCGCTCTAAAAGAAACCCATGGCGAAACCAAGCCCCCTCCCCGCTTTAACGAAGGAAGCCTGCTCAAAGCTATGGAAAACCCGGCTAAATACATGGCCGGTGAAGATGAAAAGTTAATCAAAAGCATCGGTAAATCCGGAGGGCTCGGCACCGTCGCTACCAGGGCTGAGGTCATTGAGAAACTTTTTAACAACTTCCTGATCGAGCAGAAGGGCAAAGAAATCTTTATTACCGCGAAGGGCAGACAGCTGCTTGAACTGGTCCCCAGAGATCTAAAATCTCCAGCCTTGACGGCAGCATGGGAGCTGAAGCTCGAAGCAATCGCCAGGGGTGAGCTTTCTAAAAATAGCTATGTGGCGGAGATGAAAGACTACGCCAGGGTTGTGGTTAATGAAATTAAAAACAGCGCTAAAACCTTCAAGCATGATAACCTTACCGGGAACAGGTGCCCGCAGTGCAACCAGTACCTGCTTGAGGTAAAAAACAAGAAGGGGAAAATGCTGGTCTGCCCGGACCGAAAATGCGGCCACCGTGATATGATCGCCAGGTCAACAAACGCCCGCTGCCCCCAGTGCCGCAAGAAACTGGAGCTGCGGGGTTCGGGTGACAAACAGCTATTTGCCTGCCAGTGCGGTTACCGCGAGAAACTGTCCGCCTTTGAAGCCAGAAAGAAAAAGGAAGGACAAAAAGTCTCCAAAAAAGAAGTTTCCAGGTACATGAAGGAACAAAAAAAGGGTGATGACCAGCCCCTAAACACTGCCCTTTCCGATGCCTTAAAAGGACTAAAACCAGATCAGAATTAACTCGAATTAAAGTGTCAGATCATCATCCTGGCCTGAACAAATAAAATATTAGATTTCCCTACCGGCCTATTTTTTGCCCAAAAGCCGCCCCTAATAAAGCAAAGAAAAAAAACACGGCAGCCACAAGCCCAAGCCAGAATAATACGGTCCCTCCCCAAACGGGACTGATATATAAGCTTGCCGTTAAAGCTACGATCATAGCTATGCCGTAAAGAAGGACTTCTTTTTGCCTGCTATTCATTGTTTCCCCCCTAAACCAGGAATTGATCCACCGCGACACAATGATAAGACCTTAATTATCATTTGCCCGGTTCAAGTAAGTAATTGTAAGCTGCAATGCTGTGGCAAATAAGACCCAGGCCAGGTATGGCAGGTTAATAATGCTTACCCAGCTTAAATAAGGCCAAACAGCTACCAGAGCCCAAATCAGGGTTATGAGTACTAAAAGAATATCAAGTGAAGCCAGATGGTTGTTTTTGAGCCCGAACTGGAAATAGGTAAAGGAAAAATTAAAAGCAAGGTTCAAGGCAAAGGGCAGTGCCACCACCAGGGGGATGGTTGATGTGAACACATTGAAAAATACAAAGCCAAAAGAAATAAAAATAATCAAATAGAGCACCGACCAAACCGGCCCGAACAGGGAAGCCGGCGGGGCCCAGCGCGGTTTTTTCAGTTGTAAATACCAGTTGTAACTATCCATAGCAGTATTATCTCATTTCTTTATGAAACAATAAAGCAATTACCCTCAACTGAATTATAGATTTCGGGACACAATGATAATTATATTTAGGAAGATTAAAGCAGGAGGGTCTATCGATTAGACAAATATCCAGGATTACGGGGCTCAACAGAGGGGTTATTTTAAAAGCATAAAAATAGTTGTCAACAACCCCGTCCCCCTGACACGTCAACAGCCTGGTCAAATAAGCAGAGCGCTGTATTTAATAGACAGCTACATGCTATCCTTCAATTAGCTGCAGGAAAATGATAAAATGCTTACAGTTGAAAAAATATATAACACCCTAGAAAATAGCATTAACACAATGAGTATCTTCGGGGTGAAATGAAGCCCTAACCTGCGGTTATTTTGCTGTTGGCTTTGATGTTACCTGGGAGGAGTTGTCAAATTGAACTCAGAGCAGTACGGGCAGTTAATGGAGCGGGCCAGTAAACTAGTGTCTGAAAATAAGTTAGACGATGCAGAAAAAATCCTGCAAGAACTTTTACCTCACGCTGAAAGCAAAGAAAAGATTGTTGTAGCAAACAACCTGGCTACAATTGAATATGCCCGGGGAAATATCGAACAGGCCCTGTCCCTGTTGGAACCATATCTGAAGGCAATTTCTAACGTAGAAAGCCCCTATACCTTTGGCCTTGCCGCCCAGTTATATGCCTGCCTTGACCGCCGCAATGAAGCGGAGCGATGTCTAAATCAAGCTGTAAAGATTTTCGAAAAGAAGCTCCCTTATCTACGTGAAGCAGGCATCGAACCCCACCCTTGGTATGAATACACTGTTCAGTTCATGCGGGCCGCCGGAGCAATTGGAGATCACCGCCGGGTTATTGATATCTATAAAAAGTACGAGAGATACAATGTTAGCTGGGAAAACCGGTTCAATACCGGCATTGCCTATTTTAACCTCAAACGTTACAAGCAGGCAGCTTCTACCTGGGATCCGCTTAATAGGATAGGCAATTTTATCGTCCCCTTGCAGCAAGTTGCTTTTCTTATGGAAAGAGATGTTGTCCCCCATTTTGAGCTCAGCTACAATCCACCAGAGTGGGGTAAAATAATCGATCAATTCATGAACGCCGGAAATGACAGGGAAAAGAAAGAAACCATCTTACAGGATGGACAGTTCCGAGTGGTCCTGCTCGACACCCTGTTTAATGAGCGAACAGAGGAAGAAGAAAAGAATAATGCAGCCAAAATTTTGATAGAATACGGCAGGGAATGGGGCAAAGAGCTGGCCTTTCGTTTACTGGAAAGCACACTTATTTCGTACGAAATTAAGATGGGAGTCGTATCTAACCTGGTAGATCGGGGTGTATATCAAGAAGGTGAAGAAATCCCGGTATGGGTTGACGGTAAAGAAACAAGGGTGAAAGTGGAAAAGAAAGAAGTAAGCACAGAACCTGATCAGGAACTGGATCAACTATGCGACAGGGCCCTCGCACTCCGAAACAAAGGCCAAATTAATGAAGCAATCGCTCTGCTGGAGCCACTGTACCGGGAAGGAAATTTTTACCCCCGCGCCATGATGACCCTCGCCAACCTTTACCGCAATATAGGTGAATTTG
>CAYWIY010000193.1:0-3619 GCA_964458455.1 uncultured Syntrophomonadaceae bacterium | reverse complement strand
CTTCCGGGGAACCGGTGTCCCCTTCATGTCTTTTGTACTGATCAATAATCTCCTGTTTTCTTTCATACTCAAGCATTACATAATCCTCCCTATTATTAATCGCCGCTTGCCAAGTACAGCGTCGGGATGTCGCCACACCTAGCCAGCGGTTCCAACTATGGCGATTTTAGCATACTACATCCTGCTTGTAAAGAATTGTTATTGCCGCCTCTTTCGCTGTCCAGCTTTTCAATAATCGTCCGGCCCATTTCTATATCCCTGCTGATCTGTTCCTTTAACTGGCGGGGAGAACTGAATGTCTTCGTATCCCGCAGCTTGTGCAGGAAACGGATGCAAATTTCATGGTTATAAATAATGCCGTTAAAGTCCAGAATATGCGTTTCCACGGAAGTGCGGTAGTCGGAAAAGGTCGGCCTGGTCCCGACATTGGTCACGCCATAATGAGGCCCGTCGTTTAACCTGTCAATGGTGGTTAAATATACTCCTTTGCCGGGCCAGAGCAAGCGTGAAGAAGAAGCAACGTTAGCGGTCGGATAAACCATTTTTTTACCAACCCCGTAACCCCTGATCACCTTGCCCTGCCTGAAAAAGTAGTAATTGAGAAGGTTGGCCGCTTCACCGACAAAACCGGACAGAAGCATGGACCTGATTTTTGAACTGCTTACCTCTTTACCCATTAACTTTAGCATAGGGATAACATGCACTTCAAAACCCAGTTCCCGGCCCCAGTAAACCAGTGTCTCGGCGCTGCCTGAGCCCTTTTTGCCGAAAGAATAATTCTCACCGACAAAAACCCCGCTGACGTTCAGTTTATCAATCAGGATGCGGCGAATAAATTGTTCCGGGGTAAGTGAAGCAATAGCAGCTGTGAAAGGCTCTACGATAAGATAATCAAGCCCTAACCCGGCCATAATCTCAGCTCGATCGGCAATATCGGTTAGTAAAGTCAGGGGATGTTCGGGCCTGAGGGCAATGAGTGGGTGTGGATCAAAAACCAGGGCGGCGCTTGAACCTCCTGACTCTCGGGCTTTATCCACAGCAGAACTCAAAATGGCCTGATGTCCCCGGTGAACTCCGTCGAAATTCCCGAGCGCCAAAAATAGTGGGCCTGCTTTATCCGGCAACCGGTCGGCGCCGTTGATCAACTCCATGTTCCAATCACCTTTCTTCGAACCCGGGCAAAAGTATTACAATATCGCTTTCACTCACTGTATCAAAATAGCCTGCCCCGGTTAATTCAAGGCGCCAGGTATTTTACAGTCTTCAACCTGGTTCCTGCCTTCCTTTTTTCCATAAGGGCTATCGCTTTAAATCCGTCCTCATTATCATAAATCCTAACCATTTCACCACTGCCGCCTTCTTGCGGGTGTTCCCCTGTTTCAGCATCTTCGATTTTAATTACCTGCCCGTTTTTCAAAGCTTCTACTTTAACCTGGTCGAGGTAAAGGGCCGGCATAAAAGTCAGGGCAGAATCCATGGGTTTGATCAACTCATCAAACCTTTCCTCCCGGCTTAATTTTTCGATCATTTCCGGTGTCGAAGCATTATCGAGCCCATAAGGCCCAACTGCCAGCCTTGTCAGAGCTTGAAGGTGGCCGCCACAACCTGCAGCAAGACCTATATCTACAGCGAGTGTCCGGATATAGGTTCCTTTTGAACACTGCACATCAAATACCAGCTGGGGTTCACTATCAGGGTTGAATTCCAGCAGCTCGATCCAGTAAATCTCAGCCCGCCGGCTTTTGCGAGGCACCTCCCTGCCGCTCCTGGTCCAGTGATAAAGAGGTTTCCCCTGGTATTTTACAGCTGAATACATAGGCGGCAGCTGTTCTATGTTGCCCTGGAAACCGGAAAGGATCTCTTCAACCCGGTTTCGATCCAGATCAGGGACTGCACAAGTGCCGGTTATGGCCCCTTCAGAATCATCTGTATCGGTGGTCTTGCCCAGGGTAACGGCAGCCCGGTATGTTTTGGGATGTTCAATGATGTACTCGGCAATACGCGTCGCCCGGCCCAGGCATACCGGCAGGACCCCGGTGGCAATTGGATCAAGGGTCCCGGAATGACCGGCTTTTTTGCCGGGAAAAAGCCTGCGCACCAACTGCACCACCTGGTGAGAAGTCGCACCGTATGGTTTATTGGTTACTATGATTCCATCCAAATGTAATGCTCCTTCATCCAGGTAATTCATTTAACATCTGCATTGATTCGGCCAGGACCTTTTCTTTTACGGACTGGTAATCTTCGTAAATACGGCACCCGGCCGCCCTGGCATGCCCGCCTCCATTTAACCGGCCGGCCAAAACGCTTACATCCAAAGCTTTCGAACGAAAACCTACTTTAACTTCACCGCCATTTTCTACGTAAAACAAGATCCCCAGCTCGACACCTTCGATATTGCGGGTATAATTAACTATACCATCCAAATCATCAGAAGTAGCTCCACTGCGCTGCCTGATATCCCGGCTCAAAGTCATTACGGCTATTCTTTTGCCGCTATACATTTCGAGGCTGGAGATAGCTTCCCTGAGCAGGAGGTAAAAGGAAAGGGGCCGCTCGTCAAAAATTCGTTGCGATAGAGCCCCCGGGCTCAAATCCTTTTCCAGCAATTCAGCGACAACCCGGTGGGTCCCCGGCATGGTATTTTCATATTTGAACGAACCCGTATCCGTAGATATGGCTACATAAAGAGCTTCGGCAATATAATAATCGATCGATGCCCCAATCTCATTCAGCAGGTGATAGATAATCTCACCAGTGGCAGAAGCATTTGAGTCTACCAGGTTCAATGTGCCGAACCACTGGTTGGTAACATGATGATCGATATTTATTACAGTGCGACAGTTCATGAATGGTTCTTTCAATATTCCCATCCTGTCTGCATCACTGCTGTCAAGAACTATCGCCGTTACATCAGGGTTACATTCTTCGAGGGCTTGCTCTACCTGATCGGCTCCCTTTAAAAAACTGTATTTGCGCGGAATATGGCCGGGGGTGAACATTCTCACCTGTTTACCCATGCTTTTTAAACCTTCACCCATTGCCAGCAGGGACCCGATGCTGTCACCATCGGGCTGCATGTGTGAAATAAGGTAAAAATGTTCAGCTTCCTTTAAAACCTCAATGATTTTCTCCCGATCCGTTTTCATGGCCGTCATTATCATCTTCTTCTTTCAGTGATTTTATAACCTTTTCTATGTAAGCTCCGTATTCAATGGAATTATCAAGTCGAAAATTGATTTCAGGAGTGTGCCTTAGCCTGATTCTCTTTCCTATCTCGCTGCGTATAAACCCGGCTGCCCTGTTCAAGGCCTGCAGAGTTTCTTCTTTTTCCGCTTCACTGCCGTAAATGCTGACATATACTGAAGCATGGCGAAAATCTTTCGACAAGCTGACATCGGTCACACTGGTAAGGTTCGCCACTCCCGGATCTTTTGTTTCATAATTGATGATCTCACCTATATCTTTTTTAATTTGCTCAGCAACCCGCCGTACTCTGTTTTCTGTCATGACCAAACCCTCCCACTGGCACAATATACGGCGAATATATTAAAGCCTAACGAGCAACCTGCTCCATGACATAAGCTTCAATAATATCTCCTTCTTGCAGGTCGTTAAA
>CAYWIY010000192.1:0-3628 GCA_964458455.1 uncultured Syntrophomonadaceae bacterium | reverse complement strand
TGCTTGAGAAAAGTGACCGTCAGATGACAGCCATCAGAGGAAATAAAATATCGATGATTTTCCAGGAACCGATGACCTCACTGAACCCGGTATTTACAATCCAGGAGCAGTTAGATGAAGTTTACCGCAAACACAGGGGGCTTAGATCAAAAGAAGTTAAGAATAAGTCTGTTGAAGCTTTGCGTATGGTCGGCATTCCCAATCCTGAAAGAAGGATTAAGGATTATCCGCATAACCTGAGTGGAGGAATGCGCCAGCGGGCCATGATCGCCATGGCCCTGGCCTGCAACCCCGATATCTTGATTGCTGATGAGCCGACAACGGCCCTTGATGTGACTATCCAGGCCCAGATCCTGGTCCTAATCCGTAAGCTGCAGCAAGAATTAGGGACCGGGGTGATCATGATTACCCACGATCTGGGAGTTGTTGCCCAGGTAGCGCACAAGGTGGCAGTTATGTATGCCGGCCAGGTAGTCGAATACGCTTCGGTTAGAGAACTATTTGCCGAGCCGCTGCACCCTTACACCAGAGGCCTTATGAATACCATACCCAGTGTAGCCAGAAAAATGGAGAATCTGGACGAAATTAAAGGAACGGTTCCTTCTCTGAGCTCGCTGCCGGGCGGCTGCCGGTTCCATCCGCGCTGTAAAGATCGGCTGGATAAATGTTCTGTGGAAGTCCCTGAAATGATTACCATGTCTGAACGAAGCGTCAGGTGCTGGCTCTGTGAGTAGAAACCGGCGGAACTGCTTGTAGAAAGGAGCATTGATGGCTGAAGCCCTGTTTACTGTCAAAAACCTGAAGAAGCATTACCCGGTTAAAAGTAATGAACACCTTTTCCGGTACGACTGGTTAAAGGCTCTTGACGGTGTTAATTTTGAAATCTTTGAAGGCGAGACTTTAGGCCTCGTCGGTGAATCGGGATGCGGCAAATCGACCTGCCGTAAAATGCTGCTGCGGATAGAACCTCCAACAGAAGGGGAGGTAATATACCGGGGCAAGGATGTTTTCATAATGAACAGTTCCGAGCTAAAAGATTACCGCCGTGAGGTGCAGATGGTTTACCAGGATCCCTATGCCAGCCTTGATCCAAAGTGGAAGGTGATTAACCTGATTACAGAACCGCTTCGTATCCACGGCATTGGTACCAATGTTTCCCGGAGAGAAAAAGCCCTCGAACTGATGGAGATGGTTGGGCTGAGGGAAGATTACCAGTATGCTTACCCCCATGAATTCAGTGGTGGTCAGCGGCAGCGGATCTGTATTGCCCGGTCCCTTGCCTTAGATCCCGGTGTGATCATTGCTGATGAGCCGGTATCTGCTCTCGACGTTTCGATTCAGGCCCAGGTCTTGAACCTTTTCAAAGAGCTAAAAAGCAGGCTAAATCTAACCTATTTGTTTATATCGCATGACCTTAACGTTATTAATTATATTTCCGATCGGGTGGCGGTGATGTACCTGGGAAAAATTGTTGAAATTGCTTGCACAGAAAAATTATTTGCCAATCCTGTTCACCCCTATACCAGGGCGCTTTTAAAAGCGATCCCTGTTCCTGATCCGCAGGATAAGCTTGAATTACAGGTTTTGGGAGGTGAGGTGCCGAGTCCGATCAATACACCGGATGGCTGCCCGTTTCATCCACGCTGTGAAATTGCCGTAGAAGAGTGCAGGGTAACTCCCCCTGAACTCAAGCCGTTGAATGAAACTCATTTTGCTGCCTGCCATCTGGCCGGGGTTCCAATTTAATAATAAGGAGGAAGTATGAAAATGAGGGGTACTGGAAAGTATTTAATGGTTTTTGCTTTAGCTGTGGTTATGATCCTGTCAATGTTTGGCTGCGGCCCGGAAGAAGTTGCCGTGGATGAACCCATGGTGGATGAGCCGGCAGAGGATGAAGAATCGATCTTTATCGTAGCCCGGACCAACGATGCGGTGAACCTGGATGCAGGATGGGCCTACTATGATGGCGAGATCGATCTTATTTACCACATGTATGAAGGCCTGGTCAAGTATATCGATGATGACCTTAATGTCGGCCCTTCGCTTGCTACTGACTGGTATAGCGACGAGGAAGGCAAAGTCTGGACCTTTGAGCTGCGGGAAGGTGTTAAGTTTCACGATGGAAGCGATTTCAATGCAGATGCAGTTGTTTTCACCTTTGAAAGAATCCTCCAGGAAGACCACCCTTATGCCGGTATGGGGGACTGGTCTTACCTTGATTACCTGCTCGGTGATGTTATCGCTGAAGTAAATGCTATTGACGATTATACAGTCGAGTTTGTCCTTAATGATGTATTTGCTCCTTTCATGACCTATATGGGCCTTTACTCGCAGTTTATCATCAGCCCTGCCTCGGCCCAGGAAAACAAGGATGAGTTTTACAGGAATCCGGTCGGGACCGGCCCCTACATGATGGAAGAATGGAGAAGCGACGAATATACCAGCATGGTTTTGTTTGATGATTACTGGGGAGATAAGCCTGACATCGACAAAATCATCTGGAAAGTGGTTCCAGATGCCTCTACCAGGTTGATGGAGCTGCAGGCCGGAGAGGTCCATGCTATTAAGACTATCCTGCCTGAACAGCTGGAGACTATAAATAATGATGACGCACTTTACATGGAACGCGTTCCCGGGGCCAATATCTTCCTGGGTAACATTAACCATGAAGCGGAGCCGTTTGACGATGTGCGGATGAGGCAGGCACTAATGCATGCCGTTGATTTCGACAGCCTGGTTGACAGTGTATATGAAGGCCTGGGAACCAGGGCGGTCAACTCGATGCCGCCGACTATTTTCGGTTATAACGACGATATTGAACCATATCCTTATGATCCTGATAAAGCCATGGAATTGATGGCCGAGGCCGGTTACGGTGATGGTTTTGACATGGATATTCATGTATTTTCAGGGGCAAGGGTTTATATCGGCCGCCCGGTTGATGTGGCTGAATTGATTGCCTCCGACCTGCGGGCAGTGGGCATAAACACCAATGTTATTGTTAATGAATGGGCGGCGCATTCGGAAATTATATCGAGCTATCAGCACCAGCTGGCATTTACAGGCTGGTATGATGTGGCCCACCCGAATAATTTTCTGCGGGCCCTGGTCCTGGAAGGAATAGAGAATAACTATAAACCGGATATCCTGTGGGAACTGGCCGACAAGGCTAATGCCACCTACGACCGCGACCTGCAGGAGGAATACTACCGCGAAATGCAGCAAATACTTCACGACGATGCGGCAATTATGCATATTGCCCACAGTGATTATACTGCAGCCATCACTGCCGATGCAGGTGGATTTGTCCTGGACCCGATCGGTAACGTCATCCTGCTTGATGCCTATTTTGAGTAGGGTTTGATGTTGTAATGAAGCAGAACCGGGGGAGCAGGCCTTTACAGGCCTGCTCTTTCGGGCGCCCTGCCGCGCCGTATTTTAATGAATGAGAGGTTAAAAGCCAGTGATTACAGCACTAAAGGGCGCGGTTCTTATCGATGGAACGGGTAAAGAACCGCTAGGCAACTCACTGTTGTTAATGGAAAATGGCCGTATCCTGTACGCAGGCCCCGATGAACCGGACCGGCTCCCCGGAAAAGCTGAAATAATCAGCCTGGAAGGCAAAACT
>CAYWIY010000191.1:0-3628 GCA_964458455.1 uncultured Syntrophomonadaceae bacterium | reverse complement strand
CCTATATCGGTATGCAGGGCATGGTGCTTGAAGTTTACAGGAACTGCGGGGAAGCGCTGCAGCCCGGGGAAAACGACGCCCCGGAATTGTTTGAGCAAATTGAATTATTCAAGGCAGCCTTGAAGGAAGCCGGCAAGCAGATGGTTGAAAAGGGAGAGGTCAGCAAGGAAACTGTAGAAAAAATCCACATGCCCTTGATGAGCGATGAGGATTATATGGCCCAGGCCAATGAACACTGGGATGAACAGATCGAAAAAGCAGATCAGTAGATAAAAAATACTTGAAGCAGGTGCAGTATCAAACTATTTGTTTACCTGCCCAGCATGGCTTCGGGCAAAAATAGGGCAATCTGGGGGAAGATTGTGACCAGGATCACTACCACAAATATGGGGATTACAAAGGGTAAAGCGCCCATAAAAATATCTTCCAGGGGCACGTCCCTGGTGGTTCCAGCAATGGTGTAAAGGTTAAGTCCCATCGGCGGGGTAATTAAGCCCACCTGCATCATCAAGACACAGACAACCCCAAAAAAGATCGGGTCAAAGCCAAGGCCTGTAACCACTGGATAGATAACCGGCAGGGTCAGGACCATCATGGAAACGGCGTCGATAAAACAGCCGAGGAAAAAGTAAATAAGCAGGATCAAGGCTAATACTGCATAGGGTGAAACATCAAGTCCCACTACCCAGCCTGCAAGTTCGGCTGGAATGGTGGAAAGAGCCAGGAAATAGCTGAACACAGTTGCCCCGGCTACCATAAACAGCACCATTACTGAAACCCGGATTGTTTCCTGCATGCTTTGAAACAAGCCTTTATAATCAAGTTTACGTTTTGCCAGGGCTACCACAAAAAGAAGGGATGCTCCGGTAGCGCCCGCTTCCGTTGGGCTGAACCATCCTCTATAGATTCCTCCCATCACGATTAAAAACACGGCCAGTATTTCCCATACCCCGCTGAGCGCTTTGATTTTATCCTTGAAGCTGACCGGTTCGGGTTTGCTCGGGGCCAGCCCGGGGTTTAGCTTGACCTGGATCACGATAATCATAACAAAGGTTATAGCCAGGGCCAGGCCGGGTATTATACCTGCCATTAGCAGCCGTCCTATGGACTGTTCGACCAGCATCCCGTAGACTACGAAACCGATGCTGGGCGGGATTAAAAAGCCCAGGGTTCCTCCGGCGGCGATTGTTCCTGTGGCCAGGCGCGGCGAGTAATTGAATTTTTTCATTTGGGGATAGGCAATAGACCCCATAGCAGCAGCGGTGGCCACGGAAGAACCGGAAACGGCTGAAAAACCGGCGCAGGCAGCAATTGTAGCCGCCCCCAGGCCGCCTGGAAAGCGGCGCAGCCACTTGTCAAAAGAACTGTAAAGATTTCCTATCAGGCCGCTGCTGGTGGCAAAAGCCCCCATTAAGACAAATAAAGGAATGACCATATAGGCATAGTTGCTGGCTACATCATATATAGTTCTCGATGCTACCGGGAGAGCCGCTCCAAGGGAGGATAAATGCCAGATGCCCAGGAAACCAACCAGCATCAAGGCCAGGGCAATGGGCATGCCCAGGAAGAGGAGCAGGAAGGCGATGATTGTGCCGATTATGCCGACATAAATGGGATCCAAAACAAGCCCTCCTCAATCAGCCCGGGTAAAGGTTTCATTGGACGTGGTTTTTGCAGGTTCCCTTTCAATCAACTTGCCTGCAGCAGTCATCAAATCAACCAGCAATTCCAGGAATAACAGGGCCCCGCCTGCAGAGACCAGCAACCTGAAGGGATATTGGGAAATACGCAGCACATCAGAGACAATGGCAGCCGCCCTGCCGTGCGCTAATACCCAGCCTTGCCAGACAAAGATCACTACAATAAACATGCCCAGCAGGTTCATAAGAATTTCTATGATCAGCTGGGCTTTTAATGGAAATTTTGATACCAGCACGGTGACTCTCGGGTGTCCTTTAACCTGCTGGGTATAAGCCAGCCCCAATAATATCACTACGGCCAGCATGTAACGGGAAAGTTCTATGGTGCCGGCGATAGACCAGGAGAAAAATGAACGGCCAATGACATCAAAGGTAGTTATAAACATCATCGGGATAAGTATAAACATGCTCACAGCACACACGTAATAGGTCAACTTTTGGATGGTTTTCTTTGCTGTTTCGAACCGCTGCATTCTGGTGAGATCCTTTCCAATTCTCAGTTTTGGTCCGGCTTATTCCCAATCTGAAGGGTAAGCTGGAAATTCTACCCCGTGTTTATCAAGCTGTTCCTTGTATAGTTTTAAGGTTTCTTCTCCGGGCAGGCCGTCTGCTTCCATCTGCTCGACCCACCGGAGTACAACTTTCTCGGCAAACAGGTTGTTCCAGCGTTCGGCCTCTTCTTCGGGTAACTCGTAAAATTCAACTCCTTCGTCGGCCAGGTTTACCATTATTTCTTCAATACAACAAACTGTCAGGCCCCCGGTTAATTTAAAGGGATTTTCTGTTACCTCTTCAATGATGGTTCTTAAATCTTCCGGGGCTTGTTGATAAGTATCCAGGTTCATGGCTACCCCTTCGGTTACACAGCCAAAAGAGGCTACCACGGCATGATTGGCTACTTCATAAAGGTTGAAAGCGTGATAGAGCTGCGGGCAGGTTACGATGCCGTCGATATCGCCCAGTTCCATGGCCATGTAAACATCGCCCAAGGGCATAAATTCCGGCTCTGCACCAAGCGCTTCAATCATGTAGGTTTGCAGTCCCCCCGGCGACCTCATTCGCAAGCCTTCAACATCTTCAAGAGTTTCAACCGGTTCGGTTGTCCAAAAGTAAGATTGAATACAGCCGTTCAGATTAAGTAATTTGACCTCTTCAAACTCCTGGTGAAGGATCTCATCATACATGGTATTGCCTATTTCTACGGCCACATCTTTGCCGTCAACAAAAACGGGCATGGAGAGCACATCACTCAAGGGGAAGCGGCCAGGGTTCCAGGTAGCGGTGAAGTAACCCATATCTGAAAGGCCGTCTGCTACGATGTCATAATGATCTGGACCGGCACCAAGAGCTCCACCGTAATAGGTAGTGGTTGTTATGCGGCCGCCACTTCTATCTTCAAGTTCTTCAAGCATTGGGTCCCATACGTCTGTGCATTCGGCGCTGGCGGGAACATGCCAGGTGCTGAACTTTATTTCCATAGTTTCAAGGGCTTTATCCGGTTCTGCTGCTTCTTCAGGCTCTTCACCTGGTGGTTCTTCTTCCGGGGCACACCCGGCAATAGTAAAAATCAAACCCAGGATCAAGACTACCATCACAACATTTTTCAAGGTGTTATCTTTCATCACGCTGTCATCTCCTCTTCATATACATTTCGGTTGCAATTTGGCAAGTTATAGCTACCTATACTATACATCACTATAAAGAAAATCAGAACAGTTTTGTGATCCTTCTATTCACCCCGTCCTGATCCTTGATTCAATTAAAAGCATAATAGCACAGAACTGTAATGATTAAAATGCTTAATGCATAATACGGAGTTATTTTTATAAAGCAGTAGCAGAAATCTGTTATCTTAAGTATGAGGTATGTAAAACCTTTAGGCTATAAATCAAAGCGCCGCCTGGATAGTGTTCAGGCGGCGCCAAGAG
>CAYWIY010000190.1:0-3653 GCA_964458455.1 uncultured Syntrophomonadaceae bacterium | reverse complement strand
AAGACCCAGGCCAGGTATGGCAGGTTAATATAGCTTACCCAGTTTAAATAAGGCCAAATAGCTACCAGAGCCCAAACCAGGGTTATAAGTACTAAAAGAATATCAACCGAGGCCAGCTGATTGTTTTTTAGTCCAAATTGAAAATAAGTAAAGGAAAAATTAAAAACAAGGTTCAGGGCAAAGGGCAATGCTGCCAACCAGGGGATTACAGATATGGCCGCATTGTAAAATACAAAGCCAAAAGAAACAAAAATAATCAAATAGAGCAACGACCAAACCGGCCCGAAAAGAGAAGCCGGCGGAGCCCAGCTCGGTTTTTTTAAATTTAAATACCATCTGTAACTATCCATAGCAGTATTATCTCATGTCTTTATAAAACAATAAAGGCACTGGTATTTTGATGCGGTTAAAAATCGCTGGCGCCTGAAATCACCAGTTAAAAAAATTCCTACCAGCACTGGAATACAGCGGCCTGGAATTACCAGCGCTATAAGTCTTCTCGTTAGCCAGATGGTCTATAAAACCGGCAGAGAAAGCCAACCAGCGGCTTTTAAAGAAACTGCCGGCTGATAATATGCCGATTTAATAACACCTGGATATAAGTATAGCTAAACATCTGCATATTAGATATAATATCAATATATTTTTTTTCATTTTCTTACATCAAATAATGGTGTTTTGTATACCAACTATTATAAGCTAAGGAGAAATAAGATGTCGGAACAGGTAGAACAGTTCCAGGACGCCCTGTTATCAAGCAATCCTGAAAAAGCAGAGGTCTTGTTAAAAGAAGGTCTTTCCAGCCTCTCTATTCTTAAATTTATCGAAGAAGTGGTGATGCCTGCCCTCGATAATATTGGCGCAGGTTGGGAAAGAGGCGAATATGCTCTTTCCCAGGTTTACATGAGTGGGCGTATCTGTGAAGACCTATTAGACAGGTATCTGCCTTCAGAAGATGAACTCAGAAACAATAAGCCCAGGATGGCTATAGCTTTGTTAAATGATTATCACAGTCTGGGCAAGAAAATTATTTACTCTGCACTGCGGGCTGCCGGCTATAATCTACTTGATTACGGCAGGGTGGAAGCGGAAGAGCTGGTACGCAGGGCAGAAGAAGATCAGCTGGAACTCATTTTAATTTCGGTGCTCATGTATTCTTCAGCCCTGAAGGTGGTAGATGTTGTTAAGGGTTTAAAAAAGTGCTGCCCAGGTGTAGTTATTGCCGTTGGAGGAGCTCCTTTCCGGCTTGACCGATCCTTGTGGCAGGATGTAGGCGCAGATTATGTGGGGACTAATTCTGCCGACGCTTTTAAGATTGTTAGATCATACCGGGGGGCAGATCAGGATGAGTAAAGAAAAGATGACTTCCATGCAGAGAGTTTTAACAGCTTTGGAACACCAGGAACCTGACCGGGTACCCCTGCTTTTGCCATTGACCATGCATGGTGCCAGGGAACTGGGCCTTTCGATCAGGGATTATTTCTCCAGGGCAGAAAATGTAATTGAAGGACAAGTCCGCCTGCAAAAGAAATACGGTCATGATGCTTACACCGGGTTTTTCTACGGGCCAGCCGAATTTGAAGCTTTTGGTGGAGAGGTGATTTTTGTCGATGACGGCCCTCCCAATTCTGGCGAACCGCTGATCACTGGTTTTGCCAATCTGGATCAAATAACCGCTCCCGATATCAGCAGAGTGCCTGTGTTGCAAGAAGTTTTAAAGACAATCCGCGCGCTAAATGAAAAGGCCAACGGTGAAATTCCCGTCCTGGGGGTAGTTATTTCCCCCTTTTCGCTACCAGTTATGCAGCTCGGTTTTGAATCCTACCTGGAGCTGATCTATAACAAAAGACAACTATTCTGGCAGTTGATGCAGGTTAATGAAACTTTTGCCGTTCAGTGGGGCAATGCCCAGCTAGCTGCCGGTGCCACTGCTATTGCCTATTTTGACCCCCTTGCATCGCCTACGGTAATCCCCAGGGATATTTACCTGGAAACAGGCTGGCTGATTGCTAAGAGAACAATTGCAAAGCTGGATGGGCCCACTGCAACCCACCTTGCTTCTGGTCGCACCTTTTCTGTTATAGACGATCTTGTAAAAACTGGCACTGGTGCAGTGGGCGTAGGCTCTGCTGAAGCCTTGTGGGAGTTAAAGCAGCTCTGTAAAGGTAAGCTCAGTATTATTGGCAACTTAAACGGTCTGGAAATGCACCGCTGGGGCAGAGAAGAAATATTGCTTAGGGTAAAGGAGGCAATAGATGGGGCTGCCCAGGGAGGCGGCTTCATACTCTCCGACAGTCATGGTGAAATTCCATGGCAGGTTACTGATGAACAATTAAGAACCATTTCTGAGGCAGTCCAGGAGTACGGAAACTATCCTATTTCATGACAGGAAGGCTGATACGATGAGCCAGGTTATAGTTTTTTGCGAACACTTTAGAGCTGAACTTGAAAAATTAGCCCTTAACACCAGGTATAATAATCTGGATGTCAGTTTTTTTCCGGCGCGTTGCGGAATGCCGCCCATAGAATGGTTAGAGCTGCGGGACAGCCTGGATGATGATTTGGAAAATAAAACCCTGCATGTAATCAGCAGCGGTTGTATTGCCAACCTGCCTGAAAAAGATCAAAAAGTGTTCCAGCAATACAATTATAGATTAAGCCAGTGCCTGCACACAGTATTAAATCCTGACCTGGCTGACTATTATGTTAAACAGGGCTACTACCTGGTCACCCCGGGTTGGTTGCGCCGGTGGCGTGACATCCTGGCTGAATGGGGTTTAAACCGGGATATAGCGCAATCTTTTTTTAAGGATACCGCCAGGGCTGTGCTGCTTTTAGATACAGGAATTGATGATGAGGCCCTCGCTAATTTAAAAGATTTTTCATCCTATATCAATCTTCCCTCGGAGTCTGTAAATGTTGGCCTTGATTACCTGGAACTGCTCTTAAATAACACTGTCTTAAAAAGCCGCCTTGAGGATGGCAACAGCTATGAACTGGAAGTTGCAGCAAACGATAAGAAAAACCTGGCAGATTTTGTGATGACGCTTGATCTTTTAAACTCCTTGGCCAGAATTAGGAGCGAAGAAGAAGTAATTGTAAGTATTAAAGATATGTTTATCATGCTTTTTGCCCCCGAAAAAGTTGTTTTTAGTGCAGTGAACGATCAGCTTCTTAAATCAGGCACATTGGTTGAAAAGATTAATACAGATAGTTTTTCCATAATTGTTACTGGGACAGAAGAGCCGCTGGGGACAATTGAGGTCAGAGGTTTAGAGTTTCCTGAACACCGTGAGCATTATATAAATATAGCAAAGAAGATTATTAATATTTGCGGCATGGCAATTGAAAATGCCCGCCACTACCAGCAGATTAAAGACGTATCTGATACTGACGGACTTACCGGGCTTGCAAACCGGCGCAAGCTGGAAGAACACCTTGAAAAAGAATGGAGAAGAATGCTGCGCAGCAGCAGCCCTCTGACATTGATGATGGTCGATATTGATTGTTTTAAGAACTACAATGATTTATACGGGCACCTGGCCGGCGATGATTGCTTGAAAAAGGTAGCCAATCTGCTAAAAGAGTCTTGCCGCCGTCCGGGTGATCTAGCTGCCCGGTTTGGTGGTGAAGAGTTTACTCTTGTCTTTCCC
>CAYWIY010000189.1:0-3661 GCA_964458455.1 uncultured Syntrophomonadaceae bacterium | reverse complement strand
GGCCCGCTTACTTTTTCCGCCCAGCAGCAGGCCTGGGAAACGATTATTGACTTTAAAATGGAATGGACCAAGAGGCTGGCTGAGATTAACCGCCGGATCGATAGGCTTTCTGAACATCCCTTTTTTAAAACCATGAACTGGAATGTCATTAACAAAACAGCACAGCGTTTCCAGTCTTTTCTGGACGAGATTAAAACCTCCTATGCTTCGCGAGAAGGATTAGAGCGGTTTTTAGCAGCCTGCCAGTCCTCTCCGCTTTATGCATCTGATTGGCAAAAACTGAAAGCTTTAAATGATTGCTTTGAAAAAGACCTGGCCGAAATATTATATATTGCTGATTACCTGCACGATGATAAGCTGGTAATACCCCCTGAAGATCAATATGAACAGCTGCAGCGCCGCTACCGGATTTTAATGGAATTGATCGAGGCTGACAATTTACTGTGGGAAGAAGAATACAGGGATCGTTTAAAGCGGGAGTTTGAACAGTTTCGCTCAGAATATACTGCCCTCTACCTGGCTGAACATGATCAGGCGGTCGGCCCTAAACGCATTAAACCATACCGGGAGTTAATCAGCTCAAGTGCCTACCGGCTGCTTGAACTGATGGGACGTATTAATACCCTGATGCCGGATAATGACCTGGTGGATATAAACAGGGCTCTGGCCCCGATCCTGGAAAAGGAATGCCAGCTGGCCGATGAAACCCGCCTGGTCAAACATGCTGCCTGCTCCTGTGGCTTTACTTTGGCCGATTATCACAGCCTGCCTGAACTCAAAGAAATAGAGGGAAAAATCATAAAAGCAATCAAAGCCTACCTGGAAGCACTGCAGTCAGAAGAGAATTACCGGAAAATAATTGAACATGCCGAGCATCTAGAACTGGTCGGCCGCCGTTCGGAAGCAGAGCCCTTGCGCAGGCTGCTGCAGGTAGAAAGTGCCCTGCCTCCAGATCAACTAATCAACAGGCTTGAAAGCCTGGTTAACAGTAAAACAGTTGACACCATCAACCGTGTTTTAACCGGAGATGCCATCATTGCCGAGCGTTCTGCTGAAAAATTGCTGGAGCTTATAGAAGGCAGGGTTTTTAACCAGGCCCAGCTAAAGCAACTTTTCGAGGATTGGCTTAACGGTGATGAAGCAAGCCCACCTGCTTATATCAGGATTACCTCCAGGGAAAGCAGCAACTTCCAAACAGGTAGCGGCAGTGATGCTGGCTTAAAAGAAGAAAAGGGCATGGAAGCACATGAGTTCTTAAAAGCAAAGCTTCCCCACCTTTTATCTTATACATCAAAAATTAAGCTGGAAAAACTTTTTGCCCTGGGCCTTTTATGTGGGTGGCGAAGCTACTACAGACTGGATAGTGATGACCAGATTGAAATCAGGAAGCTGGTCACCGCTGAAGAAAGCGGCGGCGCCTTTGAAGAAATCCTGCCCAGCCTGGAAAAACTGGGAGAAACGTTGATCGAACAAAGACATGAACTGCAACCTGTTTTCCTGCAGGCTATAGCGGAAAAGGCGGTAGCAATGATTCCGGCAGAAGAGCTAATTGAAATCTACTTAAATGAAAGCGGCGCTGTAAAATATAGTTTTGAAACTCTACTGGAGCTCTTTACTGATGAGCCTTTTTTCCCTGCCCTTAGCAAAGAAGCGGCAGGGCGTATGGCCAGACAGATTTCCGCCGAAGAAAACACGTCTCAGTTAAATATTATTGCCGGAATGCTTCAGGAAACCATCAGAAGGAGCAGCAAGGATATTACAGGTCTTAACGAAACCCACAAAAGGGAGAAAGAATCCCTGCTCCGGGTGCTACAGCAGGCGGCTACTTGCAGTTTAATCCTGCAGGAAATAGAAACTCTTCCTGCCAACCCGCCCGATAGCGATAAGAGATGGGAGCGTTCTTATCGCTTTCTGTCACCTTTTGAGCTTTCCCTGGCCAGGGTTGCAGAGGCTCCGTTCTACAACCTGGTACCTGAAGTAACAATAAAAAGATGGCACCGCCGTTATGCCTCAATTCTTGAAACCCTGCTTGCTTCTTTCTCTTCATACCTGCAGGAAGGGGATTCATCAAGAAGGCAAACCCTGCGCAACTTATTGCTGAAGCTGCCTGAATGGACAGCCAAAGAAAACACTGCAGCCGGACTGTTCCTGGTAATTATCGATGGCGCCAGGCTTGATATCTGGTCTGCCCTGCTTAAGCAGGCCCTGGATACTTACAGTTTTGAAACTTTGCGAGAAGGGCTGTTATGGGCAGAGCAGCCAACAGTAACCGAAACCCAGCTGCAGCCTCTTAAAGACGAAGGCCTGCTGGGTCATATGCTCAACATGGATGAAAACCTGCTTGCTGAACTGATCGCCGACCCCGGCGAATTTCTCTCAGCCGTCAACAATCGTTCACTAGATAAACATAAGCGCATGCCGCTAAAGGCAATTAAATACGGCTTTGTCGATGATAAAATACACAGCTCCCGGGACTCATTGCCTGTGCTTTTGGAAGAACTGCTGATGGCTGGCAAGAAACAGCTGCATCCTTTGCTGAATTATATTCCTGCCGGTTCAGCCGTGCTTCTGGCTGCCGACCATGGTTTTAAAACCAACCTTTATTACAACAAGTCAGATAAAGGCGACCTTCGCTACTTGCACGGTGAAGATACTTTCTTCGAAACCCTGGCTCCCTGGGCCCTGCTCCGCAAACGGTGAACCTTTAATTATATTACAAACCAATATTTCTATAGCCAGCATTTTTTCACAGGCAGGTTTCTTCATATATATAGAAGCACCTTCCAGAAAAGCGGACGCAACCTGCCTTTTATCGTCGTGTCCCGAAATAATGGCCATAATTATGGGGGGAGAAATAATCTCCTGCGGTTATTTGGTTTTAGAAGAGTTCCTCCCACCATTCTGGAAAGGCGTCTTCTCCGGGCGCCTGGTTAAGCAGAGTAAACGGTTCAAAGATTTCAGCTTCGCCGATTACGCTCATATCTTCATGCAGGTATGCCCCGGACCAGGGACTGCTGATGTCGATGTAGCGCTTTAGTACGCCATCGTATGTGCGAGCAAACTGGTATATATCAAAGAAGTTACCGACGTAAAAATCGCCGGCATCAGTGCCTGCTATATCCCGGAAATTTTCATGAGGGTCAATTACCGGCTCGTCTTCTGCATCGACAAACCACCAGTGCTGTGGGGCTATAGGGGGGACCACACCAAGCGCTTGTTCCCCGTGATGCTGGGCAAATGGACCATAAGCTGCTTCGAAGTTTTGTTCCAGGCCGGCGTTGAAAAAGGGCTCCGCTTCAACATAAGCAGCCCAAACCTGGTCCGTCAAGGCTTCAAAATGATCCGGATCAAATCTTAAACCATTTACATCAATAGTCTCGCCGGGAGCAGCCATGGCGCCGTAAAGCCATTCAACAGGTACTGTCATACCTTCATGATTATCTCCTTCAGCACCATAAACATGTTTTGCCGGGGCGCATAGCTCGATAACGCTGGTGACGGCCAGGTTTTGAAAAGCCTCCTCTGCCGTGATCCAGTCCTGATGATCTCTCACCTCTATGTAACCTTTTTTCAGCTCAATCTCTGATTTTTTGGTCATTTCACCTTCTCCCTCGATCAACTGCTTCATTACAGCACCGGTGTTGCATTCATGGCCGACTTG
>CAYWIY010000188.1:0-3672 GCA_964458455.1 uncultured Syntrophomonadaceae bacterium | reverse complement strand
ATTATTGATTATTAAAAAATTTTGTGATAGACTTAAGCATATATTTATCAGAAATATTTGCGTATTTAAAACTGTTGCAACTGACTTGATATTATTCTTCAGTCTTTCTTCATGTTTTTGAAACAGTAAGCACATAACAGTTACCTGGTTTTGTCTTCTTACAGGTTGAGGTGAATAAAATAAGCTTCCAAAAAGAAGGTGGTCCTATAGAAATTTTAATGTGAAAGTGTTGTTGTGGTTATCAAGTGCAACCGTAAATGAGCTTTTAATATTAGAAGGAGGGTCAAGTAATGAAGACCAAGCTTTTCTTGTTGATGCTTGTTTTAACCATGGTAATCGTGCCCGCGTTGAGCGGCTGTGAACCGGCTGAAGAGGTTGAAGAACCGGTTGATGAAGAACCTGTGGATGAACCGGAAGAGGAGGCCCAGAGTTTCACCCTGGAATTTAACACTTTCTGGCCGGAAGGTGATTTTCAGGTAGCAGAAGGGCATAAAGGCTGGGCCCAGGAAATCTCGGACCGTGTGGAGGCAGAAACCCCTCACACAGTTGATTTTAACTGGCATTATGCAGGAGCGCTTCTTGAAATGCCGGAGATCATCGGGGGTGTCGCCGACGGGGTTGCCGATGTCGGGACCACCTGTCCCTCATATACTCCGGGAGTTTACGATGTCACCGAAGCTTATGAACTGCCCGGTTTACCTAATGATAATGCTCTCGTTGCTTCAGCGACCATAGATGCTGCCTTTAGGGAGTGCGAATATGTACAGGCCGAATATGAAAACGTCAAAGTTATGCACTTCTGGGCAACAGGCCCCGGAGACTTTATGACAACTGAACCGGTTAGAGAAATGGAGGATCTGGAAGGCCTTACTATCAGGGCTGTCGGCGGCTCAATACCCTGGGTTGATGCGCTTGGAGCAGACACTGTTTCATTCGGCATGGGTGCTTCGTACGAAAATATTGAAACCGGTGTTTGCCAGGGATTACTCGCTCCGACGGATACGCTTAAAGGATTTCGGCTGGCCGAACTTCTCGACTATATTACCAAATCCCCCCCTGCTTATAACATGACCTTTATCAAAGTAATGAACCTGGATACATGGAATGCTTTTCCTGAGTCGGTACAGCAGATTATCGAGGAAGTAAATGCGGAAACCGTGATCGAGTACGGTAAATTAAGAACAGATCACACCGTGCTGGGTCAGGAATATGGCGTGGAAGAATACGGAATGGAAGTAATTGAACTCGATGAAGATGAATATCAGCGGTGGGCAGATCTGATGGTCCCGTTAAAAGAGGACTATATCGAACAACTCGATGAGGCCGGACTGCCAGGCCAGGAGATCATCGACCAGGCTTTTGATCGTGCCGAAAAGTTTTCTGCAGAACACGGCGACTATGGTAATTAAGAAACTATCAGGGCTCTATCATTAGCTCATATTATTTAAAGTGGTAAAAAGGGAGGGCTTCCATCATTACCGGGGTTACTAACCCTTAATAAGTGGATGCCCTCTCAATCAAAACAGTAATTTTATGTTCTAACGACAGGGGGCGGTTATGCTTGCTATATTTATTTGAAAAATTTATCCAGGGCCTGACCTGGAGAACTGCACAGGCAGCACAGGTGGCCTTGATTATTGTAATGGCAATTACAGTTACCAACGTTTTTATTCGCATACCATGGAGCCCGATGGGAGGAGCTGTCGAGCTGGTTGAAATGTCAGGAGCTGTACTGCTAGGCCTCGGTGTAGCTTACACCGCAATAATGAAAGGCCATATTATGGTTGGGGTTTTGGTAGAACGGTTTTCTCCTCGAGTGCAAGCTTTAATCGAACTGGTGGTTTCAATAATTTCACTCTTTTTCTCAATTCTGCTGGCCCGGGAACTACTATATTTTGCCTATGACAGGATGCTGGCGGGTTACGTGACCGGGCACCTGAGGCTTCCCATGGCCCCTTCAATTTACCTGGTTGCCTTCGGTTTTATTATGTTCAGCCTGGTGCTTTTATTAGATATGATCAAAGCTGCCATAATAGTCGTAAAAGGAAGTGAAACTACATGAGCCCAACCCAGATCGGGATTATTTCAATTTTATTTGTGTTCATTTTTCTCTTTGCCAGGATGCCAGTTGCTTATGTGATGCTGGTAGTGGGAATGACCGGTTTTGCTATTGTCAGATCAACAGAAGCGATGCTTTCAGTTTCCAGCCAGGCTATATATAACACCTTCGCTTCTTACTCGCTCCTGGTCGTGCCCATGTTCGTCTGGATGGGCTACATTGCCTTTTACTCCGGTTTAAGTTCACGGATTTACGATGCCACCTACAAGGTAATGGGAAATTTAAAAGCGGGCCTGCTGCTGGCTACCATTGCTGCCTGCACCGCTTTTGGGGCCATTTGCGGATCGACCACAGCCACTGCGGCAACCATGAGCGCCGTGGCTCTCCCGGAAATGAAAAAATACAAATACAACCGCTCTCTCTCCACAGCCACGATAGCTTCTGCCGCCATCCTGGGCGTAATGATCCCGCCCAGCGTTATTTTTATTCTATACGGAGTCGCAGCCGGGGAATCTATCCGCAGGCTTTTTTTGGCCGGTATTTTCCCCGGATTGCTTTTAATGGTGCTCTTTATGCTGGCCGCTTACCTGCAAACCGTCCGCAAGCCTGAACTGGCCCCGGCTGGGGACAGCGTACCCTGGTCCGAAAAAATCAAAGCAGTAGTGAGCGGGGGAGTAGAAGTAATAGTTATCTTCATCGCAGTAATGGGGGGTCTTTTTGGGGGGATTTTTACCCCAACCGAAGCCGGCGCGGTGGGCGTTTTTGCCACCCTGGTGGTAGCCCTGGTCAGGCGACAGTTGAGCTGGGAAGGCTTTAAAAATTCACTAACAGACTCGGTCCGCATTTCAGCCATGATCATGTTCCTGGTTGCTGCTGCGGCCATATACGGCCGCTTCCTGGCTGTTACAGGACTTCCCAGGGAACTGGCTACATGGGCTGTTGAACTGCCCCTGCCCCCCGTGGCCATCCTGTTCGTGATCCTGCTAATATACCTTGTTCTGGGGTTTTTTATAGATGCCCTGGCCCTAATCCTGCTAACCGTACCCATCTTTTACCCGGTAGCGGTTGAACTCGGATTCGATCCAATCTGGTTCGGTGTTATAATAGTACTGGCCCTGGGGATGGGAGTGATTACGCCTCCCGTGGGAGCCAATGTCTACGTGGTAGCCGGGGTGGAAAGGGAAACCCCTGTGATGGAAATTTTCCGGGGGGTAGGATGGTACCTGGTGGCAATTATACTATGTGCCGTACTTCTAACTGCCTTTCCCCAGATTGCCCTTTATCTGCCCAGCTTTGCTCATTAGGAACTCTGAAAACCTAAGCCTTTTGGCTTTTAAAACATAATAAGGACACTATAAAACAAAAGCAAGACCCGGAAAAATTGCACTCCGGTTCTTGCTTTTTTTACCCTGATAACATACCAAAATTAACCCCTGAATGCCGGGCTCTCCAAAACACATTTTAACAGCAATTTAAAACTGGTGCCCTTTTTTGGTTACTGCTCGGCTAATCCCCTGTTCAATTCCCGGCATTGCCTTCGCTAAAATCTTCGGGGTGCGGCTTTTCGATGATAAACAGGCTTTCCTCACTGTTTTTGCGCAGTTTCATAGCCA
>CAYWIY010000187.1:0-3718 GCA_964458455.1 uncultured Syntrophomonadaceae bacterium | reverse complement strand
GCAGATGAAATGCAGTTTTTAACTCTTGCTACAGGCAGCCCCGGTGGGGTTTACTACCCGCTTGGTGCAGGCTTGGCCAAAGAGGTTTCTGACCATATTGATGGTTACATGTGCCAGTCTGAATCTACAGGCGCTTCTGTAGAAAACATTCGCCTGGTAGGTGGTGGGGAATCAGACATGGCCATGGTCATGGGTAATGTTGCTTTTGATGCAATCCAGGGAGTCAACGACTTTGAAGGCGATGCCCAACCGATCAATGCACTATTTAACTTGTATCCCGGTGCACAAAAATTCTTCGTGGATGCTGACTCTGATATTTACAGCCTCGACGATTTTGTCGGTCATGAAATCAGTGTCGATGCTGCTGGAAGCGGATCTGAAGTGATGGCCCGGGCCATCCTGGAATTTGCCGGAATTATGGACGATATTGATGCAGTTAACCTCTCTATGGCAGAAACTTCTGAAGCGCTGCGTGACGGCTTGATCGACGGTGGTACAGTTAACCTGGCCTACCCGGCCGCACACTTTGAAGAACTACATGCCATGATGGATATCCGCTATGTCGACTTAGATGAAGACTTCATGGATGCCGCTATTGAGGAATACCCGTACTTCTTTAAAGGTGTAGTTCCGAAAGAAGCACATGAAGAACACATGGACGAAGACCATCATACCCTGTTTGTCGGTAATGAAGTCATTGTCCATGAAGACTTCGATGAAGACCTGGCTTATGAAATCACCAAGCATATGTTCCAGGATGAAACAATCGAAAGATTGATTGGAATTCACGCTCAGGCTGAAAACATGGACATTCAGAACGCACCTGAAACTGCTGCACCGCTCCATCCTGGTGCGGAAAGGTTCTTTCAAGAAGAAGGGCTTATTGACTAACAACCAAAGTGCAACGAAGCATATCCTGCAGTTTATAAACAACGAAGACAATGCAGTATTACATGAAATCCAGGTGAATGCAGGAGAGAAAATTGAATACAGTTACATTCATTCATCAGATGGGACTCCGGTAAAGCAAATCTTTACACTCGCCCAGGACGGCACTCTCAAACTTTTGGAAGAGCGTTATTCCTGGCAGGGTGCCGGCCTGGAAACCGGAGCTGATAAAGAAATTACTGTAGAAGATGGAGAAGTTCGGGTAACCGGTTATGACAGGAAGTTTTCTGAGTTAACCTTACGAGTTGCCCGGACAGTTCCACAAAATATAGTAACCGAGAGGGAAAGTTTGAAGCTTTCAGATATTGCTCCCGGAGGAACATCTATAACAATTAAAACAATTGCAGAATAACCTAATGTAAAGACTTGAGCAGGCTTCCCTACTCTCAGAAGCCAATCTTAGAGAGTAGGGAAGCTGCTGTTAAATTGTAAATGTTTGTAAAGTTTTTAATATATAATATTTAAGCCTTAAGTATTTGTGCTCACAGCTTCCTAGCAGGGGAAGGAGTTGAAGTCATGGCCATTAAAAAATACATAGAAAACTACTTTCAACGAGTTGCAGAAAAGAAGATGGAAGAAGAGCTTTATGCTACAAAAACCCGCGATTACAAAGGAACTGCGGGTTGGATTGTTACCGGCTTTACCGCGCTAGTCGGCTTTTACCATCTTTACACTGCATATGTGGGGCCCCCGGAAGCAGTCCTGTTCCGAAACTTTCACTGGATGATGATGGCCTCTGTAATTTTCTTGATATTTCCCAGCCGTAAAAATGCGTTAAGGCACCGTCCCGAAATATGGGATATTATCCCTGTATTGCTCACCCTTATGGTTGGCTTTTTCTTGTGGTGGGATTACAGCGAGATTGTTAGAAGAATTGGTGCCCCCTTAACCATAGACATTGTTTTTGGGATGATTCTTGTTGTGCTGGTGTTTGAAGCAGTTCGCCGTACTGTTGGATATGCTATAGGGGTCATTGCCTTGCTGTTCATAGCGTATGCTTATTTTGGTCCGCAAATGCCGGGGTTACTGGCTCACGGCGGTTATTCTATTACCCGTATTTTCCCTTACTTATACCAGGTAGATGCGGGTATTTTTAATATACCGCTGGGTGTTTCTGCCCGTTTTATAGTCCTGTTTATTATTTTCGGTGCTTTTTTAGAACGTTCCGGCGCCAGTCTTTTTTTCCGGGATTTATCACTTGCCCTGGCTGGCAGGACTGCAGGCGGCCCTGCTAAGGCAGCAGTACTTTTCAGCGCTTTTATCGGTTCAATAACCGGCAGTACTACTGCAAATGTTGGTATTACCGGTTCCTTTACCATACCAATGATGAAAAGACTGGGTTACAACCGCGAGTTTGCCGGAGGGGTAGAAGCCAATGCCTCCTGTGGTGGGCAGATCCTGCCACCGGTTATGGGGGCAGTTGCTTTTGTTATGGCCGAATTTTTGGGGGTACCCTACAGGGAAATTGTAATTGCTGCAATTATTCCAGCGTTAATATATTTTTCTACTTCATACTTCATGATTCATTTTGAAGCTTTGAAAAAAAAGTTAGTCCCCCTTCCTGAAGATCAGATTCCAAACTTAAAAGAAACTTTAAGGAGGGGATTCTATTATTTTGCTCCCTTAGCTCTCTTAATATATATGATTCTTCAGGGGCGTTCACCTTCGAGGTCAGTTTTCTTTGCGATACTACTCGTGCTGGCTATCAGCTGGTTGAAGAAAGAAACCAGGATGTACCCCAAAGATATTGTTATCGCTCTATCACAGGGAGTTTTAAAAGCCCTGGAAGTAGCCGCGGCATGTGCTGCTGCGGGAATTATTATCGGCATGACTACCATGACCGGGTTGGGACTTAAATTTTCAACGGTAATTGAGTCCGTAGCCTCTGGACAGTTATGGGCTGCACTGCCTTTAACCATGCTGGCTTCTTTCCTCCTTGGCATGGGAATACCGACAATTGCCAAGTACATTATTTTAGCTACCTTAGTAGCACCTGCCCTTGTCAGTTTGGGGGCACCGCTATTTGCTGCGCATTTCTTCATATTGTTTTTTGGTGTTGATGCCGATGTTACTCCCCCGGTGGGTCTGGCTTCTTTCGCCGCAGCATCTATAGCGGAAGCCAATCCAATGAGAACCGGGATAGAAGCCTTCAAGATAGGATTGACTGCATATGTGCTGCCATTCCTTTTCATTTTTTCAACTGCATTTTTCCTGGATGCCCCCTTATCCGAACTGCTCACTGTTATTCCCACCTGCTTCATCGGGGCAGCTTTCATTGCTACCGGCGTAAGGGGCTACTTTATGCGGGTGACCCCTTACTGGCAAAGGCTTCCACTGATTGCCGGCTCAATCATGTTGATGATGCCGGAAGTATGGTCTGACTTTGTTGGTGCTTCAGTTGTTGCGATTATAGCTTTGATCCAGTACAGGACTAACAAACATGAGGAGCTTGCAGATACTGTCACATCCAGTTAATTGCGATCTTTTTAATGCACAGTTAATTAAACAATAAACTATCAAGATATTATCATTATTTGGTTCCAATAAAATAAAAGCAGGCGGCCTGCAAAATAAAGCCGTCTGCTTATTATTTTAATTGTTTTGATGGGAAAATAATTGGGTGCTATTTATCCTTTTACATGTTCCGAGATCTTATCCCACTGTACATACTGCTCGATATTGTTTCTAACAATTTTAATTGCGCCTTCGTTTTGTGGGTGAATGCTCCGGTAGATGCTCTGCAGATTTTCTATTGTGGAATAAGTGTCTT
>CAYWIY010000186.1:0-3730 GCA_964458455.1 uncultured Syntrophomonadaceae bacterium | reverse complement strand
ATGCCTGCGCTTTATTTGAGCACCTCGATGATATCAAAGCCATCGCCTGCAGGGTTAAGTAAATAAAATTTAAGAGGCACTGATCAATACTTAAGGGGCGAAGCAATGATCCTGGAAAGCAATATCAAGGACACGGCCTTAATATTCGAAGGTGGAGGAATGCGGGCCAGTTATACGGCCGGCATCTTAAATACTTTGCTTGAATCAGGTATTTATTTCGATTATGTGGCCGGAATTTCTGCCGGGGCCAGCAACAGCATCAACTACTTGACCAGGGATCCGGAACGGGCCAAAAAGTCTTTTGTTGATATTGTGCTTGAACCTGAATTTGGCGGCTGGCTTTCATTTTTTAAGGGGGAGGGTTACTTTTGCGCCCGGTATATTTATGAAGAAACCCACTACCCGGATGCAGCATTGCCTTTGGATTTTGAGACTTTTATGGCCAACCCGGCCAGCTTGCGAATTGGCGCTTTTGAAGTAGATAGCGGAAATATGCGCTACTTTACCAGAGATGATATTAATAGTGTTCAGGACCTGGCAAGGATTGTCCGCTGTTCTTCGACACTGCCTTTCTTTATGCCGCCGACAACTTTCCAGCAGAAAGTTTACCTCGACGGCGGTCTTGGAGGGGGCCTTGCCCTGGATATTGCCAGGAGGGATGGCTTTAAGAAGTTTTTTGCGGTTTTAACCCGGCCGAGGGGCTTCAGGAAAGAACCTTTAAAGGTTCCGCAGTTGATCAAATTCTATTTTCGTAAAACTCCCCATGTAGCAGAGGCACTTCTAAACTCCTATAAAAAATATAACCAGGCCTTAGAAGAGCTGGAGCAGCTCGAAAGTGAGGGTAAAGCTTTCCTGGTTTGCCCCGATGTAATGCCCGTCACCAGTATGGAAACCAGCTTTGTGAAGCTGGAGGAAAGTTACCGTATGGGCTACCGGCAGGCCCAGCGGGATTTGCCCCGCTGGCAGGAATTCCTGGGGTTTGAGTAAAACCACAACCGCTTGATACTGCTGTGTTTTCGAATTACAGGATTGTTTTTCTGATGTTCGGGTGATCAATGTTAGCCCCCGGGCTGCATGGTATATTTGTACTCCCTCCTTGTAAATTTCAGTAAGCAGCTGAATGTTACTAAAAGCGCAAAACTGCAAGTATTGTGTTGATACAGCCACGAACAGCATCCTCTTTGTGAGAGTTGTTGACGGGGGCGAAAGGTATTTCTTACTTGTTGTGGAATTATAGATAAAGGGGATTGCGGCAATGTTTTCGACTTCATAGAATTTTTAATTCATTATAAAAACCAGTAGAAAGGGGGTAATGTGAAAATGAGAATGGTTTTTATTATATTAATGGTACTTTTGGCCATTGCTGTTTTGGCACTGGCCTTTGCCAATCAAGAAATCGTAACAGTTGATTATCTTTTTGGCCAGGTGGAATTATCATTGTTTGCAGTGATCCTGGGTGCTGTCCTCGCAGGTGTTTTGATTATGATCTGTTTTATTATCTATCGCAGTATCCAAAACTATGTCAAGTCAGGAAGTGAACGGGCCCTAAAAAAGGAGCTGCAGCAACGGATTAAAAATCTGGAGAATGAAAATAAGAGGCTGGAGAATGAGCTGAATAAGCTTAAAGAAGAGCGCGAAAGAGCGGCCCAGAAAGCAAAAGAAGAATTAGAAGCTGAGAAAAAGAAACTGGAAGAGGAACTGAACAGGCAGCGAAAAGAGCGTGATGAGGAGACGGCACAGGACCAGGCTGAATTAGAGGCTGAAAAACAAAGGTTGGAAGAAGAGCTTAGAAAACAACAAGAAGAGCTTAATAAGCAAAAGGAAGAGAAGGGCGAAACAGCAGAACAAGATGATCCTTTGAGTCCACCAAAGAAAAAGAAAGGATTCTGGGATTTCTTAAAAGGATAACCCAATTCATAACGATGTAATTGATATCCCTGGGACCATCCTGGATCACTTTCTCTATTTTAACGCTCACTTTCTCGGTTCTCCCTTCATGCGTTGGCAAGCTTTAGTTTAAGGGACAGTTTAAAAAATAGAAGGGGCTGGAGACAGAATGAATTACTGAAATCTCCAACCCCACTATTTAATCTTTACTATTCCCTGGGTTATAAAAGTGTTTTAGTAAAAAGTAGTTTTACAGCGCTGCAATTACTCGAGCAGCTCGGTTTCCTCGACCTGGGTATCGTAGATTTTCCAATCGCCATTTTGTCGTTGCAAAATATGGGTGCCGGTAATCCGGTTATCATCAAAATCTTCATCATCTATTGACCTGGTGGTCTGCTGGAAGTCCACTTCTGCTTCATCGTTTTCGATGCGGACATCGAGGATCTCGAGTTCATATTCCAGATCGTAGTGTTCAAAAAGTTGTTCCAGTTCAACTGTTAAAGCCTCTTCGTCATAGCCGGGGCTATCTTCGTGTAGGGTTTGCAGGACACTCCTGGCATCTTCATTTTCGGTGGCTTCCAGGTTTTGCCTGACTACTGCCTTGATCGCTTCCCGATCGTTCTCGGGAAGTTCAATTTCCTCTTCAACAGCTTCTTCTTCCTGGATTTCTTCTTCAAGCGGGTCTTCCACCGGTTCTTCACATCCGGTAATTACAAACAAAGCGCTGAATAGAGCCAGTAAAATTAGCCCGGTTTTCATTTCAAAAGGACCTCCTTATCTTGAGCCTCGATAATTTTTGGGGGAAATTGTTCAAAACCAAATTCCGGAAGCAGCCAATTAAAAGGTGTAGGATTATTTATTTCAACCTTATAGCTTTGAACTTGTTAATATTATATCACGGGCATTTTACAATACAAAGGAGATTTGTGTAAACAACTTGTAAGGAATCTCAGAGGGTTATCAAGAGGGCGGAGTGTTGAATTGGCTTAGTGGGAATTTTCCCAGGTTTATAAAGTTGGTGCCGCATGTGGTAAAATATAAGCACCGGAAGCCTTAATATTCAAAGAAAGTGGTTGAGTAACATATGCAATTAAACTCAGATAAGTGCCTCGAAATAGCAAAGAAAGCAGCCCGCTTTGCGGGGCGGGTGATCATGGAACAGCAGGGTAAAGCCTCCATATCGGAAAAGGCCGCCAATAACCTGGTTACGGAAGCTGATCTTTCAGCGCAGGAGACGATTGTTGAAATGATCAGTTCCCATTTCCCGGATCACAGTATTATAGCAGAAGAGCAAGATTTAGAGATAAAAAGCAGCGCTCCGGATCAGTGGATCATTGATCCTTTAGATGGAACCAACAATTATGCCCACATGATTCCTCACTTCAGCATATCCATAGCCTATGCCCGCTCCGGGCGGGTGGAAGCGGGAGTTGTTTATGATCCTGTGCGTAATGAAATGTTTACAGCCATAAGGGGCGGGGGCGCTTACCTGAATGGAAAACCGATCCGGGTTTCAGGGGCCCGCTCCCTGAGGGAAGCGGTTATCGCCACGGGCTTTTATTATGACCGAGGCCGGATTATGCGTAAGACATTAAGCAGTATTGAGAAACTATTTGAAGCCAATATCCACGGTATCCGCCGTTTCGGTACAGCTTCCCTTGATTTGTGCTGGGTAGCCTGCGGCCGCTTTGATGCCTTTTTTGAATACACCCTGTCAGTGTGGGATTTCGCAGCGGGGATGCTGATCCTGGAAGAAGCAGGGGGGCAGTGCACTGATCAGGAGGGCATAGCGCTTGATTTGAGCAAAAGCGGCCTTGCCGTTTCAAATGGCAATTTCCATGAT
>CAYWIY010000185.1:0-3774 GCA_964458455.1 uncultured Syntrophomonadaceae bacterium | reverse complement strand
GGAAGCCTGGCCAATGAAAATGCAATCGAGCTGGGTGCAAGCACGGCAAAAAGATGGTTCGAAGAAAACAAGGTCGATCCAGAAATTTTTGATTACCTGGTTTTTGGAAAAACAATCGGGCAGCCTTATACTTTTTACTCTTCACCCTGGGCGGCAGGGATGATGGGGGCAGAAAGGATTGCTGCTGTCCATATATCCCAGGCCTGCTCAACTTCCACTACCTGTATTAACATGGCGGCGATGGGTGTCGAAACTGGTCTTCACAAAACTATATTTTGCCTCATGGTTGATCGCACCTCCAACGGGCCGCACACTGTCTGGCCTAACCCCATGGGCCCCGGGGGGCAGGTTATTTCTGAAGATTGGGTTATGGATCATTTTGGTAAAGACCCCTGGGGCGGTACTTCCATGATCCAGACTGCCGAGAACGTAGTCAGGATGGCCGGCAATATCACGAAGGAGCAGTGTGATGCTGTTACCCTGAAGCGCTACGAGCAGTATCAGGATGCCTTGCAGAATGACCGGGAGTTCCAGAAGCGCTATATGTTCTCAGCAGAATTTACGATTAGCAGGAAGGAAAAGGGTTTGCTTGATGTAGATGAAGGAATAACCCAGACCACTGAAGAGGGGCTTAAAAGGCTTAAGCCGCTGCTTCCAGACGGGGTCCATACTTTCGGATCACAAACCCACCCGGCAGACGGCAACTGCGGTGTCATTGTCACCGGTAAGGAGCAGGCCCGTGAATTGAGTGCAGACCCGGCCGTTGAAATTGGAGTTGTCTCCTACGGTTTCAGCCGGGCGCCAAAAGCTCACATGGCCATATCACCGGTTCCTTCTGCAAAAATGGCCCTGGAAAATGCAGGTCTGACCATAAAGGATATTAAGGTAATCAAAACCCACAATCCCTTTGCTGCTAATGATATTTACATGGCCAACGAATTTGGGATCGATGTAATGGAGTTTAACAATTACGGGAGCCCAATCATTTTCGGCCACCCCCAGGGCCCAACTGCGGGGCGCTGTATTATTGAAATGATTGAGGAACTGGTTATTACCGGGGGTGGTTACGGCCTGTTTACCGGTTGTGCCGCAGGCGATACCGGTGCAGCCATGGTTGTAAAAGTCAGTGGTTAGAGTGGTTCAGCTTAGCTGATTGAGTAAGCAGCCCACTGGAGGCATATAAAAAACACGGGTTTAATTACAGTTTAAATTGCCCGTGTTTTTCTAACCTTTAGTTAAGCTTATCCTGCAAACATTAAGCCGGTCTCAAGCGGTTATCATTCGAAGGCTGTTAATAAAAACTCATGGGCAGTTCCGGGAATAAAGAAATCTTACCCGGCACTGCCTGGATATAAGTTTTGTTTTACTTGATGATCATAATATTCCTATTCAGGCAGTTTGCTACGGCATTGCTGACGCTGCCAAGCAGGACTCCGCTGATCTTGCCCAGGCCCCTGCCGCCGAGGATCACAAGGTTAAAATCTTCTTTATCTGCAATATTGCAGATAATATCGGCCGGGTTGCCTTTTTCTAGCCTGGTATTGACCTTTATTCCCTGGTCTTCAAACGCTTTGGCTGCTTTTTTCAGGACATCTTCGCCGGTGCTGATCAATTCCTGTTCTTTCGTCCGGTAGGAAGCGAAGAAATCATATCCTTGCTGGGGATTTACTTCAATAACATATAGAACCGTGACTTCAGTGTCAAATTTTTTGGCAAGCTTGATTGACTGTTCAATTGTCTTTTGGGAGTGCTTTGAACCATCTGTTGCCAGTAATAACTTATCCATTCTCATTCCACACCTTTCAAAGTGAAGTTAAATGCCGTTATGAGCGACATAAAAGTGGATTATGCCAAAATACATGGTTTATCCGGGTTTTAAGGCTTTTTCCGTGCTTATATCCTTAGTATACAGTATTTTTTGAATATAAACAAGAATATTTAAGCTAAAGCACAGCTTAGCAGACACAAATCTTTTATCCATTTAACCTCACCTGCCTACTTTGCCGATACCCTGGTCCAGGTAATTTTTGGCCATGGCCCGGTAATATTCTGCGCTTGATTCTACCCACATCAGCGAAGCCCCACCGATTTCTTTTTTTATCCTGGCCGGAGCACCGGCTGCCAGGTGCCGGGCCGGAATTTCCATATTATCGGAGACGACACTGCCGGCGGCTACCATGGCCTGCTCACCGATGATGCTGAAGTCCAACAGGACGGCGTTTAAACCAATAATGGCCCCGTTGTGAACGGTACAGTTGTGCAGAACCGAGCCGTGAGCTACTGTAACCTTATCCCCGATGGTTGTTTCACCTTCAGCCATGGTATGAACGACGACGTTATCCTGGATGCTGGTGTCTTTACCGATGATTATTCTTCCGAAGTCTCCCCGCAGGACGGCGCCAAACCAGATACTGGCCCCTTCTTCGATAATTACGTCACCGATTATAGCTGCTGTAGGAGCTACAAATGCCCCGGAAGCGATTTGTGGTTTTACACTGTTGAATTCCATGATCATAATGGTATTCTCCTTTCATTACAAGTTATTTTCTAAAGACAGTTCCTCTTAACAGGGCTATTTTGTCTTCCCCCCGGTATACGGTCATCCGGTATATGCCGGTGGAGCGGGTCAGGTGTTCTTCTTCTGCCACGGCAGTTAAGCGATCGCCGCTGATGGTCCCCTTGATGTAGTTGATGCTTATGTGCATGGCCAGGGCTGTCCCCCTGGTGTTGGAAGCCAGGCCAAAGGCAGTATCGGCCAGGGTAAACAGGGCTCCGCCGTGCGTAACTCCGTTAAAGTTGTGCATATCCGGGGTCACGATCATGCTTACCCGGGCATACCCGGCCCGGACATCTTCAAGTTCAATTCCCAGTTTCCAGGGGAATCGGTCTTCACTGTAGCGTTCCTTGAGCAGCTCTGAGCGATCAGTTTCCCGGTGGTCCATGGTTAAAGAAGCCTCCTTAATTAAATATTAATTGTAATTACCCGGCCTGCTTAAGAAAACTGCGCTTGTTGATCGTTTAGGCTGGAACTGCACCGGTTTAGCTTCAGCCTTTTGACTGGGTTGCCCTCACGATAAGCTCATCCTGAGCTTTCGCTCGGTGGCAGGCTTCCTGCCTGCCAACTTGCTCCAGGCTTTGTTTCACCGGCATTTCCATGCCTGCACTTTATGCTTGCTTCAGTTTTCTTAAGCAGGCCGGGCAGTACCAGATGACGTAAACTGAGCAGGCGCTATTAATTTAAATCAAGTATACTTGATGTTTGACTAGTTTGAAAGTCCTGCCGGTTTTAACCCCGCTGCACAGAATTAGGGCTTATTCTTAATGGATTTGCTGCCTTATAATATATGTGTACAAAGTCTTAACTTGCTGCAGGAGGCTGGCGTTGTGATACAATGTCAGTAACAATATTCGGTGATGGTAGTAGGCAGTACCAGATAAGGTAAGCTTAGCAGACACGATTAATTATGGATTGCTATGCCATGTTTCCGGACCTTGCCAGGTCCGGCGGCGTTGCGAGGAGTGAGGATATATGAGTAACGAAGACCGGAAAGGCCGGAAAACAAGAGAAAAATTTGGTGATGGAGACGTGAAAGCAGACACGATGAAAACATACAAAGGGAGTAGAACAGCTTCATTGGATAATTTAAAAGAAATCTACCCGGAAAAGTTTGCCCCGGAAGATGAGATTTTCGGCAACATTCATGCCGGAGACCGTATTTTTATCGGCACTGCCTGCGGGGAACCGCAGTACCTGGTCCAGGCCATGATCAACTT
>CAYWIY010000184.1:0-3891 GCA_964458455.1 uncultured Syntrophomonadaceae bacterium | reverse complement strand
TTACTATGCTGGTCGCCCAGCAGCTGCCGGAGGTTAGCAGCCAGATACTTACAGTTATGCTGTCAGCGGTAATCTTTTTTGAAATAATAGCTCCTCCGTTAACGCGCAGCGCACTGGTTCAACTTGGTGAAGCCGAGTGCAGCCCGGCAGCTAAGTATAACGAAGCTTTGTCCGAAGAACAAACTGGCTAAAATGGCGCCTGGCGTGGCGTTAATATATTCTTAGCGCACATGTTATAATTAAGGAAAATGCCGCATACAAATACAAGCCAAGTTTGGTTGGGGCGGCAGCAGGCTGCCCGGGGATTCCACCGGCCTGGGCAAAGTGCGGTGGATCCTCGTGGAGTGCCCTGGGCTTGCTGGCCGCCTCATCCACTAAACGGTTATTTATAAAGGCGATAATAATGTTTTCTTCACAAGGGGGCAGGTAAATGTCCCCTTTTTAAAGAAATAATAAGCCGGTTGTTAGAGTAAGGAAGGTGGTTAGAAGTGGATAATGCAGCTGCGGGTCTCGAAAAAGCGATCGAGATCATAAAAATTGGGGTTTCTGATCCTGAACGGGATCAATTGCACCAGGAGCTAGATCAATTTTTAGACTGGCTCGAGCCGATGCTCGAAGTTGATACAGGTGACCTGGAAGGGCTTTTATTTAGCCACGATGCGGCCAATGTGCTGCGGGCAGACAGCCCCCGGCAGAGCGATCTGGCTGAACTGCAGGAAGCTGCTCCCAACTTTGCAGGCGGTTTTTACCTGGTTCCCAAAATCATGGAATAATAGAGCAGGCTCGCGAAGGAGAGATTTGAATTGGAATTGCGAAAAACGACTGTTCACCGCGTTACTGAAGCGGTGCTTGAAGGTGAAATAACTGCGCATCAGTTGATTGATAAAACTCTTAAAAACAGCAATATCTTAAATGAAGGGCTCAAATTATTTAATGCTGTTGCCGGAGTTGATGCCATTGAACAGGCAAAGGCTATTGACCAGAAAATAAAGCAGGGTGGAGAACCGCCCCTGGCCGGTATACCGGTAGCGGTTAAAGATGATCTGTGTTATGGTGTTTTGCCGACCAGTCTTGGCTCCACCGCCTTCAGTGAATTCATTTCACCGGTTACAGCAGGGGCGGTTGAAAGGTTAATGGATGCCGGGGCTGTGGTAATCGGTAAAACTAACCTGGATGACATGGGCCAGGGGTCGACGACCCTGTCATCTCCCAGGGGGGCTACAGCCAACCCCTGGCAGGCCGAAAGGACGGCAGGTAGCGCCGGCGCCGCGGCGGTTGCCACCGGGATCTGTATGCTTGCCGTGGAAAGCGACAGCGGAGGAGCCCAGCGCCAGGGGGCTTCGCACTGCGGGGTAGCAGGACTGCGTCCGACCACAGGGCGGGTTTCCCGGCACGGTTTAAATGCTCACTGCAGCTCTTTTGCCCGGGTGGGAATCACAGCTTTTTCCTGTGAAAACATTTCCGGTGTTTTGGATATCATATCCGGCTTTGATGAGCGGGATGCCGCCACGGCAGTTTGCCGGGATGGGATCCCGGAACATATCAAAACACCGGGTTCAGAAGACATCACTATCGGCTACCCTGTAACGGCGTTTGATTTTTTAGAGCCGGAATTAAGGGAGGTTTTCGAGCAAGCCCGGGATGATTTTGTCGGCCTTGGCTATAAAATCAAGGAGATTGATCTAAGCCTGCTTCGAGAAGGCCTGCAGGCATATTATGTGATTGCCCTGGCCGAAGCCTCTTCCAATCACGCCCGCTTTGACGGAATCCGCTTCGGTAAAACCGGGGAAGCGGACAACCTGGAACAGATGTACCTTCAGTCCCGTTTTGAAATCCTGGGACAGGAAGCACGTCGTCGCAGTATTTTTGGCACGTTTTTACTGAGCAAGGGCAATTACGGCCGTTATTACCGCCAGGCTCTGAAAATATGGCAGATGGTCCGGAGGGAATTTGAAAGGGCCTTGCAGGATTGCGATATCTTGATGCTTCCTACGGCTAAAAACCTGCCCCGTCCCCTGCAGGGAGAAAGCAGCTTTCTGGATGAATGGTCAGACGACCTTTTCTGTGCCCCGGTAAGCCTGTCCGGGCTTCCTGCTTTAACTATCCCCGCCGGACAGATAGAACAGCTCCCCGTTGGAATGCAGCTGGTCGGACCTCCGTTTAGCGAAAAAACCCTGCTTGCCGTGGGATCCACCTCCGCCCCCCGGCCCGCGCAGGAGTGACAGGGCTTGGAGGTGACAGGGGGACGTTTCATCTGTCACCCTGACAAGGGAAACGTCCCCCTGTCACCTCCCGTCATCTAAGTTAATCTGGGGCAAGGGACCTGTCCCCGTGCCCCAAGGATATTGAGGTGAATTGCTTATGAAGTACGAGGTTGTAATCGGTCTGGAAGTGCATGTTGAACTGCTTACCGGATGCAAGTTATTTTGTTCTTGCCCCAACCGGTTTGTTCCGGAGCCGAATGTTAATACCTGCCCGGTTTGCCTGGGGTTTCCCGGCACCCTGCCGCAGATGAGCAGTGAAGCGTTGCAGCAGGCTTTGACTGCCTCAGTGGCCCTTAATTGTGAGGTTGCTCTCTACAGCTATTTTGATCGCAAAAACTATTTTTATCCGGACATGCCCAAGGGATACCAGATCTCGCAGTATTACATTCCTATGGGCAGCAATGGTTTCCTGGAAATTGAAGATGACCGGGGTGAATATAAAAAAGTTGGTATCGGCAGGGTCCACATGGAAGAGGATGCCGGTAAGCTTGTCCATGAGGGAGGGGGAGTGGCAGGTGGTTCGTCAATGGTTGATTATAACCGGGCCGGTGTACCTTTGATTGAAATTGTAAGTGAACCGGACCTGCGTTCACCGGGCGAAGCCAGGCGCTACCTGGAGAAATTGAAAAGTATTATGCAGTATACAGGGGTGTCTGACTGCAAAATGGAAGAAGGAAGCCTGCGCTGTGATGCCAATGTTTCCCTGCGGGACCCGGGAGATAAGCAATTTGGGATCAAAACCGAGTTAAAAAACATGAATTCCTTCCGGGCTGTTGAAAAATCACTGGATCACGAGATCAAAAGGCAGGCCGGCATCCTTGACAGCGGAGAAACAGTAGCTACCCAGACTTTGCGCTGGGATGAAGACAGGCAGGAAACTATCGTCATGAGAGGAAAGCTTGAAGCTGATGATTACCGCTGTTTTGCCGATCCGGAGCTGGCTCCGATCGAATTATCAGAAGAAGAAATAGAAGAAGCTCGTCAAAACCTGCCGGAAATGGCCGATGAAAAAGCCACGCGGTTTATTGAGGAGTACGGTCTTCCTGAATACGATGCCGGTGTCCTGACGGCATCCCGCTGTTTGGCCGATTATTTCGAATCGTGCCTGCAACTCTTTAACAAGCCTAAGGAAGTTAGTAACTGGGTAATGGGTGAATTTTCAGCCCACCTTAACAATGCCGGTCTGGAAGCGGACCAGGCTTCTTTTACCCCGGAAGATATGGCGGAGTTGCTGAAAATGATCGATAACCAGGAGATTAGCGGCAAAATTGCCAAGGAAGTCCTGGAGAAGGCTTTTCAAAGCGCGAAAAAACCGCGCCAGGTTGTTGAAGAGGAAGGCCTGCTCCAGATTTCAGACCAGTCAGAACTGGAGTCACTGGTAGACCGGGTAATCAGCGAGAACCCCGATACGGTGGAAAGCTACCGCGGCGGCAAGTCAAAAGCCCTCGGACACCTGGTTGGCCAGGTGATGAAGGAAACCCGGGGTAAAGCCAACCCCCAGCTGGTTAATGAACTGCTAATTAAAAAAATTGACGGATAGCACATGACAGTTGAACTCCCTCTGTCACCCCCCGACCTGGTGGTAAGCCCACTCCAACCAGGGCATAACCGTCTCCAGGTCTTCTTT
>CAYWIY010000183.1:2694-3971 GCA_964458455.1 uncultured Syntrophomonadaceae bacterium | reverse complement strand
GATTAATTCCACGACTTAAGCATCTCCTTTTGCAATATCTATATCATAACCCTTACAATGAAGACAATCAACCGGTAGGTGAAAAAGCTGATCCGTTCAACGACCCTTACAATCACAGGTAGTTTGTAGCCAGCTGTTACTCTTCTTTGTCCCCGGTTTCCTCGAAGCGGGATATTTCGCATTCGCTCAGAGGCTTGTTGTTATAAAACACGAGGTTGCAATAGGGGCACTGCGCTCCTTTTCCAGACTCCAGTGCGGATTTAATAAAAGTCTCAGCGGCACCCTCTATCAACCTGTAACAGTGCGGACAGCGGATTCTTTGCATTGAAATGCTCCTTTAGTCGAAAAAAGGGCTTACAGGGACCACAACCCCTAAGCCCTTATTAACCATTGGTGCGCCCGGCAGGATTCGAACCTGCGACCTGCTGATTCGAAGTCAGTTACTCTATCCGGGCTGAGCTACGGGCGCTTATGGCAAATGCCGGATACGGTTATTTAAGCACATCCGGCAAAGAAAAACAATCCTTTAATTTTCTATTTTATTGTACCAGGCAAACCTGTTTCCTGGCAATTGTCCGTGAAACAACTCCTTGACATCTACAAAAAAAGCCGGTTCATATAAAAGGCCCTGCCAGGCAGGGCCGCCAATCCAGGACAATCACCCATACAAGATTGCGCTCTTATTCCTCACTATTGTTCTTTGAGCACTGCTGTAAACTCTACCTCAACCAGGGCCCCGACGGGGTTGGCACACTCCAAGCAGCTCCGGGCCGGGTAGGGCTCGTTAAAGTAAGATTTGTAGACCTCGTTGAAGGACTTGAAATCGCTCATGTCCTTCAAAAAAGCGTTGACCTTGACGATGTCATCTACGCTTCCCCCGGCCGCTTCAATGATATTTTTCATGTTTTCCATTACCTGCCTGGTCTGCTCCTTTACATCGCCTTCTACCAATTTAGAAGTAGCGGGGTTTACCGGCACCTGCCCACTGATGAAAAAAAGATTGCCAATTCTAATTCCAGGAGAGTAAGGGGCAGCCGGCTTGGGAGCGTTTGCTGGAAAAATGCATTTCTTTTCACTCATTATAATCCCTCCGTTTTTCAAGTCAATTGCACAATTAATTTATTTAAACCCAGCCCCGTTTCTTAACCGAAGCTTCAATTTTCTTCAGGGCATTAACCCAGGCAGCCATGCGCATCGATATTTTCTTTTCACCGGCTGTAGCCGCTGTATTTTGATAAGCCCTGGTTATCCAGTCTTTAAGCTGGTTCCTGACCCGG
>CAYWIY010000183.1:0-2684 GCA_964458455.1 uncultured Syntrophomonadaceae bacterium | reverse complement strand
TCAATATCCCAGTATTCATCGGTGAGGCCCTGGATCCGTTCAAAATGGCAGACAATCGCGCCTCCCACGTTGGCAACAACATCGGGCACTACCGGAATATTTTTACCCCCGAGCTCATCTTCTGCTTCCGGGGTAACCGGGCCGTTTGCCGCCTCGATAACCAGTTTGGCCTTGATCCGTGCTGCGTTTTGATCCGTGATCACACTTTGCACCGCAGCAGGAATCAAAACATCTACTTCCATTTCCAGCAGTTCATCGTTTGATATTGGTTTGGTACCCGGGAACTCAACCACTGAGCCGGTTTCTGCAACATACTTTTCCAGCTCGACACAGTCAATGCCGTCCGCTGCATGGATAGCCCCGTATACATCACCAACGGCGATGACCTTGAAGCCGCCTTTTGTTAAACACCTGGCCAGGACCGAACCAACCTTGCCGAAGCCCTGCACAACCACACTGCAGCCTTCCGCAAAGCCAAAATCCTTAATCGCCTGTTCGAACACATAGTATACACCAAGGCCTGTAGCTTCATCAGTGCCTAGAGTGCCGCTAACCGCGGCCGGCTTGTCATTAATCGCCGCCGGGCTGTGGTAGCCGACAATGGATTCGTATTCGTCTAACATCCAGCCCTGGGTTTTCTCACTGGTCCCGATATCGGCGCCTGGCACATCCACCCAGGCCCCTTTCAGGGGCAGGTGACGCATGTAACTGCGGGAGAGCCTTTCCATTTCCCATTCGCTCAACTCACCTGGGTCGACTATAACGCCTCCCTTCCCGCCTCCGGCAGGAATGCCCCCTACACCGTGCTTGATCGTCATCCACAGGGCCAGGGCCTTGCATTCGTCCAGGGTTAAATTTTCGGTAAACCTGGTCCCATCTTTAAACCCTCCCAGGGCATCGCACCAGTGCACTCTGTAAGCGGTGAAAATTTTTACTTCCTTGTTGTCCATGCGCATGGGAAAGGTAAATTCCATGGTGCGTTTTGGAGTGCTCAAGAGTTCTGTCACTTTCGGATCAAGTTCGGCCGCACCCGCAGCCTCCCGCAGGGTATACAGGGCGGTATCGAGCGGATTTGCGCCCACGATTACCATCTCCTTCTATTAGTATTTAAATATTTATTGCCACCCCACCGGCAGGATTAAAGCCCGCCGGTGGGATTAACCGTTTGTGTATGGATTGAATCTGAATGAACTATACCCGTGGAAAACACACAGGTTAGTACAGGCACCCTTTTTAGAATACCAGTTTTAGTCTTGGAGCTTATTACACCGGCTTGGGAACGGACAGGTCGTCTCCGCCTTCTTTCAGGACCAGCCCCAGGCCGGATCGTTCCACCCATTCAATACAGATCTGGGCAATCTTGACCCGGTGCGCTGCCAGGTGGTTGATTAAGCCGTTATCAACCCAGGCATTATACATTTCCGCCTCTGAGCGGCCGGGCTCAATCTTGAAGTATACCGGCGCGCTGACCCGGGCAATATCAGGGCATTCGTGAAAACGCTGGAATCCACCCATCGATTCAACCAGGCTGACATAAACATCCAGGGGCAGCTTAACGGTGCTCCTGATTGAAGCCAGCATGGGCAGGGTCAAATCACCCAGGGGATTGAAACTGTCTGCGCCCATATCTTCAAGCAGTTTGCCGCCCAGCGGGCTGCCGTGCCCGGCAAAGACCGACACCTTGAACCTGACATCATCAGGAACAACCCCGTCTTCCCTCATCTTAGTCACCAGGGCCAGCAACCCTTCATCGGGGATCAGGAAACCCCGGATTCCTGCTTCCAGGCAGCGGTCAAATTCTTTCAACCACTCATATACTTTATCACTGCCCCGGAGGCGCATCCCGGAAACAAACCCTTCAGAGGTTACATACTGCCTGCCGTTGTCCCAACCCCTGCTGGGGATGGGGTTTATGATCACCTCGTAATTACTTGCAGCCGCAACGCGTGCATATTCTTCCAGTTCTTTTTGATCCATCAGGGCCGCTCCCCTGACGGTAGAAATAACCCGGTGGACGGGAACCCTTCTTTTTTCTGCTTCCCTGGTCATAATCTCCAGGTTTTCAATGGTTTCCATGCCGGCTATTTCAATCCGGTAATGGGATCCATCTGGAAATGTGTGCTGCGAGGTGGGCAGATCGTAGCGATCCCGCAAGGGAAATGCGGTTTTTTCCTGGATATACTTCTCAATCTTGTCAAAGGACATCTTAAACAACCTCCAGTATTATAATTTTTGGTAACGTAAACTATTTATATTCGGCTTTAATAAAGCTTTTTAACTGTATTCGTCGAACAGCTTCTGGAAATCTTCCAGGCTGTCTTTGCGCGGGTAAACATGGTCCTCGGTCGGAAACTCTTCGTTCTTAACCTCGGAAATATACTGCTTGAAAGCATTGGTGCAGGTTTCGGCTATGTTGGCGTAAACCTTGACAAACTTCGGCGTAAATGCCTGGAATTGCCCCAGCATGTCGCCGCAGATCAGAAGCTGGCCGTCGCATTTAACCCCGGCCCCGATTGAATAAACCGGTATGTCAAGCTTACCGGTCAGAAACTCAGTCAGCTCGGGAGCAACCGCTTCGACTAATATTGAATAGGCTCCCGCTTCCTGTACCGCGAGAGCATCTTCAATTAAGCTGCGGGCGGTCTTGACATCTCTTCCGGTAGCCCTGAATCCGCCCAGCTGCC
>CAYWIY010000182.1:0-3984 GCA_964458455.1 uncultured Syntrophomonadaceae bacterium | reverse complement strand
GGGGCAAAGAAATTGAATGCCGTACAGCAGAGTGTTATAATGCAGCTAACTTCTACAAGGCAGGTATGCAAATGGAACTAACTGTCCTGTTTTCCACGGCTTTTATTGTCGGGCTATCCGGCGCTTTAATGCCTGGGCCGGTTACGGCTGTAACTGCGGAACACACCCTTAAAAAAGGTGTAATTGCTGCTCCCCTGGTAACCCTGGGACACGGTATCATGGAGGCTTTGGTGATCGCGCTTCTGGTGGTCGGCCTGGGGCGGGTTATGGCGGAGCCGGGGGTTACAGGAGCAATTGGGATAATTGGCGGACTGGTCCTGGCCTGGATGGGCTGGGGAATGATAAAAAGCGCCCGGAGCGGATCACTGTCCCTGGAGAATACCGGTCATAATGGCAGAAACTCTTTCGGTCCGGTTTCAGCGGGCATCTTAAGCACCCTGGCCAATCCGTACTGGTTCCTCTGGTGGGCCACTGTGGGCGCTGGTTACGTGGCCCTGTCGCAGCAGCACGGCCTGTCCGGGGTGATACTTTTTTTCGGCGGACATATCCTGGCCGACCTGTCATGGCTGCTGGTCATTGCCGGGATCCTGGTTACCGGCAAAAAGTTTATCAGTGACCGGGTTTATGCCGGAGTTGTATTTGTCCTCGGCACCTTCCTGGTAGTCCTGGCCGTCTATTTTTTCCGGGTAGGAATGATCTGGCTTGGCAGCCTGTAGAGGGTTCAGACATCTATAAACGGTTACAGTACTGCAATATAGCGACTTAAAACTTTCAACTTAGGAGTGACAACTTGATCAGCATTACCAAACTTTTATCCGGCAGAAAATATTTTGGAGACAATTTGCGTTACAGCAAGGATAGCAATAAATCGCTTCATGGCAGCAGCCGGGAGACAGGTCCTGTAGTGGTCTGGAATATGACCCGGTCCTGTAACCTCAACTGTATTCACTGTTATATGGATTCTGATGCCAAGAGATATTCGAACGAACTCTCAACTGAAGAAGCCAGGAGCTTTATCGATGACCTTGCTGATTTTAATGTGCCTGTCTTGTTGTTCTCCGGCGGTGAACCGCTATTGCGACCTGATTTTTTTGAACTGGCCCGGCACACTGCAGAAAAAGGAATCAGGGCCACCTTGTCAACTAACGGCACATTGATAACTAAAAAGATAGCCGGGCAGATAAAAGAAATCGGGATCGGCTATGTTGGGATTTCACTTGACGGCCTGCAGGAAATAAACGATCGATTCAGGGGAAAAAAAGGGGCCTTCCGGGCTGCGATGCAAGGTATTGATAACTGCGTAGCGGCCGGTCAGCGCGTAGGCCTCCGCTTCACTATCAATCGTTACAACATTCAAGAGTTAGATCGCATATTTGATTTTATTGAAGAAAAATCAATCGATCGGGCTTGTTTTTACCACCTGGTCCATACGGGCAGAGGCAGGAGCATGCTTGATGATGATCTAAGTTTTGAAGAAAAAAGGGAAGCGATGGATACAATTATCCGACGGACTATGGATTTTGAAGAACGAGGTTTAGACAAGGAGATCTTGACTGTAGACAATCACTGTGACGGGGTCTATCTGTATCTTTACATGCTGAAGAAAGACCCTGTAAGAGCTGAAAAAATTAAAAGCCTGATCGGCATTAATGGCGGTAACCGGTCAGGGATTGCTTTCGGCCAGGTTGATCCCATGGGCTACGTTCACCCGGACCAGTTTACCGGGTATATTAATCTGGGTAATATCCGGGAAAGAAAGTTTTCGGATCTATGGACAGATACAAGCCATCCGGTGCTGGCCGGGCTGAGAAACCGCAAACCTTTACTGAAAGGACGCTGTTCCCGGTGTCATTATTTAAGCTTTTGCAATGGCAACTTCAGGGCAAGGGCAGAAGCTGTAACCGGTGATTTCTGGGAGTCCGATCCGGGCTGTTACCTTACTGATAAAGAAATCGGGTTATAATTTTTAGCTGGGGAAGTGAGATGTAAAAGTGATTGTATCCTGGAATACCACAAACGCCTGCAATATGTATTGTGATCACTGCTACCGCGATTCAGGCAATAAGGCAGCAAAAGAGCTAACTACAGCCGAAGCAAAGACCATGCTTGAACAGATTGCCAGGGCGGGTTTTAAAATTATGATTTTCAGCGGAGGGGAGCCCCTTCTGAGGCCTGATATCCTGGAACTGGTTGCTTATGCCGGGAACCTTGGTTTGAAGCCGGTATTTGGGACCAACGGAACATTGCTTACACCAAAAAAAGTCAGTGCGCTGAAAGAAGCCGGAGCGATGGGAATGGGCATATCTTTAGATTCGCTGGACAGCGAAAAACATAACTCTTTGCGACGCACTGCCGGGGCCTGGCAGGGAGCTGTTCAGGGAATGCGCAATTGCCATCAGGCGGGACTCCCTTTCCAGCTTCATACCACGGTCATGGAGTGGAATTCATCAGAGCTGGAAGATCTTACTGATTTTGCCATACAAGAAGGGGCGCAGGCCCATCACATATTTTTCCTGGTCCCGACCGGACGGGCAGTTTCGATAGAAGAAAAATCTTTAAGAGCCGAAGCTTACGAGGATCTAATCGGCAGGATCATGAAAAAACAGCAGGCAGTGGAGATAGAATTAAAACCGACCTGCGCGCCGCAGTTTATGCGGATTGCCAGGCAAATGGGCCTGGATATACGCTTTAGCAGGGGATGCCTGGCCGGCACCTCCTACTGCATTGTCAGTCCTACCGGACAGGTTCAGCCCTGCGCTTACCTGGACATCCCCCTGGGTGATATCCGCAGCACCCCCTTTGATCAGATCTGGCGGGATAATGAGGTTTTGCATAAACTGCGTTCCCTTGATTATAAGGGCAAATGCGGAAGCTGTAATTTTAAGAAAATCTGTGGCGGCTGCCGGGCCCGGGCAGCCTATTATCACGGCGGGGATTACATGGCTGAAGAGCCATGGTGTCTCTACCCGGGGAATAGGCATGAAGGAGATATTTGATGGAAACTATAGACAGAAGGATCCTTAATAATATCCAGGTTGCATTTCCAATTACCGCTCGTCCTTACCACCTGATAGGTAAGGAAGCGGAAGTAACCGAAAAAGAAGCCTGGCAGCGGGTTAGAACTTTGAGGAAAAACGGGATCATTCGCCGGATTGGCGGCATCTTTGATTCCCGCCGCCTGGGATATACCAGTACTCTATGTACTGCAGAAGTGCCGAATACAAAAGTTCCTGTGGTGGCGGATTTAACGCAAGGAATTGATGAAATTACCCATAACTACCTTCGTGATCACCCAAAATACAACATGTGGTTTACAATTATCGCTTCTTCAGAGCAGCGGATAGAGAGTATAATTTCCGATATCCAGGCGGTTTTAGGCGGCAGCAGGGTCTACAGCTTGCCGGCGGTAAAAGTGTTTAAGGTGGGGGTAATTTTTAACCTTGGGTTTGAAGAGTCCCGGGACCAGTCAAGGATGGTGCAAACCAGGGCCCGGGTAAACGTTGGAAACAGCTCCCCTCCTATGCTTACAGAAAATGACATAAAACTAATCCGGCTGCTGCAGGAAGATATACCTTACTCAGTGACTCCCTATTACGACCTGGCGGACAAAATTGGTACTGATGCCAGGGACCTTTGTGCAGTTATCCAGCGTTTCCTGGACCAGGGGATAATGCGCCGCATGGGAGCCATTCTCGCCCATCGTAAAAGCGGCTTTACTTCCAACGCCATGGGAGTATGGGCAGTTCCGGATGAGCTGGTAAATAAGGTCGGAATGAAAATGGCTGAATTTGCGGAAGTTACCCATTGCTACCAGCGCCAGACTTTCCATGACTGGCCCTATAACCTTTTTACAATGGTTCACGGGAATTCAGATTCAGAATGCCGGGAAATTATGGATAAAATTTCTGACGCAACCGGGATTAAAAACTATACACTGCTTTTTAGTGATAAAGAGTTGAAAAAAACGAGTATGCGCTACTTTAA
>CAYWIY010000181.1:0-4010 GCA_964458455.1 uncultured Syntrophomonadaceae bacterium | reverse complement strand
CATTAATTGAATCCCTTCCGGTCTACTCATTGTTAACAACCTCCACCCTTATAGCAAAATCAGGACAGCGAAGCTCACACAGGCGACAATTGGTACATTGATCGAGATTCTTAATCAATGGCAAACCATCTTGATCGGCTTCATACACTTCCGAATTGCAGAACTCGATGCAAAAACCGCATCGCTTACATATAGCTTCGTCTATATGGATCACTACATCTTTCTCAGTTTTAGGCATATTTATTCATCCTCCGACACACTGTGCTACTTGGACAGTTGTGATCATTTTCCTTTATATTGCGGTTTTCTTTTCTCCATGAAGGCTTTTACGCCTTCTTTTTTATCTTCCGAAGCACAGGCCAGGGCATGCAGGTAAGATTCATGGGCCAAACCTTCATAAAGGCCTGTTTCAAGGGAACGGTTAACCGCTTCTTTACCGTACTGAAGGGCAAGCGGTGATTTTGAAGCGAGTTTCTGGGCCATCTTTTTAGCTTCATCCATCAACTCGCCCGGCTCAACCAGTTTATTTACCAGGCCGATCCGGTATGCTTCTTCAGCATCAATTATACTGCCGGTCAAAACCAGTTCCATTCCTCTTCCAAACCCGATCAATCGAGGCAACCGCTGGGTAGCTCCATCACCGGGGATAATGCCCAGGTTAACTTCGGGAGAGCCCATTTGAGCATCCTTGGCAGCAATCCGCAGGGTACATGATATTGCCAGCTCCAAACCGGCGCCCAGGGCATAACCGTTAACAGCCGCAATTACAGGAATGGGCATCTCCCACAGCATGTTGAATACTTCCTGGCGGCGCCTGGTTTGTTCCCTGCCTTTTATAAAGTCGCGATCTTCAAGTTCCTTGATATCAGCACCGGCCATGAAGGCTTTTTCGCCTTCGCCGGTAATTATCAAGGCTCTTACCTCTTGATCGTTTTTCACCTGGGAAAAAGCTTCAGCCAGCTCTTCAACCAGGGCATTGGAGAGGGCATTTCTAACCTCCGGGCGGTTGATCTTTATAACCGCCAGGGGAGCTTCTTTTTCCAACTTTAACAGTTCAAACATCGCTATCTCCCCCTTATGTAGTATTACCAGCTATTCAAATCACCTGCTTACTTAAAAGCAGGAATCCCCAGCTCGATGTTGCCCAAAATTAACTGCTGGATCTGGGAAGTTCCTTCATATAAAGTGTTGATCCGGGCATCGCGGTAGATTCTTTCGAGTGGATACTCACCCGAAAAACCGTAACCGCCAAGAACCTGGATAGCGTTATAAGCGACACGATTGACCATTTCACTGCAGTAGTACTTGGCCATCGAAGTTTCCCTGGTATTGGGTACTCCCTGGTCCTTCAGGTAGCCGGCCCGGTATACCAGGAGCCTGCCGCATTCAATATCAAGGAGCATATTGCTGAGCAGCTGCTGCACTAACTGGTGCCCTGCAAGGGGTTTGCCAAACTGGTTTCTTTCCTTGGCGTAGGCTTTGGCTGTGTCCAGGGCGGACTGGGCCGAGCCGACGCAGCCTGCTGCAACAGTAAAGCGGGCATTGTCCAGTGCGGACAAAGCTATCGGGAACCCTTTCCCCATCGGACCCAGTATATTCTCCTTGGGCACCTTGACATTATCAAGGATCAACTCGCCCGTGTCCTGGGCACGCAGGCCCAGTTTTTCATGGATCTTTTGTGAGGAATAGCCCGGGGTATCCTTGTCAACTAAAAAGGCTGTAATTCCCTTTGGGCCTGCCTCAGGGTCAGTTTTGGCAAAAACAATAGCGACTTCAGCAAAAGTCGCATTGGTAATCCACATCTTGTTCCCATTAAGAATATAGTAATCCCCATCTTCAACTGCTGTAGTGGAAAGGCTTGCTGCATCACTGCCTGAATCCGGTTCGGTCAATCCGAAGCAGCCCATAATTTCACCCGTTGCCAGGCGGGGAACATACTTTTTCTTTTGCTCTTCCGTACCCCACTTAAGGATTGTCTTTGCTACCAGGGAGATCTGGACCGAGTAATTACCGCGCATGGTGCTGCAGCCGTAACCAAGCTCCTCGGCTACGATAGCGTGGGTAATGTGATCCATGCCGCTACCGTCATATTCTTCAGGGATGGCTGTGCCGATTATTTCGACTTCACCCAGTTTTTTCCATACGTCCCAGGGAAACTTTTCTTCCTGGTCCCATTCCTTGGCAAAGGGGGTTATTTCCTTGGCCACAAAATCGCGGACCATCTTTTGCACAGTTTCTTGTTCGGCGTTAAGACTAAAATCCATCGTTGTCACCTCGTGTTAAATTATTTCAGCTTATTTAATTCTCATCGGCACAGGAGTTTCTCCCGTGTAGTCATAAAAGCCTTTTTTAGATTTACGGCCCAGGTACCCGGCGTGGACCATTTTTTCAAGCAGGTAGCAGGGGCGGTAACGGGCATCGCCAAGTTTATTGTAAAGAGTCCTGGTTTTAGCCAGGTGGGTATCAATACCGATTAAATCGATCAACTCCAGCGGCCCCATGGGCTGATTGGAGCCCATTTTCATGGCCTTGTCGATATCCTCTACAGTACCAATACCTTCCTCAAGGACCCATACCGCTTCATTTAAAAGTGCTGCCAGGACCCGGCTGGCGATTCCGGCAATCCCTTCCTTGGCAGTAACAACCGGCTCTTTACCAAGGAATTCGGTAAATTCGCGGGTTTGCTCAACTACTTCCGGACGTGTAGCAAGGCCGGGCATAATTTCCACCAGTTTCATAACCACAGCCGGGTTAAAGAAGTGCATACCAACGATACGCCCTGGATCGTTGGCCTTGGAAGATATTTCGGAAATCGAGCAGGCAGTGGTATTGGAAGCTATGATTACGCCCTCCTTGACCACGCTCTCCAGCTCGCCGAAAGTATCCTGTTTAATCTTAACATCTTCAATAATTGCTTCAACCACAAAGTCGGCCTGGGCTGCATCCTTTACACCCTCTGAAGGTGTGATCCGGCCAAGGATCTCTTTGACCTGATCTTCAGTCATTTTTCCTTTTTCTACCCGGCGCTGCAGTCCTTTTTCGACGTTTTGCAGGCTGCGTTCGGCAATAGACTTATCGACATCCGATAAAGTGACTTCAATGCCATTTTGGGCCATCAGCTGGGCAATACCCGAGCCCATTATTCCGGCGCCCAAAACAAAACCCTTTTTAACCTCCATTATCAATCAAACCTCCTTGTACAATATAACTTTCAAAGTAGTTTAGCTTAAGCGTTCAAAGACCAGGGCCAATCCTTGTCCCCCGCCAACACAGGCGCTGACAAGACCCAGATCCTTGTCATAAATTCTCATTGAATTCAGCAGGGTGGTAATAAGCTTGGTCCCGGTTGCTCCTACCGGGTGGCCCAGGGCTACAGCCCCACCGTGCACATTTACTTTGTCCCTGTTCCACTTCATTTCCCTTTCTACAGCCAGGTATTGAACCGCAAATGCTTCATTAAGTTCAATCAGATCGATGTCATCAAGGCTGACTTTTGCCTTTTCAAGGGCTAGTGGAACGGCCTTAACAGGCCCGAGTCCCATATACTTAGGATCCACACCGCCTGCTGCATAACCACGTATCGCTGCTATGGGGGTAAGGCCGAGCGCTTTGGCTTTTTCTTCAGACATAATGACCATAGCCGAAGCATTGTCCGACAAAGCACAACTGTTGCCGGCTGTCACCGAGCCGTCTTTTTTAAATACGGGGGGTAGCTTGCCCATCTTTTCCATTGAAGCATCAGCACGAGGAATTTCTTCCTGGTCCACGGTTATGGTTTCCTTCTTCTTAGTTACTTCAACAGGCAGTATTTCATCTTTAAACTTACCTTCTTCCATCGCCTTGACTGCTTTTTGATGGCTTTCCATGGCAAAACTGTCCTGTTCTTCCCGATCAATATTATAATCTTCAGCTAAAATTTCTGCCGTGGAGCCCATCAACATTCCGGCCAGGGGACACATAAAACCATCTTTATGCAGGCCGTCATAAGCTTTAAAATCTCCCATCCGGGC
>CAYWIY010000180.1:0-4057 GCA_964458455.1 uncultured Syntrophomonadaceae bacterium | reverse complement strand
ATGTTTTGCATGCTTTAGACCTCCAATCTTATCCCGGTTTTGCCACTAATAATTCTGCTATTGAGACAAGCATAGAAAGCAATTAGTTTCATTGTTTCGATATCATTGTTTCGAATTGTTCACATTGCCTGTTAGATTGTCTGAACCTATCAAGAATGGTAATATCATTTTAGACACCCATGGCCTTATAAAAAAGGGCATCATCGCATGGATAAAAAAGCAATATGCAGTATCGGCATAGTTAATCAGCAATGAGGAGGCGGGAAGTTGACTTACAATAAGATCCAAACTGCAGGAATCATTATCGTCATAGTATTTCTGTTTATAAGGGTGTTTGCTTTAAGCGGCAGTGATGAGACACTGGTGAGCAGTATTGTGAACTATTCATTCCTGGGCTTAATGGCTACAGTATTTATCTTGCTTTATATATTTCGCTACCGGCTGTAACCATTCGGGCCGCTCATTCTGTAAGTACAATCTTAATAGGTTTTTTCTTTTATTTCGATCAGAGTTTGATTAAATAGCTCTGTTTCCTTTAAAAACGGGGTATGGGCGGAATCTTCAAAGATGATCAAATCCTTCCGGGGAGCTTCAATTTTTTCGTAATATTCTTCTACCAGTTCTGATGGTGTGTTATAATCTTTTGCCCCAACCAGGAAGAAAGCCGGCACTTCCAGGACAGGTACTGTCTCGAGATAGTTGAAATGAAGCATTCCTTCATCATCGTGCAGAGGGGCTCCACCCCTGTTCATCCCGCCGAGCAGCCGGAAATAATCAATAACCCGGTATTCCGGCGCCCTTAAAGCAATCAGGGCTATGCGCCACAGCTCCAGATCAAAGTTCCCACCGTATTCACGCACCAGGCGAGCAAGCTGCCTGTATTCGCTGTGATCGTATGGTGGTTCTCCCAGCTCTTCTAAAAATTCTATCCTGTCACGATCTTCCTTCTCTGAGGCAGTTTCAATCAGCCACTCGTAGGCAATTTGAACCGCTTTGCGATCATTGACTACCTGGCTGACCCCAATGTAAGCATGGAGGTGTTCAGGATGACTGGCGGCCAATTCAATGCCGAGGCAGGTACCCCAGGAATGGCCCAGCAGGTATACTTTCTCTTTGTCCAACCGGTCTTGCACGTATTCTATCAGCTCAAGGCCGTCAGCTTTGAATTGCTCAAAGTTCATTGTATTTTCATCAAATCCGCGGGGGTTTGATTTTCCGGCTCCCCGTTGATCCCAGTGCACTACAACAAATTCTTCTTCCAGTTTATTATCAAGGTGATGGGCAAGGGGCATCTGGGTTGAGCCGGGTCCGCCGTGCAGCCAGATCAGGGCGGGGGTATCTTTATCTTCTCCCCGCAACAAGATCCATTGTTCCATTCCGCCAAGCTCTATTTTTTCTAACTCAGCGATACTTCCAGGTAGAATATTACCTTCCTCGTCCTTAATTGGTTCTGTATCGCCGGAAGTTAGATCTATGTAGAAAATAGCTATCAAGAACAAAGCTAACAGGCCAATTACAACAGTCAAAGCAATTTTTAAGGCTGTTTGCATCTTTTTCACTCTCCACAATATGTTTTGGATAAGTATAGATTTCCCCGGCTATGGAAACCGGGGAAGTTATATTGTGCGATTATATTTGTATGCCGGTTACTTTTTACTGTTCTTGAAGTTTACTTTCCACTGCTTTGACTTTTTGTTCAATGGTTCCTTTTTTGTCTCGGCGATCATCAATTTTAATTGTAGTGCTGACTCTTTGGGCTCCACTTTCGAACGGGACTTCGTGCAGCATCTGAATCAGCTTTAAGATTTGTTCTATATCCCCTTCGATTATAGTGCCCATGGCGGTCAGTTCATACTTCAGGTTTCCGCTGTTTTCTCGCAGCACCTTTTCACAGGCGGCTACGTAAGGACTTAAACTGGTGGTACCGGTACCCAGTGGGACGATAGAGATTTCAACTACAGCCAATTAAAACACCTCCTTATAAGCTTTAGATGCCGGGTTGAAAAATATTAAAAATCCCGGAAAAATAGGGAAGAGAGAGCAAACATAACACCGGATATGAGTAGATAAATACCTGCAAGGACAATAATTATGGAAAAGACAACGATAGCCGAATAAATCATGCCGATTCCGAAGGCCAGGTGGATCAGGCCGGAGATAATGGTAGGAGTAACGTTGATTGTGTTTTTCAGGCGATTAGCAGTTACAAACCGGTCGATGGCCAGCATGATGGCAATAATTCCAATAATTGCACCGACCAGGGTTATAGTAATATCAGGGTTGAAGAGCATAAAAGTACCGAGGACGGTTAATATGATGCCTAACGCCAGTAGTATTGCACGGTTGATAATTACGTTCCACCTTGCCAATACCATTATGATCCTGAAAATACCGATGACAGTAATTACAGCACCAACAAAAACAGCCAGGAATTCGGCCACCCGGTCCGGTGCTGCCAGGAATACAATTCCTATGACCATTAAAAGAATGCCAAGAAGCAAACTAAACGGTTTCACTCTATCGTATGCATACACCAGATCATCACCTCGACAGATACTATAAGCTGTATATATTTTCTATACCGCATATTTACGATTTTTTTAGTGTTTATAAGATCAAGCCCAGCCAGGCTTGATCTAAAACCTTATCCTTATCTTAGCATACAATAATTATTGCCTGATGAAAATGAAAGGCATAACAAGAGGGGCGGAAAAAGTATCCGCCCCTCCTGGCAATAACGGGTTCATTCACATTTTTATTATGGCTCAGGTTACTTCTGGGCCATTAATTCGGCAGATTCAACGGTATTATAAAGTAGCATAGTTACTGTCATCGGTCCGACACCGCCAGGTACCGGGGTAATATAGGAAGCTTTTTCTGAAATTGGATCATAATCTACATCGCCAACCAGGCGGAACCCTTTCTTCTTGCTCGCGTCTTCTATCCTGTTTACACCAACATCGATGACAACAGCGCCTTCCTTAACCATGTCGGCGGTAATGGCCTGAGGTTTACCCATAGCTGCAACCAGGATATCTGCCTGCTTGGTATACTGGGCCGGATCCTTGCTTCCGGTATGGACAACGGTTACAGTGGCATTGGCGCCTTCTTTTTTCTGCATCAGCATAGCTGCCAGTGGTTTGCCAACAATGTTGCTCCTACCGCAGATTACTACATGTTTTCCGGCTGGGTCGTTACCAGAGCGCATCAGTAATTGCTGGGCCCCATGAGCGGTGCAGGGAAGGGGGCATTTTTCTCCTCTTAACAGTAAGCCCTGGTTGACTGGATGGAATCCATCAACGTCTTTTTCCGGGGTAATAGCGTTAACTATTTTTTCCTCATCAATATGCTTTGGAAGGGGGAGCTGGACCAAAATCCCGCTATACTTTTTGTCATTGTTCATTTTCTCAATTAAGTTTAGCACTTCTTCTTCCGAAGCATCGGCCGCGAGGCGAATGGTTTCCTCGTGAATGCCAATCTCTTCACAGCCCTTGGCTTTACTGGTTACATAGGACACCGAAGCCGGATCCTCTCCGACCAGGATTACACCCAGGCCCGGGTGGATATCCCTGGTCTTTAATTCTTCAACTTTCTTTTTCAATTCTTCCCTGATTTCACTTGCTACTTCTTTCCCTGAAATTACTTCTGCAGGCATTAATGATACCTCCTTAAATGTGGAATAATGTGATAGGAATCTGGGATACATCGATCGGGTAGCAATCATTATGGTCCTGGGTTCACTGATCGATGGTTCCATTTATAAAACAAACTTTTACCTATTATAGTATTATCCAAAAATATAAGATTTCCTATTTCCATATAAAATTTTTTTCATTTCCTTGAGAAAAGCTTACAAAAAATAGAACAAACCCTTGTTTAATTAACCAAAATATATTACGGCCAGGGTTTGATGCAAGGTTTGTAAATATTTTTAATTAGGTGTGGTGACTATAAGGTATTTTATGTTAGAAAAAAGAAATTTGTCACAAGTCAGGCAGGTATTAATTGAAAAAGGTAGAAGTTTTATATATTTTAGCAGGCATCATGAATTGTTGCA
>CAYWIY010000179.1:0-4063 GCA_964458455.1 uncultured Syntrophomonadaceae bacterium | reverse complement strand
CCAGGAGGACAACATTCTTCCAGCCTTTTTTGGCCATATGATAGGCAATGCTGCAACCGTGGACACCCCCGCCAATGATTACCACATCTGCTTTAGATTTCATCATGGTTGCCCCCCTTCAAGATACTTTTCACTTTTATCGGTTTAGTCGGAGGCCGGAAGGTGGTCATTTCCAACTCGCCTACACTTTTACCGGCTGCCGCAGCCACTTCTTTCAAAAGCAGTTCACGGCAAGTGCTACCCTGGCATGGCCCCATCCCGCAGCGGGTCAGGCGCTTGATTTCCTGGGGATTATGAAAACCTTTTTTGATCATGGCCCGGATATCAGCCAGGGTCAGATCTTCACAACGGCAGATTATAGTATTATCTTCCATTCTTCACTCACCGCCTTTTCTAACGAAGCTGCGTACTCTCATCAGGTGCTGCCGGGGAACGGCCAGCGTTACCACCGGGGTCCGGTCCAGGGCTTTCGTATTCTGGACTTTGATCACCCGGGCACTGCATACCGCCCGGCCCTCTGTATCAATGCCGGTAACCTCTTCTTCCTGTCCTGGAAGGGGTAAATACTCATAAGGCATCTTGATCAGGCCTTCTTCTTCGCTATATGTGGCATCTATGACAAAAATGGCCAGGCCCGGGCATTCGCTAATGCACAGCCCGCAGCCATTGCACAGTTCGTGATCTATAACCGGCAAGTCATTAATATCTTCAAACTCCTTGATTGCCCCATGCCGGCAGGCATAAAGGCAGGGATCGCAGGGGATGTTTTGAAAACATTCCACCACCGCAACCGGTCCTTTTTGTAATCTTTCTTCCGAAGGAGTAATTTTTTTGATCTGTTCCGGTTCGGGAACACCGGTTTTTTCTAGCATTGCTCCACACCTCCATTCAACCTGGAAAGCCCCTGCTTGATTTTTGCCCCGGTCGGGCCGCCCCGCAGTTCTTCCAACTCGCGGGCAAAGCTGCTATAGTGTTCTTCTACATCCTCATCGTAACCAAGGTCCGCCGCTGCATAGAGGCCGGCTATTTTACCTTCCACCATAGCTGAACCGGCTTCTTCAATGCAAGCTACATCTCCGGCCACGTATAAATCAGGCAGGCTGGTTTGCATCTTTTCATTACGCAGAGGCACGTAACCACCCAGTTCCGGTATATATTTCTGTTCGCACCCGGCCTGCCAGAGCAGTTCGGTTTGCGGCGTCAGGCCAACAGCCAGGCAAATCACATCCACTTTCATGTCAAGTTCGCTGCCGGGAACAGCGCACCAATTTTCATCAAGGCTGCAAATCAAAGCCCCTTCAACCGATTTATTGCCGTATGCTTCTTTGATCGTGTGAGATGTTTTAATCGGAATCCCGGCCCTTCTGACCTTGGTAGCATGGACCAGGTAGCCACCGATCTTGGGTGCCCCTTCTATGATCGCAGCTACCTCAACTCCGGCCTGCATAAGCTGATAGCTAACAATCAGACCGATGTTTCCGGCGCCGATCATAAGCACCCGGGCCCCGGGCTTGATGCCATACACATTCATCAGGGTCTGCACCGCCCCGGCACCATACACACCGGGCAGGTCGTTACCCGGGAAGGGAAGCATTTTTTCAGCGGCACCGGTAGCAATGATCGTTTTTTGGGGCTTGATCAACATAGCCTGCTCTTCTTCCCTGTCGGCCAGGATTACCCCATCGTCGTAATAGCCTAAAACCGTGGTATTCAAAACGGGGGTAAATTTGCCTTTTCCGTCTTCCTCAAGGGCGGCCATCAACTGTCCTGGGATATCAATTCCACGAATAGCGGCATATTCTTTCTTGGAGCCAAAAAACATGTGGGTCTGCTTGACCAGCTGCCCGCCCAGGGCCGGATCGCGGTCTATTAGCATCACTTCCGCTCCCTGGCGTACAGCGCTCAAGGCCGCTGACAATCCTGCCGGTCCGCCGCCCACAATGGCTATCTCAGGCTTTTGCAATGATGTCACCCCTTCCTTCCTGCATTTCAACCCGGTCACCTTCGCGAACCGGGGTTACACAGATCCGCACGTTGTAAACCCCGTTTACCTTCATCAGGCACGATGAACAGTTGCCGATAGCACAAAAAAAGCCTCTTGGCCGCTTCAGGTTGTGACTGTGGCTTAGCACCCGCACTCCAGCGGCATGAAGCGCAGCGGCAATTGTTTCCCCTTCAAAAGCCTGGATTTGGCGCTCATTAAAGGTAAAGCTAACCGGCTTGCCCCGCTTAAAATCAATAATCGGGTGTTCCTCAATTCTCAAGTTTTTTCCCTCCTGCCAGTGTCGTTGTGTCTGTCTACTCCATGATATTACATTATTTAAGTCAGGCAACCCCAAAAACTCTGCTTCTATAATTAAGAGCAATTTTTATGCCAACGCCAGGATGAACACAAAATTTTTTAGCCTCGATTGCCAAAGTGCTTATAACCAGTGCCAACAACGGCACTAAAAATTGTTTTCGAATTAGCAATAAAGGCTTCGAGGTTTTTAGCATATAAATAACTTTAATTTAGAAGCGCAAACACTTCTAAAATTAAAATATTTATTAGAGGATTTTAAGGATAGTTATAGAATAAGCTACAGATAAAGAAGGCAGGCAGCGGCGTCAATGAATTGACACATGTCAGCATGTTGACAGTGCATAACGAAGGGCTTTTTATAAGAATAGAGCCAGCAGTGTCAATCAGTTGACACTGTGCCCTGTTGCAGGCATTACGGGGCTTTCATAGTGGCAGCATGGGTAGCCAGCAAGGATACAAGGTTACACAGCATACAGGATCTACGCAATATCAACAGTTTCGGCACGATCGGCAAATAATCTAAAGCTCAGCAAACGCAATCTAAATATTGCTTTAAACTAATTATTTTTATGATGGCATGCCAATTGCAACTTTATAATAGGAATTGCCACTTTGTTGCCTGGATCTACAAATTTCAACAAGGGGGGGGATGCTAACCAGGGACCATGTTTTAAGAAGTGCTTTGCTATATCTGCAAAACTTACAACTGAATATTTATCAAGTTAAGCATTACATGACAACTGAATATTACAAGTTTCATACGTCCTTTATTATTAGTTTCTGTATCAATGCTTGGATATACGAAAGGAGGAAATTATTCTATGTCTAACGGACAAAGAGATGAATGGGGCAGTAGAATGATAATCATTATTGCCGCCATCTCCATGGCTGTAGGAACAGGAAACATCTGGAGGTTCCCGAGAGTTGCAGCCCAGTGGGGTGGAGGCTCGTTTTTGATCGCACTAACTATTGCCCTTGTATTATGGGCTATTCCTCTCCTAATGTCGGAATTCTTAATGGGGCAAAGATCCCAGCTCGGTAATATTGGCGCTTTCCGGGACTTTATGGGTAAAAAGTTTGCCTGGGTTGGCGCCTGGATGGCCCTGGTATGTATCGGGATTACCTTCTATTATGCCGTTGTTGCCGGCTGGTCAATCCGTTACTTTGTCTATGCTCTGGGCGGAGCTATCGAGCCTGGCATCGACGGCCAGGTGTACTGGGATGCCTTCATAGCCAACCCTGTAGAAACAATTGGCTTCCACTTTATAGCAGTGGTAATTGTGTTTTTAGTAGTCTACAGGGGTATTAAAGGCGGGTTGGAATCCATTCTAAGGATCCTTTTACCCGCGTTGTTTGTCATCCTGATTATTCTGGCAGTCAGAGCAGTTATGCTCCCAGGTTCCGTGGAGGGCCTGCGCTACCTCTTCGTTCCGGATTGGGGCTTGCTGGCCAGCGGAAGGGTGTGGCTGGAAGCCTTCACTCAAGCGGCCTGGTCCACTGGCGCCGGCTGGGGACTGCTACTGGTTTATGCCGCTTACGCCAAAGCTAAAGAAGACGTGGGCGTTAACTGTACCATTATTGGCTTTGCCGACGTTTTGGCCGGCTTTGTTGCAGCAATTGCCGTCCTCTGCACGGTTTATGCCCTTTCCCCCACTATCGAACTGGCTGAAGAAGCACTGGCTGCCGGTAACGTTGGGCTTACCTTCATCTATGTAGTTGAACTGCTCGCCGTAATGCCCGGGTCAGCTGTAATAGCCCCGC
>CAYWIY010000178.1:0-4074 GCA_964458455.1 uncultured Syntrophomonadaceae bacterium | reverse complement strand
CCGCCCGAACCTTACAAGGGCAAGGGTATCCGTTATGAAAATGAACAAGTCCGCCAGAAAGCGGGTAAAGCTGGCAAATAGTCGCCTGGAGGTGTAAAAAAGTGCTGAAAGCAAAATCACGTCAAGTCAACCGGAAAAAACGTCACCGCCGGGTCCGCACCAAACTACACGGGACCCCGGAACGTCCCCGGTTAAATGTATTCCGGAGCAGTAAACACATTTATGCCCAGGTGATTGATGACCAATCAGGAGAAACCCTGGTTGCCGCTTCCAGCCTCGACCCGCAGCTGCGTTCAGAACTTGGTCACGGCGGCAACCGTGAAGCCGCACACAAGGTCGGGGCGCTGCTTGCCAACAGGGCTGTGGAAAAGGGCATTAAAGATGTTGTTTTTGACCGGGGCGGTTACCTCTATCACGGCAGAGTCAAAGAGCTGGCCGACGGGGCCCGCGAAGCCGGGTTAAACTTCTAGAAAGGGGGAATTGCACGGGTGTCAAAGATAGAACCATCACAAGAACTGGTAGAAAAGGTAGTCCAGGTCAATCGTGTGGCTAAAGTGGTAAAAGGAGGCCGCCGTTTCAGTTTTAGTACGCTAGTAGTAGTGGGCGACTATAACGGTGTGGTTGGCACAGGTATGGGCAAAGCCGGCGAAGTGCCGGAGGCCATTCGGAAAGGCATTGAAAATGCCAAAAAGAATATGATCTATGTGCCAATGTCCGGGACTACCATTACACATGAGGTTACCGGCCGTTTTGGAGCCGGAAAAGTATTGTTAAAGCCTGCTTCTGAAGGTACCGGTGTAATCGCCGGTGGACCTGTTCGTGCGGTTTTAGAGCTGGCTGGAGTGCGGGATATCCTGACCAAGTCTCTTGGGTCCGATAATGCGATGAACATTGTCAATGCAACCATGGAAGGCTTGAAATCGCTGAAACGGGTTGAAGAAGTAAGCTCTTTGCGCGGTATTGAAGTAGAGAAGCTGCACGGGTAAGGAGAGTTGACATTATGGCAAAAAAGCTGAGGATTACCCTTGTTAAAAGCCCGCTGGCCCGCAATTCCAAGCATCGTGGCACAATAAAAGCGCTTGGGTTAAAGAAGATCGGCCAGACGGTGGAACATAAAGATACACCGGTTATCAGAGGCATGGCAAGTACTGTAAGTTATTTAATAAATGTTGAGGAAACAAAGTAATAGGAGAAGCGTTATACAGGGAGGTGTAGCCGATGCGTTTACACGAATTAAGGCCTCCTGAGGGAGCCAGGAAAGCGGCTAAACGTAAAGGAAGAGGTATGGCTTCGGGACTGGGCAAAACTTCCGGGCGAGGCCAAAAAGGGCAAAAAGCCCGTTCAGGTTCCGGGATCCGACCCGGGTTTGAAGGCGGGCAAATGCCATATTTCCAGCGTTTACCCAAGCGTGGTTTTACCAATATCCACAAAAAGAAATGGAATATCGTAAACCTGGATGATTTGAACAAATTCGAAGAAGGAACAGTAGTAACACCGGATCTTTTACTTGAAGCCGGAATTCTTAAAAACGAGCGAGATCCCTTAAAAGTGCTTGGTGATGGTGAACTGGACCGCAAATTGGAGGTCCGGGCTCACCGCTTCAGCAAGCAGGCCCTGGCTAAAATTGAAGCAGCCGGTGGAAAGGCAGAGGTGATTTAGAGTGCTGGAAACAATTCGTACAGCGTGGCGAATCAAAGAATTAAGAGAAAGAATTCTCTTTACCCTGGCTATGTTTGTAGTTTTCAGGGTAGGTTCGGCGATCCCTGTGCCCGGCGTGGATGCAACCCTTTTGGCTGATTTTTTCCAGGAGGATACTATCTTCGGTTTTGTTAACATTATCGGCGGTGGCAACCTGGCCAACTTCACCATCTTTGCCCTGGGCATCATGCCTTATATTAACGCTTCCATTATCATGAACCTTTTAACGATAGTTGTACCCAAGTTGAAAGAATGGAGCCAGGAAGGTCCCGAGGGACGCAAGAAAATGACCCAGATAACCCGTTACGGGACCATAGTGATTGCCCTGATCCAGGCTTTTGGCTTGTCGACGGTGATTGCTGGAGAAGCTGTAGTGGACAGGACCACGCTTTCTTACATTACAATAATTATATCGCTGACAACAGGTACTGCATTTCTGATGTGGATGGGCGAGCTGATTACCGAGAGAGGAATTGGTAACGGGATATCCCTGCTCATCTTTGCCGGTATCGTGGCTGGTTTTCCAATGGGTGTGGCCATGGTTGCCGAGCAGTACCGCTTTGGCGAAATTAATATGCTGCTAATTGTACTGGTAGTCCTGATTTTGCTGGCTTTGATTGTGGGAATTATCGGCCTCGACCAGGGTCAGAGGCGGGTCAACGTGCAGTACAGCAAACGTGTAGTCGGCCGTAAAATGTACGGCGGCCAGGCAACCCATATTCCGATGAAAGTAAATCAGGCAGGGGTTATTCCAGTAATTTTCGCTTCGGTAATCCTGAGCTTTCCGCAAACGCTGGTTAGCTTTATTCAGCACCCGGTGGCCCAGAGTATTGCCGCAAGCCTCGGTTGGGGTACCAACCTGAACCTGATTTTATATATGACCTTGATTATCCTGTTTACTTTCTTTTATACTGCGGTACAGTTTGATCCTTTCCAGGTGGCCGGCAATATTAAGAAATACGGCGGGTTCATACCCGGCCTGCGGCCGGGGCGTCCGACAGCCGATTACCTGGCCAGGATTACTTCCAGGTTGACCACAGTGGGGGCTTGTTCACTGGCATTTATTGCTGTCTTTCCCATATTGCTGGAACGGTTGACTGGAATGAATATTATATTTGGAGGAACCGGCTTAATTATTGTCGTCGGTGTAACCCTGGAAACTTTCAAGCAGATTGAGAGCCACATGTTGATGCGAAGTTATCGCGGATTCATGAAATAGAGAAGGATTATGATCAAGCTTAAGTCATCAAAAGAAATCAAGCTGATGCGGGAAGCGGGTAAGATTGTTGCCGAAGTCCTGGAATTGATGGACGAAATGGTAACGCCCGGTGTTGCCACAGTAAAGCTCGACAGTGTGGCTGAAAGCAGGATCAGGAAATACGGTGCTGAACCGGCTTTCCTGGGTTACAATAACTTTCCGGCATCGATTTGCGCCTCGGTAAACAATGAAGTTGTGCATGGAATTCCAAGCTTGCGCAGACTTAAAGAGGGCGATATAATCAGCATTGATGTTGGTGTTTACCGGAAAGGGTATTACGGTGATGCCGCAGCTACTTTTGCGGTCGGAGAGATATCTGCTGAAGCGCAGAAATTGATCAATGTAACACGGACGTCTTTGCACAAGGCAATTGAAAAGATGCAAAGCGGCAGCAGGCTTTCCGATATATCTCATGCCGTCCAGGCCTACGTTGAGCAGAGCTCAATGTCGGTTGTGCGCAACTATGTCGGGCATGGGATTGGTGAACAAATGCATGAAGAGCCACAGGTGCCAAACTTTGGGCTGCCGGGAAGAGGCCCCTTACTGCAGCCGGGAATTGCCCTGGCTATTGAACCGATGGTTAATTCCGGCAGCTGGGAAGTGGAAGTTCTTGATGATCAGTGGACTGTAGTCACCAGTGATGGCAGCCTTTCCGCCCATTTTGAGCACACGGTGGTACTTGGTGAAAACGGCCCCGAGGTACTAACTTCTTCCAGCCTTTCTTGAGGGGGCGAAGTAATGGTGGATTTGAAACCGGGACAACTGGTCCGCTCATTGGCCGGCCGTGATAAGGGAAAACATTACCTGGTGCTGCAGGAGCTTGATGAAAAATATGTGCTTCTGGTCGACGGACGCAGGCGGCCCGTTGCCCGGCCAAAGAAAAAGAACAAAGCTCATCTTCAGCATTATGAACGAGGAGCGGAGTTTGAGGCACCGTTTGATCCCGATGAGGTAACCGATAACCAGGTTATTGAGTCATTGAAGCGATTGGTACCGGTAACCGGGGATTCCTAAGAGGAGGTTTAACTAGGTAACATGAGCAAGAAAAAAGATGTTGTTGAAGTGGAAGGCACAGTAGTCGAACCGCTGCCGAATGCCATGTTCCGGGTTGAGTTGAA
>CAYWIY010000177.1:0-4077 GCA_964458455.1 uncultured Syntrophomonadaceae bacterium | reverse complement strand
CCGGATGGGCCTGTTTGACCAGGTTAAACGCAGGGCTGAAGAGTTGACCGATTATTACCGGGATAAAAAGATCGGAACCATGCTTTTTAACTGCCCGGCCTGTTTAAACATGTTTAGAAATGTCCTTCCGGACCAGTTTGGCGCTCGTTTTAATTTCAGGACCGCCTACCTGGGGACTTACTTGCTGGAGCAGATCGGGGCCGGCAGTATAAGCCCGGTGAATAAGCTTGATAAGAAAGTGACTGTCCATGATTCCTGCCAGGGGAGGGTTATAGGTGAAGAGGTGATGTCTGCCAGTCGCAGGCTGCTCGAACATTGCGGCGTTGAAATAATAGAGATGGAACGCTCCGGCAAGTATGGTTTGTGCTGCGGGGCCGCTGCCGGGGCGAACAGGTATAATCCCTTTGATATTCTTTTTGCCGCAGTTCGGGCCTTAAAAGAAGGAGCAAAAAGCAAGGAAACGGGTGCCGGTGAGCTGGCCCTTTACTGCGGCGGCTGTCAGATGACTTTAAGCGCTTCCCAGCTTATTGTTCCCACCCGGCAGCCTGTGCGTCATGTCCTGGAATATGTTAAGGAATCATGCGGCGAGGGTAGTTACGGACCTTCCCGCAGAAGGGCCTTTTTAATGCTTTTTAATATTCTGGCCAAGTGTTTTCCCCGCTACCTGAGCAGGAGAAGGTTTTGGCTGGCAGAGGGGAAAGATGGATAATTATGATAACAGGGGGGTAAATAAAGGAAATATATGTTTTAAATAGAATAAAACAATAACCCGGCTCTTTGGTTGCGTAATTTTTAATAATAGGCGCTGATTGGATCCGGGTTTAAGTCGGGAAATGATGAAGCAGTCCAGACCGGCGGCGTTTTCTCAAGGTCCTGCCGGCTGAAGAACAGGGGGAACAATGGATAACAAGATCAAAACAAAAATGCAGAAGGAAGCGGTCCTGGGAGTATTTCAGGGATTTAATGCCCCGAACATGGTAGAGATGATTGGTTATGCCGGCCTGGATTTCATAGTTTTCGATTCCGAGCACGGATACATGTCGCCTGAGACTATGGAAAACATGGTCCGGGCAGCAGAATGCAGCGGGCTGACCCCATTTATACGAGTGCCCCAGAATGAAAGGCAGTATATACTGCGGGCTTTAGATATAGGGGCCATGGGTGTCCATGTACCTATGGTTGACACCAGGGAAGATGCTGAAAAAGCGGTTTACCATGCCAAGTACTACCCCCGGGGAGGAAGAGGGTTGGCTTTTTCGCAGCGGTCCACCCGCTACGGGGTTGGAGTCGACAAGCGCCAGTACCTGGAAGAAAGCAACCGGGAAACCATGGTTATGGTGCATTTGGAAACAAGAAAGGCCATAGAAAGTTTACCCCGGATCCTGGAAGTAGAGGATATTGATATCTTGTTTATCGGCCCCACAGACCTGGCCCAGTCCCTGGGTTATTACGGCGATCCTTCCCATGAAGAGGTGCAGGAGATGATCACTAAAGCGCTGGGACTAATTATCGAAGCAGGGAAGGTGCCCGGGGTTTTTATCGGGAATATCGCTTCTGCCTCCAAATGGGTCAAGCTGGGAGCAAAATATATTGCCGGGAGCGCCAGCGGTTTATGTGCCGGTGCGTTCGCGAATTTCAAAGAACAGTTTAAACAGATTTGAAAGGTGGGACTGCTGGTGATTAATGAACAGGTGGTTAAAATGGCGGATGACCTGTTTAAGAACGTCCCGAGAGAAAGCATCGGGTTTTTCCCGACTCCTCTGCACCGGTTGAACAAGATTTCCGAGCGCTACGACGTGGAGATATGGATCAAACGTGATGATTTGACGGGTCCCAGTATTTTCGGAGGAAACAAGACCAGGAAACTTGAATTCTTACTGGGAGAAGCCAGGCAGGATAACAGGGACTATATTATCACTTACGGCGCTACCCAGTCCAATCACGCCATGCAGACATCGATTGCCTGTCGCAAACTTGGCCTCAATGCTGTATTGTTCCTGATGGCAGTTGTTCCACCGGATGAAAAATGGCCCCGGGGCAACCTGCTCCTCGACAGGGTCATGGGCGCAGAAGTACATATCGAGCCTTGCCCGCCTGGCGGCGCAGAAGAGGCCAAAGCCCGTTCGCACGATTCTGCTTTAGCCCGGATCCGGGAATTGGAGGAAGAAGGCCACCTTTGCTACAACATACCGACTGGAGGCGCCAGTGCTACCGGGACACTTGGTTATATTGAAGCCTTGCTGGAGATCGGCAGGCAGGTTAAGCAGGAGGCGGCTTTGCCCGGCTTTGATTACCTTTATCACGCCACCGGTTCCGGGGGGACACTGGCCGGTTTGCTGGCCGGCAAAGAATTGCTTCAGCTGGATTTTGAGCTGGTTCCTGTTGATGTTGGATTGTTTCACCCAGGGTTTAAAGAAGAAGTTGCAGCCCTGGCTGAACAGGCCCTAACCCTGCTCGGAAAAGAAAGCAGTGTCGCACCGGATTCTTTTACTATCGAGGATAGATTTGCCGGGCCTGGTTATGAGATCCCTTCTCCTGAATCAAGCGCTGCCTTGAAGAATCTGGCCCGGGCAGAAGGGATCCTGGTGGGACCTGTTTATACTGCCAAGGCCCTGTCAGCGATGTTTGCCCATCTCGAATCGGGCCGTATTAAAAAAGGCAGTCGGGTTTTATTCTGGCATACCGGTGGGGCTTCTGAGCTTTTTGCCGAAGCTGAAATAGTGGGGGAGGATATTTTCACCTCTGCTGAATAAAGCAGGGGATCGGGATTGTCTGCTCCTGTTAATAGAATAAGGCAGAGCATGCTTTGCTCCGGCTAAGAATAAGCACACTTCAGGGCGGCAATTAGCTTGGAAATGATTGATTTGCCTGCATATGGGCCAGGGCATGGCTTGAGTTAATCATGCAAATAAGCTAATTTATTAACGTTATGTTATAATAATTAACATAGTTAAAGAATGTTTCAGTTTATCAGGGAGAGCTGCCAATCATGAGATGCAGTTTGTTCAAGGCCATGAAGCATCATTGTGCCTGGTTTATAATCGGTTCCGCGGTGTTTATTATTACCACCCTCGGCCTGTTTCATTATTTCAACAGCTATGTTTATGTAGTTTCTGTTGATGAACATGAAGTGGGTATAGTGGAAGATACCCTGGATGTAGAGATATTTATTGAGGAACTGACCGAAGAGTATAGCGATCGTTACGGAATGGAACTTGAGTTTAGCAAAGAAGTGACCTTCAACAGGGAGTCCCGTCCGGACTGCAAACCTGAACCGGAAGCTGTACAGCGCAGGATTAAACACCTGGCTTCGTTTTTAGCAGAAGCTTACATGATTGAAGTTGACGGCAAGCCATTTGTTCCGGTAGCTTCTGAAAATGAAATGGAACTAATAGTTGAGTCCTTAAAAGAAGAATACACCGGTGATTGTGATAGCGATTCCGCCCGGGTGCTTGAGTTTAACTTAGAGGAAGATCTGGGTCTAAAAAAAATCAAGGTTGATCCACGGTATGTATTTACAGCAAAAGAAGCTGTGATACTGCTCAAGGCTAACGGCAATGATAATGCCTTGATGGCCGGTGCCCGCCTGTCAAAAGCCTTTCGTAACTCACTGCACCACCCAACCATAGTGGAGCATGAATACAATTCGGGGCCTGCTCTTGAAGAAGCTGCCGATCCAGACAGGGAATTAAACAAGGTGAAGCCTGCAGCCGGTGAAGTTACTGTCAGCGTCAGGACTCTTGAAGAAGTTACTGTTACCGAGAAGATCCCTCATTCAACCGAATATATCTACGATGATAACATGCCGGCGACGGAACAAGAGGTTAAAGAACCCGGCAGTGATGGTGAAAAAGAAATTGTTTACCTGGTGGAGAGGGAAAACGGGCAGGAAATAGAGCGTGAGGCACTCAGTGAAGAAGTTATAACAGAACCGGAACCCCGGGTGGAAGTTCTGGGCCGCAAAGAAGTGCCTTCAACCGGATCCGGGCAGTTTGTGTGGCCTGTGCAGGGAGAAGGAACTGTCTACAACGGTTTTAGTTCCAGGCATACAGGAATCGATATCCATATTTGCCAGGG
>CAYWIY010000176.1:0-4087 GCA_964458455.1 uncultured Syntrophomonadaceae bacterium | reverse complement strand
CCGCCTGGTTTAATTCCAGGGCCATGATCAGGCCCATCCCCCTGCTTTCTTTAACCAGGCTGTGATAATTCGAAGCAATTGTGCCAAACCTTTTTTCCAGAAGCCGTCCCCTATCCTGCACTTCTTTCAAAAACTGCTCATCACCTACCAGGTCCAATACCGCCAGGGCAGCGCTGCAAGCCACCGGGTTGCCTCCGAATGTAGAAGCATGATCCCCCGGTTGCAGGACCGCACTAAAGGGTTCAGCCGCTACCATGGCTCCGATGGGCAACCCTCCCCCAAGGCCCTTGGCCGTTGTTAAGAGATCCGGTTTAACGGACCAGTTTTGGAAAGCCCAGAGCTTTCCGGTCCGGCCCAGGCCGCACTGCACTTCATCGAAAATCAGTAAAATGTTTTCCCTGTCGCATAGCTTTCGTACCTCTCTCATAAAGGCATCGCCGGCAACATAAACTCCGCCTTCGCCCTGGACCGGCTCAATCATAATCGCGGCAGTTTGTTCATCAACCAGGGAGGCAAAAGAATTCAGGTCGTTGAAACGGGCATATTCAAAGCCGTCCAGCAGCGGTTTGAATGCTTCCCGGTACTTGGGCTGACCGGTAGCCGTCAAAGTGGCCATGGTTCTGCCGTGAAAAGAATTTTCAGCGGTGATAATTTTGTAGCGACCGGGATTGTATTTCCGGGCCAGTTTAATGGCAGCCTCATTGGCTTCCGCGCCGCTGTTACCAAAAAAGACCCTGCTACCCGGCATACTGCTTTCCACCAGGGCTTTGGCCAGGTAAACCTGGGGAGAGGTGTAATAAAGGTTAGAGGTATGGATGAGCATAGCAACCTGTTTGTTAACCGCCTCCACTACATCCGGATGGCAATGTCCCAGGGCATTAACGGCCAGGCCGCCCAAAAAATCAAGGTATTTTTTATCCTCTTCATCCCATACACTGGCCCCTTCACCCCTGGTCAGGCAAAGAGTTTCTTCGGGACTGCGATTGTAGGTATTGATAATATATTTGGCTTCTAAATCCTTTATATTTTCCATTCAACCGAACCTCTCTTCCACTTCTTACTGTTTAACCATTGTACCGATCCCGGCATCGGTAAAAATCTCCAAAATCAAGGAATGGGGCACTCTGCCGTCAATGATATGGGTTCTTCGCACCCCGCCGTCTAAAGCCATCAGGCAGGACTCAACCTTGGGAATCATCCCGCCGCTGATTGATCCTTCCATAATCATGGCTTTAACCTCGTTCTGGCTGATTGCAGAAATAAATTCCTGCCTGCCTTCTTTCACACAGTAAACACCATCTACGTCGGTTAAAACAATTAACTTTTCCGCTTTTAAAGCAATGGCCATTTCGCCGGCTACATGGTCGGCATTAATGTTCAGGCTCTCACCGTTCAAGCCCGCCCCTATGGACGAAATTACCGGAATATAACCATTATCGCTGACGGTATGGATCAGGGAAGGGTTAATCTGCATAATTTCACCAACCCGCCCGAGGTCTACAGTTTCACTCCCGGAATTACCGTCAACAGGCTGTGGTTCAAGACGGCGGGCCTGGAGGATATCTCCATCACGGCCGCTAAAACCGACTGCTTTGCCCCCCTGCTGGTTAAAAAGGCTTACAATTTCCTGGTTGACTTTGCCCATCAGGACCATTTCCACGATTTCCATAGTTTCGTCGTCGGTAACACGCAGGCCGTTAACAAACTGCGGTTTTTTGCCCAGTTTATCCATAACCTCACTAACTTCTTTACCGCCGCCATGCACCAGTACCGGCTTGACCCCGATATATTTGAGAAGGATCAAATCAACAATCACCGATTCCATTAACTCGCGGTTAACCATGGCCTGCCCACCATATTTAACAACAAAATAGGTGCCCGTAAACTTGCGCATGTAGGGAAGGGCTTCCACCAGCACTTCTGCTTTAGAAATATTTTTTAAAACTTCATTGTTCACATCTGCCACCCGCTTTTCTTTATGACCGGTAGTCGCTGTTAATTGATATATATTCATGGCTCATATCTGTGCCCCATGCTGTCAATTCCGCGGGGCCCTGCTTGAGATCAATCAGGACGCTGACATCCCGTTCCTGGAGCACTTTTTTCATTTCTTCCTCGTTGAAGGGAACAGAGCCTCCATTTTCAGCCACCTGGTAGGGGCCAATAAAAATGTCCACTTTTTCAGGATTAATATCCACCCCGGCATAACCGAGGGCAGCCAGGATCCTGCCCCAGTTGGCGTCCTCACCGTAAAAGGCTGTTTTAACCAGGGGTGAATTGAGCACGCTGCGGGAAAGGACATGGGCGCTTTCTTCATCACGGGCTCCTTTAATATGCAGGGTAATTACCTTGGTAAGGCCTTCCCCGTCTTCCACTATCATGTAGGCCAGTTCCCGGCATACTTTTTCCAGTAAATTCTTAAAAGTACCCAGCAGTTCGCTGGTTTCGGTTATTTCAACCTGGCCCTGGGCTCCGTTGGCCAGGATCAGGGCAGTATCGTTAGTCGAAGTATCCCCGTCAACGGTGATCACGTTGAAAGACCTGTTCACGGCACCGGTAAAAAGCTCTTGTAAAAGAGGACGCTCAATCTTGACATCGGTGGTCAGGAAGGCCAGCATTGTTGCCATGTTGGGGCAAATCATCCCCGATCCCTTGGCCACTCCGCCCAGATGAAAGTCGCCTTTTGGGGTTGTACAGCGATAGGCTGACTGCTTGGTCCTGGTATCTGTTGTCATGATCGCCTTAGCCACATCCGGGTCGGCCTGTCCTCCTGCGTCCAGGTTTTCCAGGGCCATGCCGATACCGGTGTTGATCTTCGGCATAGGCAGAGGCACTCCGATAACCCCGGTTGAACAGACCATAACCTGTGAAGGGTCAAGGCCTGCTTCAGCAGCCCCTTTTTCAGCCATAGCCCAGGCATCGCGGCGGCCCTGATCACCGGTGCAGGCATTGGCATTACCGCTGTTGATCACTATCAACCGGATCGGGTTCGCCAGGTTTGCCTGGCACTGCTTAACCGGCGCCGCGCAAACCAGGTTGCGGGTAAAAACTCCTGCTGCCTGTGCTTCAATTTCGCTGTATATCACGGCCAGATCTTTTTTCCCATTTTTTAAACCGCAGGATATACCTGAACCTTTAAAACCCCTGGCTGCTGTTACTCCTCTTTCTTCCAACTTAACCCAGTTTTCCTCCACTGTCAGGACCTCCTTTTGTTTGCAAAAAATCAAGTTAAACCGGCAGCTGTCCAAGTCCGGTATTTTCAGGCATGCCAAGCATTATGTTCATATTTTGCACTGCTTGTCCGGCTGCTCCCTTAACCAGGTTGTCGAGCGCAGATACTACTACCAGGCGCCCCGTACGCCGGTCCATTTTCAGGGCAATGTCGATGAAGTTACTACCCCGCACCAGGCGCGTCTCAGGGAGGCTTGAAGCTTCCATAACCCTGACAAACGGGCATTCACCATAAAAATAGCCGTAAATTGCCCTGAGTTCTTCCTCAGGCTTTCCCTCTTCTAGCTCCAGGTACATAGTACTCAGGATGCCGCGAATCATCGGCACCAGGTGCGGAGTGAAGGTAACCTTTATTTCACTGCCTGCAAGCAAGCTAAGCTCCTGCTCTATTTCCGGCGTATGCTGGTGGCAGGCCACCCGGTAAGCCTTGAAATTTTCTGTGCAGTCCGGAAAATGAAACGGCTGCTTCGGTGTCCTTCCCGCCCCTGAAACACCTGACTTTGCATCGATAACCAGGGATCCCGGTTTAACCAGCCGATCTTTTACCAGGGGAGCAAGGGCCAGGATAATAGAAGTAGGATAACAACCCGGGTTAGCAATCAAACTGGCAGTAGAAATAGCGCCCCGGTTCAGTTCCGGCAACCCGTAAACAGCTTCTCCAATCAGGGTGGGCACAGGATGCTCAAGCTCGTACCACTCCCGGTATAATCCAGGTTCTTTAAGCCTGAAGTCGGCGCTTAAATCAATTACCCTTAAACCTTTATCGAGCAGGGCAGAAACCGTTCCGGCTGACTGCCCGTGGGGAAGAGCGCAAAATACAAGGTCCACCTCGGCCGGTATTTCTTCTACAGCCATC
>CAYWIY010000175.1:0-4158 GCA_964458455.1 uncultured Syntrophomonadaceae bacterium | reverse complement strand
GGTTTCGTCCCCGGCCATGTGGAAGCTGAAATTTTTCTATGCTATTATATATTGAAACCATAACCAGAGAAAGGAGAGTGAGGGTATGAGCAAAAATGACAAACCGGAGAAACAGATCCATGTTGATCTTGAGCAGGCTCTGAGCAAAGAAGAAATCGGCAGGTATTTAGTAGATATCGGGCAAAAATTAATCGACGATGGAAGCTTTACAATAAAACAAGGTCAGGATAGTTATGAAATCAAACCTTCGGGACATATCGAGTTGGAACTGCAGTACAAAACCAGGGGAGAAAAGAATACCTTTGAAATAGAAATCCAGTGGAAGCCCGGAGCTGATCACAGCTTTGAAATAAGCTAATCCTGAATATTTTTCAGCAATCTACTTTAAACAAAGTAAGATTCTAAAACAAAGTGAAGGATAGTGTAAACTTTAAGCAGCTTCCAAATGTTAAAAGATTAAATTTAGGCCGGGCAGTATTATGCTTCTCGGCCTTTCATTACCTCTGGCAGTGAGAATTTAAGCTAACGCTCGACTTTAATTGCTGTAAAGGTAATGCCTGGTAAGGGGTAGATCATTGCACAGGCTCCTGCTGAAAAGCAGCTGGTGGATGTCAAGGCCGCTGCACCGGAAAGAAGCACTGCTGCCAAAAAGGTACAGGCGCCACATTCGGACAAACCGTTCTCCATATTTTTTTCTTATCTTATCTACCACTTTTTCAAAATTCTCCGCCCATTGATCGGCGGTCAGGGCGTAATGCATACGTAGGCTCTCAACATCAACAAGATGGAAGTTATATTCGGGCAAAACCCAAATAATTTCCCGGAGGGAAGGGATGTAACCCCAGGGGAAGATATATTTTTCCAGCCATGGATTAGTAGGGGCCTCAGTTGGCCTGGTGATCGTATGGAGTAAGGAGAGCCCCTCAGGCTTGAGCATTTTCTTTAAACAGGAAAAGTAAGCAGGAATATATTCCTTGCCCACATGCTCAAACATTCCTACGCTAACTATTTTATCAAAACTACAACCTTCCACTGCCAGATCTCGGTAATCGGCCTGGCGAACTGCTACCATACCCTCCATATTCTCTTCCTTTATCCGCCGCCTCGTTTCTTCTTCCTGCTCCCTGCTTAAAGTAATTCCCAGGGCATTAACACCGTGTTCTTTGGCTGCCTTAATGATCAACCAACCCCAACCACAGCCGATATCAAGCAGAGTTTCTCCTTCCTTTAGCTGCAATTTGCGCAAGATATAGTCAAGCTTTTGAAGCTGTGCCTTTTCAAGATCGTCTTCAGGGGTAATATAATAAGCACAGGAATAACTTAGTGTTTGATCAAGCCACATCTTAAAAAAATCGTTTCCCAGGTCATAATGATACTGAACCCTTTCAGTTTGTTTTTCAGCAGAAGTTTCCTTTTGGCACTTCATGAAGCGCTGCAGCAAACCTTTTCTTGTCTTATCCTTGATGAAAATATCCTCATTTTTGATTAAAAGTTGAAATAATGCCCTCGGGTCACCCTCAAGATCAATCTTTTGATCCATGTAGGCCTCACCAAATTTAACTTCGGGGTTATAAAGCATATCCCGTAAGTCCATTTCTTCTTTAAAGATAATTCTCACCGGTGGATCAATTTTCTCACATTCCCCATAGACCTCCGTATGCCCGTCCCAGTAAGTAACCGCAAAAGGCATTCCTTTTATACAGCGGCATATTGCCCTAAGTAAATTCTTTTGCATCTTTCGTCCTCCTCCTTCTTAAGCCTGTTCCAGCCATATTTTAGGAAAGATATATAGTGGGCAGCTAAATGGATTATTCCTTAACCTGATTGGCCTCCGGATGATGAACGAGAATAAATAGAATTATACCGCAGAGGCTACTACCATTATGCCGCAATACTTTCAATTTTGCAAATATTATTTCCCACCCACCCTCCTTCGACACTAAACCAAATGGTGTCATTGCATGTGAAAACGAGAACTTGTTTTGTGACAGAATTAACTTGTTTTGTGAATGATTTAACTTGTCTAAATATATTGACAGCTGCTTTCCGGTGGTTTATTATATAAACACAAAGTATTACTACTATTGTGATTTAATTTATATCATTAAGCCCAAAACCTTTGAGGAGGTGATAAAAGAAAGCTTTCATGGAGGTAAAGCTATCAGCATGTAATACAAGAAAGATTATCCAGAGTTAAAAAGGAGGACTTACCATGCCATATTTAATATTAGGCGGATTATCGTTATTCATGATCGGGATGCTTAATAGCAGGTTCAAAATGGTCACATCCGAAGATAGAGCAGAAATCACCGATGAATGCATTAAAAACAAATGCGATTACTTAAAGTATATCGAACATGGCAATTTCAACTTCTACTAATCCCTTCATAACTGGCCTGGAAGCAGAAGAAAAAAAGCATAAATAAATCCAGGCGCTTATGGCTCCTCCCTAAAGGAGGCGGGGAGTCATTTTTAAGGCCTCATTAAATAATTGAGTTATTTAAAACAAAACTTCCCTATAATTTCTATAAAAAAAATATAGTTACTCCTTGACATTTTGATATTATACTAATACTATAGAGTTAATAATATTATGTTAGGAGTGTTTACGATGGAAGAAAGCGTTAATTTCAGTGTTGAAGATGTCCAGGAAAACAAAGTTATAGCGGCTTTGTCGTATCTGGGGCTGTTAGTCCTTATTCCTTTACTGGTTAAAAAAGACAGTCCCTTCTGCCAGTTTCATGCCAAGCAGGGACTGGTCCTGCTAATAGCATGGGTTGGTATCGGCATTATAGCCATCATACCAATCCTTGGATGGATTGTAAGTATTGTAGGATCAATTATTCTCTTTGTTCTTTTTATCATGGGCCTCATAAATGCCCTGGGCGGCAAGTATAAAGAGCTGCCTCTAATAGGCCAGTACGGGGAAAAGTTCAATCTTTAACCAGGTCAATTTATTTTTTGCTTTAATAAATACAACTTTCCGGTTAACTCCACTATGATGGATAAGCAGCAGTCTTTGCTTATCCATATTTCTTGCTGTTTGCCGGCAATACAGATTATTTGCTCACCTGCTACCAGGCTATGCAATCACAATGACATTTAACTTTACTTAATCATAAACGGCTGCCTTTTTTTGTAAGTCAGAAGCCGCCAGAACCATTCCATCGGGCCGTACTTGAATTTACGCATCCAGGCATTGCTCCAGGCTACCTGGACCAGGAAGATCGCTATTGTAAGCAAAATGCCCGCTGAAATCGACACCTTGCCGTAAAGCCCAAAGCCAAAACCGTAAAAAATAATCACGCATATTAAAGTTTGCGACAGGTAATTGGTTAAGGCCATTTTGCCTGCTTCTCCCACGGGGGTAAGGACCTTTTTCCAGAACCCGGCCTGCGCCCCGAGGATAATCATTGACACATAGGCCGGAAAGATAAAAATTGAAGCTAAATAGTTAATCCCGGAAAGAAGAGAAACATTCAGCAAGGGGGGGACCGGTAAAATACCAGAATCAATCAGAACGTAAAACAGCAGGAATACTCCGCCTACCAGCAAACCCCAGGTCCTGATTTTCTTAAACATGGGGATATAAGCAGGGATATTGTTAAAAATCCCTTTACGGCCGGCATACAAACCGCACAAGAAAAAGGCAAGCACCTGGGGAATCCAGAAAATAACTCCCACAATAACATACGGGATCTCGTTTGCCAGCCTGTAAAGCGTGAGTTCAACAAATGTCCCTTCGGTATACATAATAATGGCCGAGCTGATCATCTCATCCATAACCGCCTGGTACTTATCAGGGGCTAAAAACTGACCGGCGCTTTTAAAAAAAGAAACTACAGTGTTAAAAAAGAAAGCAAAAACAAACAGGGCCAGTATCCATTTTTTAATCGCCTCAAGTGATACATTCCTGAAAGCAAGCAGGATAAAACCGGTTATGGCATAAGTAAACAGGATATCTCCCGACCAGAATAAAACTATATGCAAAAGCCCAAAAACCAGTAGTGCGGTCAGGCGGCGGTGGTAAAGCGGTTTAAGCTCCAGGCCCTTTTTCATAGTCCTGTCCATGAAAATAAAAAAGCCAAGGCCAAACAAAAAAGAAAAAACAGCATAAAAGTTGCCTGTAAAAAAGAGCTGGATAAACATAGCACTCAA
>CAYWIY010000174.1:0-4162 GCA_964458455.1 uncultured Syntrophomonadaceae bacterium | reverse complement strand
AAATAAAATTCTACCGGATCCTGGATGTTAACTGTTTCTGTTTTGGTCATCGTCCCCGAAGCTAAATCTAATACGCATTCAAGAAGCTTATCAGCCATTTCTTCTATACTACTTTTTCCTTCCATTATCTTCCCACTGCAAAAGTCAACAAAATCCTCAGCTTTCTGACAGGTTCGGGGATTTCCGGTTAAGTACATCATGGGTGTAACAATGCCTGCAGAATAAGCGGGCATTGGAGGCAACGTATCTGGCATCCCTTGCCCTCCCAGTTGATACATAAATAGGTTAGCGCCTGCTGCTGCCATGCCCAGTGGTAAAGAAAGTGAAGACATCCATCCATCTATAAAATATAAGCCATTACCTGGAGGGCGTTCACCATACGTTAAAACGTCCAAAATTGGCATGCTGCCTGACTTGGTAATTGCTCCTAAAGATTTTTCTTCCAAAGTCGATATGCCGGCTTTAACATTTTCCGGTATTGGGTTGATGTTTCTAATATCTTCCCCTGTTGCTCTTGCTTTTTCTTCTATCTCGGAAACAGCATTGAGCAGTTTTTCTTTGACTTGTTCGTTAATACATCTTTTAGCCAGTTTATCTTCCGCCCCGATAACTTCAGTCGTTTCAGAAAAGAATGCCGTCCCACCCGCATTTACGAGCACATCAAAAGCCTTTCCAACAACTGGATTTCCCGCAACACCGGAAGTAGGATCAGAGGTGCCGCATTTAACTCCAAGGGTAAGATCTTTTAAATCGCACTGCTCCCGCCGGAATTCAGAAATTTGCAAAGCCAATCTTTGAGCCATCTTAGCCCCAATCCCAATTGCATTATAATAACCGCCACTTTCGGTTATATCCAATACTTCGACAGGCTTTCCGGTAGATCTCACTATTTCAGCCATTTCTTCATGCTTCAATTCTTTGGAGCTATAATGATCATCACCAATGATTAACACTCCTCCAACATTGCCGTTTAAGGCTAAACCGGTAAGAGTCCGGGCTATCGTTCTCCTGTCTTTTGAGCTGCGACCTATTTCACCAGTCGAAACAATAGTTTTTGCGCCCCTCACCATACTGCTAACCTGCATTGCCACAGAATTTACCATCCTTTGAACCGGTAAAACCAGCACATAGTTTCTTATGCCCGTTTTTCCATCAGGTCGTTTATAACCCAAAAACATTTATACTGCCCCCAGTCAAATAGTTTTCCTTTTCTATTAATCTCTCCTGGCCCTAAGCCCTTCTATATTATGAATATGCACTAAACTGCCCGGCTTAATGGCTTCTATCGCCCGACCAATCGTCTCGCCATATTTTATGATAAGTTCTTCTTTACCAATTGGACACAAAGCAAACTTAAACCCATAAGGAATGTCTTCCAATAAATTTATTGTTTGTCCTTCATCGATGAGGATTTCATTTCCTGCTGTTAAATCATTTAATGCAATTCCGACATTGTCTTTTTCGTGTAAAACCAGTCCTTCTTTTTTCCACAAAGCAGGAACACTCCTTTACACAAGGTATTCTGACTTTCTTTAACAAACCTGCCCGGTTTTATATACGTTCAATTAAACTAAAGGACGATAAATAGAAAAATCACCAAAGCCCAACTGTTCTGACTTGGTAAGTTTTCCATTGCTTACATCTATCAGTTCCTGAAAGATTTGTTGACCGACCTCCTGCACAGTACTCAATCCGTCTATAATAACACCGGCGTTTATATCAATATTATCCTGCATTTTATTGTAAGTAGAACTGTTGCCACAAATTTTAATTACCGGGGCTATAGGACAACCTACCGGTGTGCCCCGGCCGGTAGTAAAAGCAACAACCTGAGTACCACCGGCTACCATGGCGGTAATTGATTCTATATCATAGCCGGGAGTATCCATGATTATTAAGCCTTTTTTGGAGGGCCGGACTGCATATTCTACAACTTCCTGCACAGAAGATGTCCCGCCTTTATGAATATTACCCAGGGACTTCTCTTCAACTGTAGAAAGGCCGCCTTCCCTGTTTCCAGGAGACAGGTTGCTCATATCTACTCCCTGTTTAAAGCCTCCTTGTTCAGCGCGATGGACGATATCTAGAATTTGCTCCGCTACTTCTTCATTTATGGCTCTGCGGGCCATCAAGTGCTCAGCTCCAACGATTTCGCTTGTTTCAGACAAAATCGAGGTGCCTCCTTCACGGATTAATAAATCGCTGGCGACACCAAGCGCCGGATTGGCTGAAATCCCGGAAGTCGTATCAGACCCCCCGCATTCGAGGGCAAAGGAGAGGTTCGAGAGGTCAAACTCCTGCCTTTTCTGCTTTGAGAGATCTTCGAGCATCTTCTGCCCGATTGTTACCCCCTGGCTAACTGCCTTGATAGTTCCGCCGACCTTCTGGATCACAATAGATTCAACAGGTTTCCCGGTCCGGGCAATTCCTTCAGCAATATCTTCAGCAACCATCTGTTCACAGCCTAAACCCACGACTATGCAAGCACCCACATTGGGATTACTGCCATACCCGATCATAGTTCTTCGGATCTGGTCAGCGCTGGACAGGTAATGGGAGCCGCAACCGTGTTCATGAGTTACGTAAACTGCCCCGTGAAGCTGTTCTGCTATTAACCTGGCTGTATCATTTGAACATACTACTGATGGCAAAACCAACAAATGGTTTCTTACCCCAACCGAGTCATCAGGCCTCTGATAACCGTTAAAGATCATTTTTTAAAACTCCTTTCCCTGTTTAGCCTCTCTTTTTCCCCGGATTCCTATAATATTATGTTCATGGACATGTTCGCCTTTTTCAATATTTTGCATAGCTGCTCCGATTACTTCTCCGTACTTGATGATTTCCTCATCTTCCTGAATAAAACCCAGGGCAAGCTTGTGCCCAAAAGGAATATCCTGGGCAAGAGTTATTTCATCAAAATAATTATCCCCTTTTACGCGCGCCATTTGCCCTTTTTTTAAATTGTCGATAGCAACGGCAACATTATCTTTGGGATCTATGAGAATAGCATTATGTTTTTCCTTATTCATTATGATAGCCTCCTTTCGTGGCCTATATTTCATAATATATTATTGCGCCTGCTTTATTCATTGTTTACTTCCATACATACTTTACAAAATTTCCTAGCAGGTTTTCTTAGCACCTTTTAATTAGACAGGAGAAAGGAAAATTCGCTGAACCGTACCGGAGGCCGCTTCTTCAAAAGCAGAAGCATAGTCTTCTATTCTATAAACATCTCCTATTAATGGATCTACATTCAATTTTCCTGAAGCTATAAGCTGATCAACCAACATCCATGTACTATACATTTTTCTACCCCAAACCCCGGTTATATTTAATTCTTTGCGAATCAAGAAATGATCGGCATCGAACAAGACAGATTCAGTTGGAATTCCCAGCAAACAAAATCTACCATGCCTTTTAAGAATCTCAAGTCCTTCTATAAATGCTTCTTTACTGCCGGAGGCCTCAATTACTGTATCTACCCCTTCACCATTAGTTGCTGCCTTGACAGCCTCAACAACATTATCTTGCCTGGAGTTAAATTGATAATCTGCTCCCATCTTTTGGGCCATCTTCAACTTTGCATCACTCCGGCTGGTAGCAAAGACAATATGCGCTCCCATTTGCTTCGAAACAGCAATAGTCATTAAGCCAATAGGCCCGCAACCCAAAACAGCTAACTTTTCACCACAGGGGTTAGTCTTTTGCAAGGCGTGCACTGCAACACCAAGAGGTTCCATAATAGCGCCTAGCCGCGGATTAATATTTTCATGCACTTTTATGAGACAAGATTCTGGAACCAGGATATACTCCGCAAAACAACCATCATATGTTTTCCCAACACTTCTCATATTAATACAAAGATGCTGGGTTCCACCGCGGCACATGTAACAACCTCCGCACGGAACATGAGTCTCGCCAACCACCCGATCGCCTACGCTAAAGTGCTGGACGTTACTCCCCACATCCACAACCGTGCCGCAATACTCGTGCCCCATAGTAAATGGCGGGCTGGTTTTAGCCGCAATGTGCTTGGGCCACCTGTAAACTGCCTGATCGGATCCGCAAATAGCTGCCACTTCAACTTTTACCAGGACTAAACCCGGTTTTACTTCCGGAATAGGAATTTCCTTAATCTCTGCTCCCGGCTGGGGAA
>CAYWIY010000173.1:0-4227 GCA_964458455.1 uncultured Syntrophomonadaceae bacterium | reverse complement strand
TTGATCGCAACGCCTCGGAAAAAGAAATAAAGAGCGCCTACCGGAAACTGGCCCGCAAGTGGCACCCGGACCTGCACCCACCCGGCGAAAAGGAAAAAGCCGAGGAAAAGTTTAAAAAGATCAACGAAGCTTACGAGGTTTTAAAAGACCCGGAAAAAAGAAAACAGTACGATCAGCTGGGCAGTAACTGGAAGCAGGGGCAGGATTTCTCCGGGTTCCAACAGGGCCGACCGAACATGGGAGGAGCACGCTTCTATACGTCCGGTGATTTCAGCAGCGGCGGCTTTGAAGATGTTTTCGAAGGCGGGTTCAGCGATTTTTTCAGGATGTTTTTCGGTGAAGGCGCAGCTGCCGGTACTGCCGGCAGAGGCGGCCGGAGTGGATTTGCCGGCCAGGGCGCCGGGCGCCGCGGCCCGGTGCGCGGCGAAGACGTAGAAAGCGAAATCGAATTGTCCCTTGAAGAGGCTTACAAGGGCGTGACCAGGTCAATCCGGGTCAGCGGCAGCGCTGTATGTACCAACTGCGGCGGGACCGGAGCTGCAGGACAGGGTTTCTGTGCGCAGTGCGGTGGAACCGGGGCCACTCCCGAAGAAAAAACTTTAGAGGTACGCGTACCGGCCGGTGTTAAAGAAGGAAGCCGCATCCGCCTGAAAAACCAGGGCGGTGCAGGGCTCGGCGGCGGCCAAAAAGGCGACCTTTACCTGAAAGTCCGCCTGCGGCCGCATCCAGTATTCAAATTAAAAGGTGACAACATCGAAACTGACGCCGTCATCCGTCCCGAGCAGGCTGTTTTCGGGGATAAAATACCAGTCCAAACGTTGGACGGCGAAGTTACCCTGACGGTACCCCCAAACAGCCATAGCGACAAAAAACTGCGCCTGCGCGGCAAGGGATTTCCCAAAAAAGGGGAAGGCCGCGGGGACCAGTACGTCCGGCTGGTAATAGACACTCCTTCTGATATGAGCGAAGAAGAAGAAAAACTCTACAAGCAGCTATATGAGCTGCGGAAAGGCGGGGAGTGATCACGATGAAACTGGTTCGCATCCACTGCCACACCGAAGCCGGAGAAAAAATTACTGAATTCAGGATGGAATACCACCCTGAAATCCTGGAGTTATACCAGGAATTAGGAATTATTGATCTTGAAAAAGACACTATTCACTACGAAGATCTGCGCCGGCTGAAAAAGATGCTCCGGTTGAAAAAAAATATCGGGGTCAATACAATCGGCGCGGCTGTCATCGTAGATTTAATGGACAAAATAGAAAATATGCAGGACGAAATAGAACGCCTGCGAAAAAAGTAGGTGATTAACATATGGATTTAGAACGTTTCACAAATAAATCAAGAGAAGCGCTGGCCACCGCCCAGGAAGTGGCCGTTAACCGCGGACACCAGGTCGTAGGGCCGAAGCATTTGCTTTCCGCCCTGCTGGACCAGGAAGAAGGTATTACCGGCAGGTTCCTGGAGCATGCGGGGATCGACCCGGCCGCCCTTAAACAAGGCCTGGAAAAATTGCTGGAAAAGATTCCCAAAGTACACGGCTACGAGGGAACCCTGCAGATGAGTTCTTCGCTCGCCCGCGTGTTATCAAAAGCCGAGCAGGAAGCAAAACAGCTTAAAGACGATTACGTCAGCGTGGAGCACCTGCTCCTGGCCCTGACTGAAGAAGGCGATGAAGATTTAAAAAACCTTTTAAGCCAGTTCAACTTAGACCGCGACCGGCTGTTAAACTCGCTTAAGACGGTGCGCGGGTCCCAGCGGGTCACGAGCGAAAACCCGGAAGAAACTTACGAAGCCCTGCTTCGTTACGGCCGGGATCTGACCGACCAGGCTTCCAGGGGCAAACTGGACCCGGTCATCGGCCGGGACGACGAAATCCGCCGGGTAATGGAAATACTCTCGCGGAGAACCAAGAATAACCCGGTTCTGATCGGCGATCCCGGTGTCGGAAAAACGGCCATCGCCGAAGGGCTGGCCCGCAGGATTGTCGCCGGTGATGTACCGGAAGGCTTAAAGGATAAAAAAGTGATTGCCCTCGACATGGGGTCGCTGGTGTCCGGGGCCAAGTACCGCGGTGAGTTTGAGGAAAGGTTAAAAGCGGTCCTAAAAGAAGTGCAGGAAGCAGAGGGCAAAATTATCCTTTTTATAGACGAACTGCATACCGTGGTTGGAGCCGGGGCCGCCGAAGGCGGCATGGACGCCAGCAACTTGCTCAAGCCGATGCTGGCCAGAGGCGAGCTGCAGTGTATCGGGGCCACCACAGTTAGCGAATACCGCAAGCATATCGAAAAAGATGCCGCTCTAGAGCGGCGGTTCCAGCAGGTTCAAATTAATCAGCCCTCGGTCGAAGATACCGTGTCGATCCTGCGCGGATTGAAAGAGCGCTACGAAGTGCACCACGGGGTGCGTATACAGGATAGCGCCCTGGTCGCAGCAGCAGTTCTATCCGATCGCTATATCAGCGACCGGTTCCTGCCCGACAAAGCAATCGACTTAGTGGACGAAGCAGCGGCCCACCTGCGCACCCAGATCGACAGCATGCCGGCAGCACTCGATGAAATTACCCGCCGGGTCATGCAGCTTGAAATAGAAGAAGCGGCGCTGAGCAAAGAAACCGACCCCGCTTCCCAGGAACGCTTGAAAAAACTGCGGGAAGAGCTGGCCGAACTGCGCAGCCAGGCCGATGCCATGAAAGCACAGTGGCAGACTGAAAAGCAGTCCATTTCAAGGGTGCGCTCTTTGAAGCGGGAGATCGATGAAGTGCGCACCGAAATTGAAAAGGCCGAAAGGGAATATGACCTGAACCGGGCCGCCGAACTTAAATACGGCCGCCTGAATGAGCTGGAAAGGCGTTTACAATCTGAAGAAGAGCACCTGGCTAATAAGCAAAAAGAAAACATGCTCTTGAACGAGGAAGTCAGTGAAACAGAAATAGCCCAGGTAGTCAACCGCTGGACCGGCATCCCGGTCAGCCGCCTGCTAGAAGGTGAACGCGATAAACTGATCCGCTTAGAAGACATTCTCCACGAGCGGGTAGTGGGACAGGATGAAGCAGTGCGGGCAGTATCAGACGCAGTCTTAAGAGCCCGCAGCGGGATCAAGGACCCGAACCGCCCCGTGGGCAGCTTTATTTTCCTGGGCCCCACCGGGGTCGGCAAAACCGAGCTGGCCCGGACCCTGGCAGAGGCGCTGTTCGATGACGAACGCAACATGATCCGCCTTGATATGTCCGAGTACATGGAAAAACATACCGTGGCCCGCTTGATCGGCGCTCCTCCGGGTTACGTAGGCTACGAGGAAGGCGGACAGCTCACCGAAGCTGTGCGGCGCAAACCGTACAGCGTAATCCTGTTCGACGAAATCGAAAAGGCCCATCACGACGTGTTCAATGCCATGCTGCAGATCCTTGATGACGGCCGCCTGACTGACGGCAAAGGAAGAACTATTGATTTCAGGAATACGATCCTGATCATGACTTCAAACATCGGCAGCCAGGAAATCCTCTCCTTCCATGAAGAGGGAGGAGATTACGAGCAAATGCGGAACACCGTTTTGAGCCTGCTTCGCAAACACTTCCGCCCGGAATTTTTAAACCGGGTCGATGAGACTATCGTCTTCAGGGCTTTAGAAAGAGGCCAGGTCCACAGAATCGCCGAACTGCTGCTCAAGCAGCTGGCCGGGCGCTTATCGGATACGGCAGATTTAGAGCTGCAGTGGGATGAAGAAGTGGTATCCTATCTCTCTGAAAGAGGATACGACCCGGCCTTCGGGGCCCGGCCGCTGAAGCGGGTAATCCAGAACGAAGTGGAAACCCCGCTGTCCCGCCGGATCATTGCCGGAGAGGTCAGTACCGAAAGCCCGATCCTGATCACCAGGGGAGAAGAGGCCCTGGAATTCAGCCAGGCCATAAAACCCGAAAGCAGCGAAAAAGAAACCGAAGAAGTTGAAAACTAAACCTTTGGGGCACGGAAACAGGTTCCGTGTCCCAAAGGTTTTATCATCGCAGTTATAACGTGTTTGTTTTGGGACAAGGAACCTTTTCCCTTGCCCCTAACCTCATACCTTATTATCTCGATATTTCCTCAACCCTGCTTATAAATTCTTTGCCCGCTTCATAGGCTTCTTTCAAAGCATCAGGATCTTCTTTGATTGCTCCCTTTTCATCGTAACCGCGGAAGGCAAGGCTGCCGGCAAACTGGTGGTTGATGTTGTGGAAGAAAACCT
>CAYWIY010000172.1:0-4238 GCA_964458455.1 uncultured Syntrophomonadaceae bacterium | reverse complement strand
GTATATTTCCACCACCCGCTTGGTCGTCCCCATCACACTGCTCGGGTTAACCGCCTTGTCGGTGGAAACAAAGACAAACCTTTTCACCCCGTACTCAGAAGATAGATCAATTATATTCTTACTGCCCTCGATATTGTTGCGCACCGCCTCTTCGGTGTTCATTTCCATAAGGGGCACATGCTTGTAGGCGGCGGCATGAAATACCACATCCGGCCGGTACTTTTCCATGACCTTTTCTAAAGAAGCCCGGACCTGGATGTCGCGCACAAGTGGCACTGTTTCTACTTCCCCGTTTCCAGAGCTAAGCTCCCGCTCGATATAGAAAATGCCGTTTTCATCATGATCGAGCATGATCAGCTTCTTCGGCTTCACCCGGGCGATCTGCCGGCACAGCTCTGAACCGATCGAGCCGCCCGCCCCTGTCACGAGCACCGTCTGCTCTGCCAGGTAGGCAGAAATCGATTCTAAATCCTGTCTTACCGGTAAGCGCCTGAGCAAATCCTCGATATCTACGTCTTTTAAGGTTTTTAAGCTGACCTGGCCCTGCAGGATCTCATAGATACCGGGCACGGTCTTAATTTTAACCCCCAGCTCACCGCACAAACCCACCAGTTCCTGCAGGGTGCTGTAGGGGGCTGAAGGCATGGCGATAATCACTTCATCAATACCTTTTTGCCGGATCACCTCAGAAAGCCTATCCCTGGTCCCTAAAACCGGCAGGCCCTGGATGACCTGCTTCTGCTTCGCAGGGTCGTCATCTACAAAACCGGTTAACTGCAGCTCCAGTTTAGGGCCGTGTCTTTTAAGTTCCCTTGCCACGAGCACCCCCGCTTCACCGGCCCCGACAATTAAGGCTTTCCTTTTCCTGCCGCTTCCCCTGGGCTTGCTCAGGTAACTATCAAGCAGGCGCACCGATAACCTGGAGCCGCCGATTAAAAATAAAAGCAGGAACCAGGCAATGATATATGAACTCCGCGGCAGCATGCCCGCATACAAGCTGTAGAGGTAGGTCCCCCCAAGCCCCACGGTAACAGATACAGCGATCAGCATCAGTTCATCTAAGCTCGCGTAACGCCAGAGCCGCCGGTAAAAACCGAACAGGTAGTAGCAGGCCAAATTGATTATTATCGCAGGCACAAGCAGACTTTCGAGCCTCTCCATCCACATGTTAGGCACGTTCCAGTCAAAGCGCAGGTAAACCCCGAGCGCTAAAGCTAATAGCACCAGGCCTGCATCTATTAGAACTATACCCAGCTGCTTGAATTTGCCGTTTAAGTTGCTCAAAGCTATTTCCACTCCACCTTAATAAACTGCCAGTTAGTTATTACTTGCCCTGTACCAGTTTATCCTTCAATATGTTTATAACCCGGTCCTGCTCTTCTTTGCTCAAATTAGAGCCAGATGGCAAACACAGGCCCTGTTTGAAAAGCTCTTCTGAGACGCTTATATCTTCCCCAAAACTGTAGTACTCAAAACCCTTATATAAAGGCTGCAGCTGCATCGGTTTCCATACCGGCCGGGCCTCGATATTATCACTTTCAAGTGCTTCTATTAGCTGGTCCCTCTTTACCCCGCATCTTTTTTCATCAACAGTTAAAGCGCTCAACCACCTGCTTGAGCGCCCGTATTCTTTCTCGGGCATAAAGCTAAGCCCCTCTAGATCACCCAGCGCTTCTTGGTAGCGCTGGTATACTTTTCTTCTTTTTTCCACCCGGTCTTCGATTACTTCCAGCTGCGCCCTGCCGATAGCAGCTAAAATATTACTGAGGCGGTAGTTGTAGCCTACTTCAGTGTGTTCATAGTGCCTGGCTTTCTGCCGGGCCTGGGTGGCCAGGTAGCGGGCCCTTTCTAAAGCTTCCGGATCACTTGATACCAGCGCCCCGCCGCCTGAGGTAGTTATAATCTTGTTGCCGTTAAAAGAAAGAATCCCGAATTTACCGAAACTGCCGCTTTTCTTATCTCTGTAGGTCGCCCCGAGCGATTCAGCAGCGTCTTCAATCACGCTCACCCGGTACTTTTCACAAAGCCCTAGTACCTGCTCCATATCAGCGCTCTGCCCGTACAAATTAACCACGATCAAAGCTTTCGGCAAATTCCCCTTTTTTTTGGCCCTTAAAAGCGCCCTTTCTAAAGTACCCGGGCTTATATTCCAGCTATCCGGTTCAGCATCGATAAAGACCGGTTCAGCCTCTACGTAAAGCACCGGGTTAACAGAAGCAGCAAAGGTAAGGGCAGAGCAAAACACCCTGTCTGATTTTCCTACACCTGCTAAAAGCAAAGCCAAATGCATGGCCGCTGTGCCGGAATTAAGGGCTAAAGCGCCAGTTGTCCCCAAATAAGAAGCAAGCTCTTTTTCAAAGCCATCCACATGCGGCCCCAAAGGCGCAATCCAGTTTGATAAAAAGGCTTCCTCGATATATTGCTGTTCTTTTCCGCTCATATGCGGCGGGGAAAGATAGATCCGCCTGCTACTCATCACACCAGCAACTCCTTTAAAAAAAACAGTTCCTTAAAGCAAATTAACTATAAAGCCTGCCCGCTTGCTGTTAAGGCTTTCTACCATCAAGCTTCAATCCCTTCTAACCTCAGCAGGCACACCTGTAGCCGTGCAGCCTGCAGGCAGGTCGCGGGTTACCACCGCGCCTGCGCCTACCCTGCTTCCCTTTCCTACCCTTTTTCCCTGCAGTACGGTAGAACCGGTGCCGAGCGTGCATCCTTCTTCTAACACCACATTACCTGAAATATTAACCCGCCACATCAAGGTGCTGTAGGCACCTATAACAACGTCGTGGCCGATCCCGCAGGCCGGGTTAATTGATACATGTTCACCTATAATAATATTGGTGGTTAAAATGACCCCTTTATTGATTAAAACCCCTTCCTTGATCTCTACATCACTGCTGATATCTACACCGGGGTGCACTAAGCTGGCAAACTTTCTATTTTGCTTTAGGGCTTCTTGTACCATTTTCTTTTTTGCTTCCGGGTCACCTACAACACAGATCACCTCTGCAGCAGGGCTAAGCTCACCTAAAACTTCAAAGCCCCCTAAAACCTCGTAACCCCTTAAATTAGTACCCCACTTGGAGCTGTCTTCATCGATAAAGCCGAGCAGGTTCCAGGCCGCACCTTTAGCACTATTGATCTCTTCAACTAAAAGGCTTGCTTCCCTGGCAAAGCCGCCTGCTCCAAGGATCACTAGATCTTTACCCATCTTTTTAGCTCCTTAGCTATCATCTGTTCCCATAAATTCAGGCATGGTAGCAGCACCTTCACCGCTGATCCCTTCTGCTTTTAAAACCTTGATTAAGGTCATCCACAGGATCTTTAAATCAAGTGCGAAAGACTGGTTGTCCACGTACCACACGTCCATGGCAAACTTTTCTTCCCAGCTCACCGCGTTCCTGCCGTTCACCTGGGCCCAGCCGGTAATGCCCGGCTTGACTTCATGGCGCCTGGCCTGCTCTTCGTTATAGCGTTCCAGGTAAGCCATCAGTAAAGGCCTGGGCCCCACAAAGCTTAGCTCGCCTTTAAGCACGTTAAAGAGCTGGGGCAGTTCATCCAAGCTGTACTTGCGAAGTTTACTCCCAAGTACAGTAAGCCTTTTTTCATCTGCTAACAATTGCCCGTTTTCATCAAATAGATCACGCATGCTCCTGAATTTATATAGATAAAAGGGCTTTCCCTTTAGCCCGGGGCGTTTTTGCTTAAAAAGCACCGGTGTGCCCATCTTCGCCCTGATCAGCACTGCCAGGATCAAAAACGCAGGGCTAAAAAGAACAATTAAGAACAAAGAAAGCAAAAGGTCAAATAAACGCTTGAGCAAAAACTTCCCCCACTTTGCCTTGTTTAAATCAGGCCCATGGCCCTATTAATAGCCAGGTTCACTTTATGGACATCATATTTTTCTTCAGCCATTTTTCTACTTTCTTTACCCATCTTTTCTATTATAGCATCATCTAATATAAATCTCTCCATGGCGTTAGCTAAAGCTTCTGCGTCTTTAACCGGCACTAAAATTCCGTTAACTCCATCTTTCACCGTCTCCCGGCAGCCGGGCACATCCGTAGTAATGACCGGCCTGCCGGTAGCCATTGCCTCTAGAACAGTCCTTGGTGTTCCTTCCCGGTAGGAAGGAAGCACGTACACACTGCACCCGGCTAAAGATGGGCGCACATCCTCAGTTTCGCCGTAGAGTTCAATACATCCTTCATTTTTCCATTCTTCCAGCTGTTTCT
>CAYWIY010000171.1:0-4251 GCA_964458455.1 uncultured Syntrophomonadaceae bacterium | reverse complement strand
CAGGAGATTATTGATCAGTACAAAAGACATGAAGGGGACACCGGTTCCCCGGAAGTTCAGATTGCGCTGCTGACAGCCAGAATCAATTACCTCACGGAACACCTGAAAACACACAAAAAAGATTATCATTCTCAGAGAGGGCTTTTAAAAATGGTAGGCCGAAGGAGAGGCTTGCTGAATTACCTGCGCGAAAATTCTCCTGAACGCTACCAGGAGCTGTTAAATAGATTAGGGTTACGAAAATAAAGGACTATTTAACACGGGGGCTTGCCCCCGTGTTTCAGTTGTAAAACTTGAGTAGTTGAGAGGAGTATCAGCATATGCAATCTTATAGTATTGAAATGCAGGGAAGAACTATGACCTTAGAAACCGGCCGCCTGGCAAAACAGGCCAGCGGCGCCGTTCAGGTCCGTTACGGGGACACAGTGGTTCTTGTTACTGCAACAGTATCCGATCAGCCGCGAGAAGGAGTCGACTTTTTTCCTTTAACCGTTGATTATGAAGAAAGGCTTTACGCCGTGGGCAGGATACCCGGGGGGTTTATTAAGCGCGAAGGGCGTCCCACTGAACGAGCAATCCTGGGCTGCCGCCTTACCGACAGGTCATTGCGGCCTTTGTTCCCCAAAGGTTTTCGTAACTCCGTTCACATAGTAAGTACGGTCCTGTCTATGGACCAGGACTGCCCTCCTGAGCCACTTTCTATCATCGGGGCCTCGGCAGCCCTTTCGATATCTAAGATACCTTTCGCCGGACCGGTAGCTGCTGTTATTGTCGGACTTATCGACGGCGAACCGGTGGTTAACCCCGACCAGGAGCAGCTGCAGCAAAGTGATTTGCACCTGATGCTGGCCGGGACCAAGGATGCGGTAATGATGGTGGAAGCCGGCTCCCAGGAAATCAGTAAAGAAGAAGTCTTAAAATGTATCGAAGCCGGCCACGAGAGCATCAAGGAAATTGTGGCCGCTGAAGAACAGATGGTCGAAGACTGCGGGACAGAGAAAATGGAAGTTCCCGAAATCGAGCTTCCCGAAGAAATTGTGCAAGAAGTGGAACCGGCCATCAAGGAAGGGATCAGTGAGGCTCTCCAGATTGTCGACAAGCAGGAACGTGAAGACAGGCTTGCCGCTTTTAAAAGTGAAATCCTGGACAGGTTCCTGGAGGAATACCCGGAAAACGAAGCTGATATCGGAAAGATCTTCGAAAATGTCCTAAAAGAAACCCTGCGCGGAATGGTTATCAAGCAGGGCCTGCGTGCAGATGGGCGCAAGCCCGAGGAAATCAGGCCAATTGACTGTGAAGTATCGGTCTTGCCGCGAACCCATGGATCAGCTATATTTACCCGTGGCCAGACCCAGGTCCTCAGTATCTGCACCCTTTCTGCATTAAGGGATGTGCAGATAATTGACGGGCTGGGCCTGGAAGAATCTAAACGCTTCATGCATCATTACAACTTTCCACCTTACAGCGTTGGGGAAGCAGGTTTCATGCGCGGGCCGGGCCGCCGAGAGATAGGGCACGGCGCCCTGGCTGAAAGGGCCCTGGAACCGGTAGTGCCTGAAGAGGACGAATTCCCTTATACCGTTCGGATGGTGTCGGAAGTGCTCGAATCGAACGGTTCTACTTCCATGGGCAGTGTGTGTTCCTCATCAATGGCAATGATGGATACCGGCGTCCCGGTTAAACGGGCGGTTGGCGGCATTGCCATGGGCTTGATTAAAGAAGGAGACGAAGTAGCAATCCTGTCTGATATCCAGGGCGTTGAAGACTTCCTGGGCGACATGGACTTTAAAGTTGCCGGGACCGAGAAGGGGATTACAGCCCTGCAGATGGATATCAAGATCAAGGGTATCTCAAGAGAAATCCTGCAGGATGCCCTGGACCAGGCTGATGTTGGTTATAAATATATTTTAAGCAAGATGAATGAAGTGATCAGCGAGCCGCGGCCTGAACTTTCACCGAATGCACCGCGGATGATCAGGCTCCAGATCCCGGTTGATAAAATCAGGGATGTTATTGGGCCTGGCGGTAAAATGATCAACAAGATCATTGCCGATACCGGGGTGGATATCGATATTGAACCGGATGGAAGGGTATTTATCGCCTCTGTTGATCCTGAAGGTGGCGAAAGGGCTAAAGAAACTGTCGAAACCCTGGTTAAAGAAGTTGAAACCGGTGAAGTCTACAAGGGTAAGGTCACCAGGGTTGAACGCTACGGTGCTTTCGTGGAATTACTGCCCGGTAAAGAAGGGCTTCTGCACATATCACACCTCGATCATCACCGGGTAGATAAAACAGAAGATATAGTCAACCTTGGAGATGAAGTCGAGGTTAAAGTTCTCGATATTGATGATAAAGGAAGAATTGATTTGTCCAGGAAGGCCCTCCTCGAGAAGCCTGAAGGCTTCAGCGGGGGCGATTCCGGTGGTGGAAAACCGCCCCGTGGAGGTGGCAAACCACCACGGGGCGGCGGAGGCAAGCCCCCACGCGGTGGAGGTAAACCCGGACCCAAAAAGTGATAGCAACAAGGTAAAAAACCCTAGCTGCTAGGGTTTTTTATGTGAAGCAGGGAAGTGGGCTGGCGAAACCCGGCCAACCTGCGTGCAATGTAATTATGAAGGGAGATAACAGTTGGATCAGGAGAAAGTAACCCTGCCCCTGAAGAGGGCTGATCATGCTGCTGATATTCCCCTGCCCCGCTATATGACTGAAGGTGCTTCTGGTATGGATCTCCATGCTGCGGTAGAAGGCGAGAAAACTGTCGCACCTGGAGAAATCGCCCTGATCCCCTCCGGCCTGATGACTGCAGTACCTTACGGGTATGAATTGCAAATTAGGCCTCGCAGCGGAGTGGCTGCAAAAAACGGGATCGGCATCCTTAATTCCCCCGGCACAATCGATTCGGATTATCGGGGTGAAATTAAAGTGATCCTGATCAATATGGGAGAACAGCCCTTTGTGATCAGGAGATGTGATCGTATTGCCCAGGTGGTTATGTGCCCTGTGACCCGCGCTGTAGTGACCGAGGTTTCAGAACTGCCAGCAAGCACGCGCAGCAGCGGTGGTTTTGGTCACACGGGCAATTCTTGAGTAATGAAACGGGGCTGCTTGAAGGGAGTTTACTATTCGTCCTGTACGGCACGGTTCTGTTAATAGCCGGACCGGGCCGCTTTGATACCGGTGTGTGTAAAATGATTAAAAGATAAAGATGGAGGTTTATTTTGGCAAAAAAAGGTAAAAAAAATAAGAAATTACAACTAATCCCGCTGGGCGGGGTTGGTGAAATCGGAAAAAATATGTTTGCCCTGCAGTATGGCAAAGAATGTATCATCATGGATGCCGGCTTGAAATTCCCGGACGAGGCAATGCTGGGTGTGGACATAGTTATCCCCGATACTTCATACCTGTTGGAGCAGGATCTAAATATCCTGGGCGTTATACTTACTCACGGCCATGAGGATCATATAGGAGCAATTCCTTATATGATTGATGAATTGAATGCCCCGGTATACGGAACCCGTTTGACCCTGGGCTTGTTAGAAGCCAAGTTTATGGAGAACCCGGTTAAAAATACGGACTTGCGGGAAATTAATCCTGATCAAAGCCTGGTTCTATCCGATAATTTTAAACTTGAATTTTTCAGGACCAATCACAGCATACCCGATTCTGTTGGTGTGGCAGTGGATACCCCGTTAGGAACCGTCGTTTATACCAGCGACTTCAAGTTCGATCAGACCCCGGTGGATGGTAAAATAACCGACTATTACAAGCTGGCCGAACTGGGCCGGAAAGGCGTAATAGCAGCTTTGATTGATTCCACAAACGCTGATCGGCCCGGTTATACCTTATCGGAAAAGGAAGTTGGCGATAATATAAACGAAATATTTCGACTTTCCCAGAGCCGGATCATTCTGGCTACGTTTGCTTCCAATATCCACCGGATCCAGCAGGTAATTGATGCGGCAGCCCGTTACGATCGCAAAGTGTGTGTGGTTGGGCGTAGCATAGTCAATTCCGTTGACATTTCGACGGAACTGGGTTATTTAAAAATACCTAAGGGCCTTCTGATTGATCCCGATAAGGTCAGCGATTTTCCCGCAGAAAAAGTAGCCTTGATCACCACAGGCAGCCAGGGGGAGCCGATGTCAGCCCTGACAAGGATATCACAGTCAGAACACCGCCAGGTCTATATCCAACCGGGAGATACAGTCATAATTGCCGCCAACCCGATTCCTGGCAATGAGAAGCTGGTGG
>CAYWIY010000170.1:0-4252 GCA_964458455.1 uncultured Syntrophomonadaceae bacterium | reverse complement strand
AATCCCGGAGTTGTTGTCGCTTGGTGAATATGATCCCGGTCAGCGAAGCGGTCCCGCCATATGGATCCGCTGTGCTGTTGAAGGCAAGGCACCGGGTAGCGAGCTGCCTGCGGGAGTAGTGCCTGTGATATACCTTCCTGGAGTGAGCCGCCAGGATTTAAGGGCGGTGGAAAGTTGCCCTGATTACTTGAAACCGCTGGCTGAGTTGCAGTACAGGGGAGTGATCTGGTCCCAGTATAACGGCAAGGACTGGAGTGTTTATGCTTTCCTTAAGTCTGTTCATGGTGGTTTAAACCTTGATGTGGCAAATGACCAGGAGACTAAAAATTCAATGTTGCTTGCTCTCGGGCCATTGCTTGATGAAGATGTTGAATTGCTTAAAGGCAAGCATTTAGATAAAGATTATTTTAATAAGCTTGTGACCGGTGGAGATACAATCCGGGATTTGCTGCAGTGGATTGACCAGGGTGATGCTTATAAAGAAGCCCTGGATAAAAACCAGTGGCAGGCTTTTGTAGAAGTGTGCAAGTCTCAGCTTGGGTTTAACCCGGATAAAGAAGGCTTGCTCGAGGCAGCTGAAAAGCTGGCTAACCGTGAAGGACCTTGGCATGAAGCCTGGGAACGTTTTTGCGAAGCACCGGCCCGCTACCCGAATATCCCCAAACAGATATGGAAGTGCAAGGTTCCCGGGGATAGTATCCTCTGGCGGACAGGGGAAGGTTATGAAGGCTGGCCCCAGTGGAATGAGGAAAAAGAAAATGACTTGCGCAGCAAGCTGGTAGAATTAAAAGATAAAACACCAAGTGAAGCGCGTTCAGCTATTGAAGAATTGGAAAAAACACATGGTAACAGGCGCAAACTTGTTTGGGCGGAGCTGGGTTATGCACCGTTAGCCTTTGCTTTGGGACACCTGGAAGTCTTAGCTGAGGTTACCTCTCACTCTTTAGGGGGAGGAGATGTTGATGATTTTGCTGATAGCTATAAAAACAGCGGTTGGCAGGCCGATGATGCTGTAATCAGGGCTTTGGAAAATATAAACAGTCAAAAAGACCAGGAAGCTGTTTTTGCAGCTGTCCGGTCAATATATATGCCCTGGCTTGATGAAACAGCGAGGAACTTGCAAAAAACAGTTGCCCAGGGGGCATTCCCGGGCGCTCTGGATGTATGTTCGAAGGATGACTTACAAAGTGGAAGTAGTTGTGTTGTGTTTGTTGATGGGATGCGTTTTGACCTTGCCCGCAGGCTTTCTGAAAGCCTGAAAGAAATGGGTTGTAAGGTTGAAGAAAAACCTTGCTGGGCGGCATTGCCTTCTGTCACTGCTACCGGGAAGCCTGCGGTTACACCGGTTAAAGATAAAATTACGGGACAGGAGATTAATACTGATTTTGAGCCCTGTATTGCTGAAACCAGCCAGTCCTTAAAAGGTGGTCATCAGTTGAAAAAGCTTTTTGAAAAAGAGGGCTGGACAGTTCTTGAAGGCGCTGAAAGTGGGGAGAATGCCGATAAAATTTGGTGTGAATCGGGCAATATTGATCATGCCGGCCATAAACAGGGATGGAAACTGGCCAAGCAAATAGATAGCTTGCTGCAGGAAGTTAAAGAAAATATTAGTGGCTTGATTGAGGCCGGTTGGGAAGAGATAAGGATAGTGACCGACCACGGCTGGTTGCTGCTGCCGGGGGGGTTGCCGAAAATTGACCTGCCAACTTTTCTGGCAGAAAACAAATGGGGTCGCTGTGCTGTTTTAAAAGAAGGGGCAATCACGGATGAACATTTATACCCGTGGTACTGGAACCCTGACATCCATTTTGCGCTGGCTGATGGAATAAGCTGTTACCGTAAGGGATTGGAGTATTCCCATGGTGGCTTGAGTTTGCAGGAATGCCTGACTTTACATCTGGTTGTAAAGCCAGGAACTCAGGTAACAAGGCGTTCTATCGAAGTGGATAAAATTATTTGGAAGGGTTTGCGCTGCAATGTAATTGTAGAGGGTGAATATGAAGGTTTATCGCTTGATGTTAGGTCCCATCCGGGTGATCCTTCAAGCAGCCTGGTTTCTAAAGTTAAGGAATTAAGGGAAGATGGTACTGCTTCTGTGGTAGTTGAGGATACAGACCTGGAAGGATCGGAAGCCTTTGTCGTTTTACTTGATGAAAATGGTGAGCTCACCGATCAGGTGAAAACGGTTATCGGGGGAGGGAGCATTTAGTGGAATTGGATCAGTTAGACAAACATGCTGCATCTGCGCTTGATGGGTATCTTGTCCGGAAAGATCTGGTCAGGGATTTTAGCCGCCAGTTTCCGGTTCCCACTTATGTGGTTGAGTTTTTATTGGGCCGTTATTGTGCAAGTATTGATCAGGAAGAGATCAATGAAGGATTAGAAATAGTCCAGAGGCAGTTAAAATCCCGGACAGTAAGGGCTGGTGAAGAAGAACTTTTTAAATCGAAGGCCAGGGAACAGGGTACTGTAAAAATAATTGATTTAATTACTGCAAGGCTAGATGCCAAGACTGACTCCTATGTAGCAAATTTGCCGAGCTTACGCTTAAATGATGTCCGGATTAGTTCTGAGCTGGTTAACCAGCATGACCGCATGCTCACAGGTGGTTTTTATGCCGAAGTTACCCTTGAATATGATGCTTCCATAGCCCAGGAAAACAAAGGACGACCTTTTGGGGTCAGTGATCTAAGAGAGATTCAACTTTCCAAGCGAGATGTGCTTGAGGTCATGGCAGAGGCTAGGAAAGCATTTACTGTAGAAGAGTGGAAGGATTTTTTGTTGCGCAGTGTTGGTTTGGAACCAACCAAGGTGTCCGAAAGAGAAAAAGACGCTCTGTTTTTACGGATGGTTCCCTTTGTGGAGCGTAACTATAATATGGTTGAGCTTGGCCCTAGGGGGACAGGTAAAAGCCATCTATATCAGCAGGTTTCTCCTTATGCCCATTTGGTTTCCGGGGGCAAGGCTACTGTAGCAAAAATGTTTGTAAACAATGCTACTGGCCAGAGAGGCTTGGTATGCCAGTATGATGTGGTTTGTTTTGATGAAATATCAGGAATCAGTTTTGATCAAAAAGACGGGATCAATATTATGAAGGGGTATATGGAATCAGGTGAATTTAGCCGGGGCAAAGAAAACATCCGGGCTGATGGTAGCCTTGTAATGGTGGGCAACTTTGAAGTGGATGTAGAACATCAGCAGCGGATCGGCCATCTTTTTGGACCCTTGCCCGATGAGATGCGCAATGACACAGCTTTTATGGACCGGATTCATTCATATCTACCCGGCTGGGATGTGCCGAAAATTGGTAAAGAGCTTTTAACCGACCATTTCGGGTTGGTGAGTGATTTTCTTTCTGAATGCTTTAATCAACTCCGTACGCAAACCAGGGTCAATGCTTTACAAAACAGGTTATTTTATGGGGGAGCGCTTAGCGGGCGTGATGCCAATGCCGCAAATAAAACTATTAGTGGCCTACTTAAACTGTTATATCCTGGCGGTGAAGATGAAATAACTGACGATGTTTTGGAATGGGCTGTACGCCTGGCACTTGAATCACGCCGACGGGTCAAAGAACAGCAAAAGCGAATTGGCTCAGCAGAATTCCGCAATACCCACTTCAGTTATGTTTTAGGTGCTGATGGGGTAGAGAAATTTGTCGCTACCCCTGAACTGAGAAGTGAAAGCACTATTGGGGGGGATCCGCTTGAGCCTGGCCAGGTATGGGCAATCAGCCCCGGTGGTGAGGAAGATCATCCCGGGCTGTACCGTATAGAAGTTAATGAAGGACCTGGTTCTGGGGTGAAAATTTTAAACAAACCGGTACCGGCAGCGTTTAAAGAAAGTATGAGCTATGCTGAGCAGAACCTCTATACCCGTGCTATGCAGCTGGTTGGAGACAAGGATCCCCGGCATCATGAGTTCACTGTGCAACTTCGCGCATTTGATGCTTCAAGATCAGGAGCCAAACTTGGTGTGGCAGCCTTGATAGCCTTGTGCACTTCGCTGATGAAAAAAAGCGTAAGAGGTGGCCTGGTTGTGGTGGGTGAAATAAACCTGGGGGGCTCTATTGAGCCGATTCACAACCCTGTACCGATAGCAGAGATTGCTGTTGAAAAAGGGGCAACAGCCCTATTAATGCCAGTTAATTGCCGACGCCAGCTTGTTGATCTCTCTGATGAAATGGCCACCAAGATTGATATCCAGTACTATTCCGATGCCCAGGATGCGCTGGTTAAAGCGATGGTGGAGT
>CAYWIY010000169.1:0-4351 GCA_964458455.1 uncultured Syntrophomonadaceae bacterium | reverse complement strand
GATATTGCCGCCTACCGGGACTTTATCTACCGCTTCACCAGCGCGTTAGATCTTGGGCCTTTTATCCTGGCCGGGCATTCCATGGGCGGGGCAGTCGCCTTATCCTACGCCCTCCAGTATCCTGAGGAGCTGCCAGGCCTGATCCTGGTAGGCACCGGGGCCCGCCTGCGGGTCTTGCCCGCCTTCCTGGAAGAATTAAAACAGGGCCGGATTCCTGAAGCTATGGCAGGCTACCTTTACGCCCCGGATGCCCCGGAAGAACTGGTTGCCCTGGGACACAAAGAGATTGCTAACACTGCACCCTCAGTTTACCTGGCCGACCTGACAGCCTGCGACAATTTCGACGTAACAGACAGGCTTTCCCAGGTTAAAGTGCCCACACTGATCATCTGCGGCAGTAAAGACAGCATGACCCCGGTTAAATACAGCCGTTACCTGGACGAAAACATCCCGCAAAGCCGCTTAGAAATAATAGAAGGGGGCGGCCACATGGTCATGCTTGAACAAGCAGAAGCAGTTAACCGGGCTATCGCTAAATTTATCGAGGAGGATCTTTCATGACCAAAAAGCGCAGTTTCATGAACTTAGACGTAACCCAGGCGGAAGCAGAAAAAAGTTTTGCCGGCCTTGATCCCGCCCTGACCGCGCAGCGGGCGGGAGCCGAGCTGGACAAAGAGAGCGGCGCCATCATCCTGCCTTTTATAAACCAGGAATACCGGGTAGACCACCCTTCCGGCAAAATTACCGCCCCAGACGGCAGCCCCGCTTCACAGTACCTGGCTATTATAATTTTGCATTACCTGTCCACCGCCGACGGCACACCGCTTACCGGGCGCTGGATCGCTTACCGGCACCTGCCCGGCGGCGATATCTATATCGACCCATTTAAAAAAAGGGCTATTAACCCTTTTTTAAAAACATTCGGCGACCGCCCGGAACAATTCCGGGAAGCAGCAGGCGCTATTGGAGGATATGAGGTTTCTATGAGCGGCATCAGCATGGTTATACCGGTGCTGCCCAGGGTACCGATCTGCTTCGTTCTATGGCCCGGGGATGAAGAAATTGGTTCATCAGCCAATATCCTTTTTGACGAAGCGGCGCCTTCCTACCTGCCGACAGAGGACTACGCCCACCTGCCGGCTATTGTTAACGGGACGATGAAAAAGCAGCTCGCTTAATAATCACATTTCCCGGCGCCCATCCAAAGCCCGGCTCAGGGTCAGCTCATCGGCATACTCGATGTCTCCACCTACAGGCAGGCCGAAGGCAATCCTGGTTACCCTGATTGAAAGGGGGTTAAATAACCTGGCCAGGTAACCGGCAGTGGCATCGCCTTCCACGTTGGGGTTGGTAGCAATGATCACTTCCTGCACGCCCAGATTCTTAATCCGCTCTACCAGCTGATCGAGCTTCAACTCTTCCGGGCCGATGCCATCCAGGGGAGATAAAGCCCCGTGCAGGACATGATAAAGGCCCCGGTACTTACCGGTTTGTTCCAGGATCAAGACATCACGGGGCTCCTGGACAATGCAGAGCAGGCCCTGGTCCCTTTTTTGATCACCGCAGTAAGCACATTGATCCGCTTCGGCCAGGCTGCCGCATTCTTCGCAATAAGTCAGCTTGTCCTTGGCTTCCACCATGGCCCTGGCTATGGCCACAACCTCTTCCCGGGACTGCCCCAGCAAAAAAAAAGCCAACCGTTGTGCGGTTTTGGGGCCAACCCCCGGAAAACGGCACAGGACTTCAACTAATTTTTTCAAAGCGCCGGGATAAACCATAAGCCTGTGTGAGAAGCCTCCTTGCTATTAAAACATGCCCGGGGGCAGGTCCATCCCGCCGGTAATTTTTTGCATCTCCGAAGAAACCATTTCATCAACCCGTTGAAAAGCATCATTGACGGCTGCGACGATCATATCTTCGAGCATTTCCTTGTTATCCTCGCTTAAAGCTTCAGGATCAATTTGCAGGGAAACCAGGTTTTTCTGGCCATCGGCCACAACACGGACCGCCCCGCCGCCGCTTGAGCTCTCTACTGTCCTTGAAGCCAGCTCTTCCTGCATCTTGCTCATCTCCGCCTGAGCTTTCTGCAGTTGCTTCATCATTTTTGACATTCCACCGTTAGGCATTCAAAGTCCTCCTTTCCATATCAATCTGGATCTATCAGTTTGCCTTTGCCACCAAATAACTGCATCGCTTCTTCCGCGCTTGGTGGGGTCTTCTTCTTTTGCTCGCCCGCAGGGCCGGAATTGCTCTCCCCGGGCTTTTCTTGTTCAGAAGGGACCGGTTCCTGTTTGCCTGGTCCGGGTGGAGCACCCGGATAAATATTTGTATTAACGCTTTTATTTTCTTTTGTATCTGCAACCCCTTCTTCGTGAACCTCTGTGCTTCCTGGATCATCTTCCGCAAACCCGGTTTGCGCTTCTTCTTCATCCAGGTCTGCCTTGATGTTAACCGGCATGTGGCAAAAAGCGGTTAAAACTTCTTCCACCAGCTTGCGGTGGCTGTTCTCCATGATGCGCAGCTGATGAATAGTATATTCAGGCGGATAACTGATACAAACCAGGCGCCCCCTTAAGTCTTTTAGCCGGGCCGGTTCCAGCCATGCCGCCGTGCTTTTTTGTTTCTTTTTTAGTTCCTTGACTATCCGCGGCCAATCTTCCCTCAGCCGGGCAAAAAGATCGCTTTCCGGCGACAGCTCACCGGTATCACCTTCCCCTGCCAATCCGGCTTCCGCCGATAACGAACCCGCAACTTCAGTTTCACCTGTAGTTTCAGCAGCAGAGATCCTCTCATCCGGCTCTGCAGCCTCAGGCTCAGCAGACTTTGCAGCCTGGGGAGGCGCTTGCTTTTGGGGGGCTGTTTTAGGCTGCGCTTTCTCAAGCCGGGCCTTTTCGGGTTGTTCTATACCCTCTGCAACCTCCTTGCGGGGCCGCCCGTGCAGTACCCTGAGCAGGCGGATAAACGAGACTTCCAGGATAAATTGGTGAAAACGGGCATGTTTCAGTTCATTACCAACTTCATGCAGCAGTTCAACCGCCTCCAGGAGCAGATCCCTGGAAACCCTCCCGCGGTAAGCTTGCAGGATATCTTCAAAACCGTGGCATTGTCCTTTTTTTGCACCATCCTCATTTTTTCCCTGCAATAGAAGCCTGCTGAAAACAAAAGTCAAATCACGCACTAAAAGCTGCAGGTCCCGGCCGCTGTACACAACTTCCTCGATTATTTCCAGCCCCGAATCAGGATCGTTTTCCACGGCCGCCCTGATCAGTGCTTCTATAGTTTCGGTCATTGTCGCCCCGGTAACTATCCGGACATGTTCGGCAGAAATATGGTCCTCGCTGTATGAAGAGCACTGCTCCAGGATTCCCAGAGCATCGCGAAGAGAACCGTCGGCCAGCCGGGCCATCAGGTTAACAGCTTCCGGCTCAGACTGCCGGCCTTCCTGCTCCAGGATCTGTTCGATCCGCTGCCTGATCTGGTCTATTGTCAGGAGGTGATAATCAAAGCGCTGACAGCGAGATACAATGGTGGAAGGAAGGCGGGAAGGATCGGTGGTAGCCAGGATAAAAATAACATTTTGCGGCGGTTCCTCCAGGGTTTTTAGAAAAGCATTGCAAGCCTCTGCAGTAAGCATGTGGGCTTCATCGATGATATAAACCTTGAAGCGGTTTTCTCCGCTCGCATAACGGGTCCTTTCCCTGAGTTCCCTGATTTCGTCAATACCCCTGTTTGATGCGGCATCCATCTCAATAACATCCATGGAAACCCCGGCGGCGATATTTTTACAGGGGGTACAGGTACCGCACGGCTCGGAAGCCGGGTAATGATCACAGTTAACGGCCCTGGCCAATATTTTTGCCACCGTTGTTTTCCCGGTACCCCTGGGCCCGCTAAAAAGATAGGCATGAGCAAGCCGCCCGCTGCCCAGTGCGTTGCTAAGGGTACGGGTAATATGCTCCTGTCCTGTCATGTCGGCAAAAGTAAGCGGGCGATGGCGCCTGTAAAGGCTGAGATATGCCACGGCTTGTATACACCCCTAGAGAAATACTTGATTGTGCAGATTGTGCCACGAATCTTTCAGGCCGGTTATTAATTCGGCTATGATTAAAATATAACCGGAATATCACATTCCGGCAAACGATAGAGGCTTAATCCGCAGAAGTTATTGCATAATAAAATTAACGACCGTGCACCTGCCGTTGACCGTCAGCTTCAAGCGCTTCCCGGGCAGTTAGCTCCGGCCCGGCACTCCCGTGGCACCCGCAAAGTCTCACTTACCGCTGCTTCCTTCCGGACCTGACGGGGTTCATGAGTTTGCGCCGCACGGGACCAGGCCTTCGACACCACTTAC